>JADHLR010000109.1 GCA_016780525.1 Candidatus Puniceispirillum sp.
CAGTATCGCCAGAACAACAATCACAAGACCACTCTCAAAGCCAAGAGCCGTCATTGCCCGGCTCAATGCCATAAATCTTGGCATCAAGCTCATTCCTGAATTTTGCAATATCGGCGAAATGCATCAGCCCGGCAGCCGCATTTTTGGCGTTGGTAGCAAGCGTATATTTTGCGCCCTCGAGGTTTTCCCGCACCGTGTCAACGCTGCCAGCGTAGCGATAAGCGGCAATATCCCCCTCCATGCGTAGCTTAACACAATAAAGCATCGCCCTATTGTTCGATTTTACCGTTTCACAGCCGGGCTGTTTCATGTCAGACTAGAGCCGGTTTTGGAGATATTTTATGGCTATACAACCTTTCGGTCAGAAGCAGCTTGGTAAAATTTTGCTGGGTGTGTCGGTGTTTTTTGTTCTGCTATTTGCGGTTACCTTGATCGTGTATTGGGTCAATGACCCGGACATGTTCAACCCGGTCTTTGGCAGCTAAAGACCCGGTACATCTCATAGGCGCTGCAATTCATGTCACACGATGATTATGACATTCACGAGGTCATCGAAATGGCCTTGTCTGATCATACCAGCTTTAAGCAAATTGAAAGCCTGTACGGTTTGAAAGAAAAAGATGTCAAAAGATTGATGCGTCAAAATCTGAAGCCGGGCAGCTATGCCGCCTGGCGGCGCCGGGTACGCGCCTTTTCCGACCGGCGTGCCCATTATAAATAGATTAACCACAGCAAGTGACGAGAAAAAGGCCAGAGCGTATTGTGACCGAGGACGAGCTATTATCCGTTATTGAGACAGATTACCGAAACCGTCACATGTACTGGATCGAAAGACGTCTGAATAAAAGACTGGAAAAATGGTTTCGCAAAACCGATGAGGTCGAAATTACTGATCTGCTCGCCGCCAGACAGGTCAACGATCTGCATATTGAGGTGTTTTCATTTTATAATAAAGCCGATTATGAGCCGGTCACCAAACTAACCCCGGAAGCCTATCAAAACTGGATTTCAACAGTCGTTACCGGCTGGGCTGTGCGTAAATCTGTCTCAGTCTGGTCAAAAATCAAAATGGCGAGTAGACAGCAAAAAAATAATGCGATTAGATGAGGTTAAGCGGCGGTTTTTCCGGCCGTAGACAGGCGCCGTGGCAGCAACAACCGGCGCAGTGAATATCTAAAATAACATTGCCAGCCCAAATAGAATACACAGCCGGCATCATTTACAGCAGGAGGCGCGCCAATGAACAAGGTGCTATCGGATCTATCACAAACATGCCGCAAATTGCTGATCGAGAACCCCGGCCCGGAAGGTCGCAAGCTCGTGGCGACGCATTTGCAGCACTTGTTGCGCGACGCAGACGCCGCCAAAACTCTAGTGCCGGTCACCGCTGGCGAACGCGATTTGCTGTATCAGGATCCGGAACTTGGCTTTTGTATTCTGGCACATAACTTTGCCGGCCCCAAAACAACACCGCCGCATGATCATGGACCATCCTGGGCGATTTATGCACAGGTGCGCGGTGAAACCGAAATGAGCGAATTTGACCTTGTGCAAGCGGCCAGCGAAGACACCCCCGGCAAAGTGAAACTCAGCAAAACCTATCAGATGCGCACCGGCGATGCGCATGTCTATGAACAAGGCGTGTTGCACGCGCCAACACGCACCGCCCCAACCAGCCTGTTGCGTATCGAAGGCACTGATATGTCACAGGTCAAACGCCTAAAATATGAATTAAACCGGGATATGAATTAAGTTAAGTGCAAAACCGCTGGCAAGATCAGGCCCTGAAATGACCGTTACCGTTTTTACACAGCTCTATGATCAAGCCGCGCCATTCTGCCTGATCGATTGCCGCGAGCGCCGTGACTATGTGCATGGTCACTGGTTTGGCAGCACCAATATCCCGCTCTCGATTCTGCCAACCCGCCTGCCCTTTTTATGCCCGGATTTTGGCTTTCCAATCCATTATCTGGATTGGGGTGATACCGCCAGCTCCGTTGCCCTCGCCTATATGCGGGATATGGGCTATCACAACATCACCTCGCATAAAACAGCGGCGCCAACAGAGCCGATGACCGGCTTTGTGCAGGGGGAATATGTCTGGTCAAAAGCATTTGGCGAAATTGTTTCGCATCTGCCCGGTATTTTAGAGGTGACACCGCAACAATATCTGGCAGACCACCCCGACGCACAGCTTGTCGATGTCAGACCAGCCGGGGAATATAATAGATTTACCCTGCCCAGCTCAAAAAATTTACCGAACAGCCTGCTGCTGGCCAATATGGATGCATTGCGGCGTCACGATACAACGGTTTTATTGCATTGTGCCGGGCGGACACGTTCAATCATTGGCGCACACACATTACAGGCGGCCGGATATGAGGGGGATTTTGCTATTTTTCGGGGCGGCACACAGGCTTGGGAGCTTGATGGCTTTACCCGCGAGCATGGCTCTACCCATAATATAGCAGCACCCACCGAATCAATTGAATCTGTTGCCAATTTTCTCGACCGCTGGCAGATTCGGGCGACCACGATCCGGCCGGCTGACCTTGATGCGTTTATCGGGTCACACCGCGATCACTTGCTGTTTGATGTGTCTGATGACGCCGCCAATGGCGATCTTCTGGCGCAGCGGGTGATCAAAATATCAGGGACAAATCTGGTGCAACAAACGGATCGGTCAATCGCCAGATATCATGTGCCGATTATTCTGTTTGATACCGCATCAGGCTGCCGCGCCGCATTTGCCGCCTATTGGCTGTCACGGATGGGGTTTGCGGTGGAAATTGCCATCATTGCCGCAGATAGTTTTGCCGCCGCGCCGCAGCACCCCACCGACCCGATCAGCGCCAAGGAAAACCCGATCCCAAAATGGCTGGCCAGCGGCACGCACATTCTGGATTTTCGCCTGTCTAAAGACTATGCAACAGCTCATATCGCGACCAGCAAATGGGAAAATATCACAACTATTATAGACCAACAGCCAGCGCATCAGCCGGTCGGCATTATCACCACATGCGCGGCAACCGGAAACATGATCGCCGATATTCTGACCAAAAATGGGTGGCAGATTGACGCCATAGCTGTATGGGCAGATCATGCCATCGAAGCAAATTTACAGTCAACTGCGGCGTCAATCAGCGATACAGGCGACAGCCCCATTGACCAGAGCGCATTATTCGCTGGCCGGCATTTTGGTGTATTAAAAGATGCGCAGGATTATTTGGATTGGGAGGAAGATCTGCCCGGTTTGATACCCGCAACAATCAAAACCATCTGGCAAGACAGATTACAGCCGAAAACCAACGACTGATTTTTCACCAGTAAATCGGCATAGCGGCATAGCGGCATATCGCCATTCTGCCACGGCGACATTTACCGATTGCAGGAGCGCTCTTGGCTGTAATAGTGTTTTGCGTATGATAGCAGCGATCCAGCGCATAGTGATGAGTGTGACCGAATTGCCCCGGCAGTTTCGCTGGAGCTATGTGCCGCCCCTGATGGTCTATCTGGCGGCTGGCATTTCCGGCCTGACCGCTATTGTCGGCACGTTTTTTATCAAAGACTATCTGAATTTATCCGCCGCCTTTCTGGCCAGTCTCGGATTTTGGGTGGGGTTGCCATGGGCGTTAAAAATGCCACTTGGGCATCTTGTCGATCTGATTTGGAAACATAAAAATTATCTGGTGTATCTGGGCGCTGCGGTGATCGCCGCCAGCTTGCTGATCATGTATGGGCTGATCATGCATACCGCCGACATGGCGGACATTCTGCCGGTTGAGAGCTGGTATGTGTTGAGCGCTATTCTGGCACCTGTCGGGTTTGTATTGCAGGATGTTGTTGCCGATGCGATGACCGTCGAAGCGGTACCAGCGCTGGACGAAACAGGCGTCCCCTTTAGTGACGCGGCGATGAAGAATATGCATATCACAATGCAGACATTGGGCCGCTTTGCGATCATTGGCGGCACCGTTTTAGTGGCGCTTGCCAATGTTATTTTATTTGATGGTGCCGACCGATTGGGGGAATCTGCCCGCATTGAGCTTTACGGTAAGATCTATCTTTATGCCCTTATAATCCCATTATTTTCTGTCATTGGCGTGATCATAGCCAGCGTCACCAGACAGCAGTCGCTGCACCATAACCCACCAGCCGACGGGCCAGTGGCGGTACATAGTAAACCACAGATAAATTGGAGCATTTTGCTCGGCAGCCTCGGCTTTGCCATATTTTCGGTTACTCTTGGTGTGACAAATATTGCCTATGCGCAGGAGATTGTTTTTGCCGGCTCGGTCGGCATTATTTTATTTCTGATGAGCCGCCTTGTTGCTGTTTTGCCAGAACATCAGCGTTTTATGATCATCGGCACGGCTATTATTGTTTTTATGTTTCGGGCGATGCCAAGCCCGGGGCCGGGCCTGACCTGGTTTGAGATTGATGAGTTGCTTTTTAACGAGCAATTTTTTTCGGTATTGTCGGTCATTGCATCCGTGCTGACATTGATTGGCATCGTGTTGCTGCGGCCGTTTATGGTGCGCAACTCCATGGCCAAAATTATCGTCATATTATCGATTGCGGGTGCGGTATTGTTTTTGCCAAGTGTCGGCATGTATTATGGCCTGCATCACTGGACAGCCAGCCTGACTGGCGGCATGGTTGACGCCAGATTTATCGCCATCGTCAATACCGCGGTCGAATCGCCTCTTGGCCAGGTATCAATGATTCCGTTGCTGGCCTGGATCGCCAAAAACGCCCCGGAAAATATGAAAGCCACATTTTTCGCGGTGTTTGCCTCATTTACCAATCTGGCGCTCTCAGCAAGCGCGCTTGGCACGAAATATCTGAATCAGGCCTTCATTGTAACGCGCCAGGTTAAAGATAAGATCACCAATGAAATCGTTACCACAGCCGATTATTCAGAGCTTGGTCTGTTATTACTCACTGTGACCGGTATTGCTCTCATTTTACCTATTGGCACCGTTATTATCGTTCAGCATAGTCGCTTTTCAACTAACGAGTAACCTTTTAACGAGCTTGTTATGACCCAACCTATCGCTATGACCCGACCTATCGCTATGATATGTGTCCTTTGCGGGGCTAGTCTGATGAGTTTTGTTGGTCTATTGATGCGCCTGCTCGACGACGCGACTGGTTTCCAGATATTGTTCTATCGCTCGCTAAGCCTAACGCTGATGGTGCTGTTTGTGGTTTGTCTCCGGCGTCGCATCAGTCCGGAAAAATTTATCAAAATGATTGACCGGCATGATCTATGGATGGGGGGCTGGCTGGCGCTTGCCTTTGCCACATATATTTTTTCAATGCTGCATACATCGGTGGCGTCAACACTACTGATTTTAACGATTGCACCATTTTTGGCAGCCATTATTGCGTGGAGATGGATTGGCGAGATACCGCACCCGGTCACCTGGCCAACAATGTGTCTGGCTATTTTTGGTGTTGGTCTGATGGTTTATGACGGCGCCACACTTGGCTATTCGCTTGGCAATATCACCGCCTTC
>JADHLR010000010.1 GCA_016780525.1 Candidatus Puniceispirillum sp.
CTCGGCGTCGGCTGCCTCTTCCAGATCAGCACCAGTTTCCTGGTCAACGCGTTTCATCGACAATTTCACTTTGCCACGATCATCAAAACCGATGACCTTGACCTTGACCGTATCGCCTTCCTGGCAAATATCGGTGGTCTTTTCGGTGCGGCCATTTTGCAATTCGGAAATATGCACAAGCCCGTCCTTGGCACCAAGGAAATTGACAAAGGCGCCGAAATCTACCGTTTTGACCACCCTGCCATCATAAATGACGCCAAGTTCCGGTTCCGCCACAATATCACGAATCCGTGCCACTGCCGCCTCACCAGACGGCCCCGTGACCGCCGCCACTTTGACCGTGCCATCTTCTTCGATATCAATCTTGGCACCTGTTTCTTCACATATTTCGCGGATGATTTTACCACCCGGGCCAATGATATCGCGGATTTTATCAACCGGTATTTTCAATGTGGTGATCTTTGGTGCGCTATCGGCAAGATCTTCACGCGCACTGGTCAATGCCTTGGACATTTCGCCCAGGATATGAATCCGGCCATCACGCGCCTGCTCAAGCGCAATGCTCATAATTTCCGGGGTGATCGAGGTGATTTTAATATCCATCTGCAATGACGTCACACCTGCATCAGAACCAGCGACTTTGAAATCCATATCGCCAAGATGGTCTTCATCGCCAAGAATATCTGACAGCACAGCGAAATCATCGCCTTCCTTGATCAGGCCCATGGCAATACCTGCCACTGGTCGTTTCAGCGGCACACCCGCATCCATCAGTGCCAGCGAGCCACCACAGACTGTCGCCATTGATGACGAGCCGTTTGACTCGGTGATTTCAGACACCAGCCGGATGGTATAGGGAAATTCATCCTTTTTCGGCAATAGCGGCCGCAACGCACGCCATGCCAGCTTGCCATGGCCAATTTCACGGCGGCCCGGCGAACCAACCCGGCCAGCTTCGCCAACCGAATAGGGCGGAAAGTTATAATGCAGCATAAAATTTGACCGGCTTTCGCCAACCAGCGCATCAACAATCTGTTCATCCTGACCGGTACCAAGTGTGGCCACCACCATCGCCTGGGTTTCACCACGGGTAAACAATGATGATCCATGCGCGCGCGGCAGGAAACCGGCCTCGGCAACAATCTGACGTACGGTTTTTGTATCACGGCCGTCAATACGCACGCCGGTCTTCAAAATCGCGCCACGCACCACATCAGCTTCAAGACCCTTGATCAAGCCACCGACAAGAACGCCATCATAATCTTCACCAATGGCCTCTTTGGCATCGCTACGGGCGACCGCCAAAGCCGCTTGACGCTCGGTTTTATCAGCGATTTTATAGGCAGCAACAAACGCCTTTTCGAACCCTTTGAGAATTTTTTCAATGGCTTTTTTCTCGGCTGGCTCTTCCGGCAATGGACGCGGTTCTTTCGCACATGACTCGGCAAGATCAATGATCGCATCAATCACCGGCTTGATCGCATCATGACCAAAATTCACCGCCCCGAGCATAATTTCCTCGGACAGTTCCTGCGCTTCTGACTCAACCATCAAAACACCCTCATGGGTGCCGGCCATAACCAGATCAAGCGCGGTTTCGTCCATCTGGTCAACCGTTGGGTTCAGCACATAGGCGTCATTGATCCAGCCAACACGGGCGGCGGCAATGGGCCCAAAGAACGGCACACCAGACAATGTCAGGGCTGCCGATGCGCCAATCATCGCGGCGATATCCGGGTTATTTTCCATATCATGCGCCAGAACGGTACAGATAACCTGTGTCTCGCATTTAAATGATTTCGGGAATAACGGGCGGATCGGCCGGTCAATCAGCCGGCAAACTAGCGTTTCATTTTCCGACGGGCGACCTTCGCGCTTGAAAAACCCACCCGGGATTTTGCCAGCAGCAAACGCCTTTTCCTGATAATTCACTGTCAGCGGGAAAAAATCTTGTCCCGGCTTCGCAGTTTGTGCGGCAACAGCGGTACATAATACGGTGGTTTCACCAAGGCTGACCATCACAGCGCCATCGGCCTGCCGGGCAACTTTACCGGTTTCCAGCACCAATGGGGTGCCGCCCCAATCTAATTCTTTGCGGAATATTTTGAACATCTATTCATCTCTTTCATTTACAAGCCTGGCATTTACAAGCCTGGCATTTACAGATTTGGCATTTACAAATCTGTCATTTACACATCTGGTGCACCTATTGCCCAGACAACATCGCAGCAATGACCGTAAATCGACATGATTTACGACAAACAATAAAGGGTTGGTGATTTTGAAGGTGAATAATTGGCGCGGCGCTCTGTCTGCATCCGGTTTTTCAGGGGCACCCTCAATCGGCCTTGTCCGTGCCCAGTTTTGTCACATTTCCCTTTGTTTTCGCCGCTTTTGTCGCATGGCAAAAAATAAAAAGCAATAAAAATGCGTCATTTACGCAAGACCAAAAAAACCGCAGCGTGAAAACCATCACACTGCGGTTCTGTCATGCGCTTTTTATGGATAAAACCGGGCGCTTAACGGCGCAGACCAAGCTTTTCAATAAGCGATTTATAGGCACCCTGATTGCCGGACTTGATATAATCCAGCAGGCTACGGCGCTGGCCAACCATTGTCAGCAAACCACGACGCGATCCGAAATCTTTTTTATGTGTCTTCAAATGTTCGGTCAGATTGCGAATGCGCTCTGACAGAATAGCAACCTGAACAGCGGCTGAGCCCGAGTCCTTGTCATTTTTGCCAAACTCTTTGATGAGTTCCGCTTTACGTTCCTGCGTAATCGACATCAAAACCTCCTATGGGTTTGTGTTACAAATTCAGCACACGAACAGGGCAAACGGCCCCGCCTTTCAGCGTCACCAATGCCACCGGGGTTTGATCCTCAATAGCAATCGCGGTGCAGCCGGTCAGCAACATGGCAAAGCGTTTTTGCGCCGAAGCGCTCAGGGCTGGCAATGTCTGACCATGACGGAGCTTTGTCGCCTCATTCCCAGTAATGGGTAGCGCCGGGATGTCGTCCAGCGCACTCAGAACTGGGTGCAAATGCTCGAAAGCGGCGGCACTATGCGTCAGCTTTTCCAAAAAATCCAGCGAAATCGCATCATCCGCATGAAATTGTCCAACCGACAAGCGGCGCAGATCGGTTACATGCGCGGCGCTGCCCACAGCCCGCCCCAGATCACGCGCCAACGCACGGATATAGGCACCTTTGCCACATCCGACAAAAAACCGCGCGCCAGCCGCATTCGAATCAAGGCGCCGAAACTGATCGATCCGCACTTCGCGTGGTTTTAATGCCGGCAGGGGCTGTCCGGCGTCAGCCTGGCGCGCCAGATCATACGCCCGCGCCCCATCAATTTTGATCGCCGAATAATCCGGCGGCACCTGATCAATCACCCCCTGAAACTGTTGCAGCGCGTGATCAATCGCCTCATCTGACGGGCGGGTGTCCGATTGGCGGGTAATCTCACCTTCGGTGTCATCGGTGCTGGTTTCGGCCCCCCAAGCCAGAGAAAATTCGTAGGTTTTGCTCTTGCCCATGGTGTAGGAGACGGTTTTCGTGGCCTCACCAAGGGCGATTGGCAGCACGCCACTGGCTAACGGGTCAAGCGTTCCCCCATGCCCGGCTTTGGCCGCATCAAATACCCGTCTGACAATCGCCACGGCTTTGGCCGAGCTGATGCCGCGCGGCTTATCTAAATTGACCCAGCCATGCACCGGCTGACCACGTCGTTTTGCCATATCGTCATGAATCCTGCTTTATGGCGTGAAAGAGCTGGTTCATTCTGGCGGCGTTTTCAAAGCTTTCATCAAGCAAAAACCGTAACCGCGGGGTACGTCGCAAATGCACTTTTTTCGCCACCAGCGACTGGATCACCGGCGCCAATCTGTTGAGTGCCGGCAAAACAGTCTCAACATTGACGCCGCCCAAAGGCATCGTATAAACCCGGGCATTGCTTAAATCCGGGCTCACCGAAATTTCTGAAATGGTGATCGAGACATTGGCCAGATCAGGGTCAAAAAAATCCTCACGCATCAGAATTTCGGATAACGCATGGCGCAGTGCTTCGCCCACCCGAAGCTGGCGCTGGCTGGGCCCGGACGCTTGGCTCTGACGGCGCGATTTTGATGACATGAACCCTAACCCTCTGCGGCGATAACCCTGTGCCGCAATAAAATCGTCGTGGCCAGCGGCCATGCCACGCATCCGATGCGCTGTCTAATCCAGCGTACGCGCCACTTCCCGGATCTCAAAACATTCGATCATATCGCCTTCTTGCAGATCGGAATAATTTTCAAAACCCATGCCGCATTCAAAGCCTTCGCGCACTTCGCGCACTTCTTCTTTGAAGCGCTTCAGCGTTTTCAGCGCGCCCTCGTGAATCACCACATTGTCACGCAGCAAGCGCACCTTACAACCGCGCTTGATGGTGCCTTCGGTGACCATACAACCGGCCACCTTGCCCACTTTTGACACACCAAAGACCTGGCGAATTTCGGCATAGCCGATGAAATCTTCCTGCGTATCCGGGCTGAGCAGGCCGCCCATTGCCGCTTTCACTTCGTCGATCAGTTCATAAATAATCGAGTGATATCGAATTTCGACACCATCACGTTTGGCCAGATCACGCGCCTGTGGAATCGCCCGTACATTAAAGCCGATAACAATCGCATTTGACGCTGTTGCCAGCGAAATATCCGACTCGCTCAAGGCGCCAACGCCGGACGACAGCACTTTCACCTGCACCTGATCGGTGCCAAGCTTTTCAAGTGCCACCCGAATTGCCTCAAGCGACCCATGCACATCGGTTTTAATCACCACCGGCAGTTCGGCAGCTTCCCCGGCGGCGATGGCCGACAACATTTGTTCGACCGAACCACGCGCCCCACGGGCCGCTTCACGGTCACGATTCACCCGGGTACGATATTCGGCAATTTCACGCGCCCGCGCTTCGCTCTCGACAACAACACAGCTGTCACCGGCCATTGGCGTACCGTTCAACCCCAGAATTTCAACAGGTTGGCCCGGGCCAGCCGCTTGCAATGTCTTGCCACGGTCATCGAGAAGCGCCCGCACGCGCCCATTTTCGGCGCCGACAACAAAAATATCGCCCTGTCTCAAAGTGCCGCGCTGCACCAGCAAGGTGGCAACCGAACCTTTACCGCGCTCAACTTTTGATTCAACAACAATGCCCTCGGCGTTGCGATCCGGATTGGCTTTTAATTCGAGCAGTTCCGCCTGCAACATAATAGCTTCTTCGAGCTTGTCCAGACCAGCACCGGTCACTGCCGATACATCAACACACAGCACGTCACCGCCGAAATCTTCGGTGATGATCTCATGCTGCAACAGGTCATTCCGTACTTTTTGCGGATTGGCTTCTGGTTTGTCGCATTTATTCACCGCCACAATCGTCGGGCATCCGGCAGCTTTGGCGTGATTGATCGCCTCAATGGTTTGCATCTTCACCGAATCGTCAGCTGCCACGACCAGCACCACAATATCGGTGATATTCGCACCGCGTGAGCGCATTTCGGTAAAGGCTTCGTGGCCCGGTGTGTCAATAAAGGTAATGACATTGCCAGCCGCTGTTTTGATCTGATAGGCGCCAATATGCTGGGTAATGCCACCGGATTCGCCGGCGGCGACGTCGGTACGACGGATCGCATCAAGCAAACTTGTTTTGCCGTGATCAACATGCCCCATCACCGTTACCACTGGCGGGCGTGACTGCAGGCTGTCCGGATCATCATCGGCACCCGACAAACCAATTTCGATATCTGATTCAGACACACGCTGGGCGCGGTGGCCAAATTCGCCAGCGACCAATTCAGCTGTCTCGCCGTCGATCGTTTGCGTTGCCGTTGCCATAATACCGAGCTTCATCAGCTCTTTCACCACATCAGCCGTGCGTTCGGCCATACGGTTGGCCAATTCGCCGACGGTAATACTGTCCGGCACCGTTACATCGCGCACCTGTTTTACCTGTGGCAAATCTTCCCGCATCCGGGCTTTTTCGCGTTGCCGCTTGACCGAGGCGAGCGAGCGTTGCCGGCGATCATCGCCTGACAAGGCTTGCGTGATGGTCATCTTACCCGACTGACGACGGCCGGCTCCTTCGCGGCGCGGTGCGGGTCGGCGCGGTGCCATTTCATCGGCTTCGCGGCGCCGGCGCGAGGCCACATCAGATGGTGTTGGTGCCTGCGGGGCTGCCCGAAAGGCGTTCGTGCTGGTGCGCTCTTCGGTGGCCTGTTGATGGCGGGCAACATGTTCTGAATTTTTACGGGCTTCTTCTGCTCGGCGCTTTGCCTCTTCTGCTTCAATTTCTTCCAGTTCGGCCAATTCAGCAGCCCGGCGGCGCGCTGCCGGATCAAGCGGGGCGGCGGCTTCGGCCGGGGCCGCTTCGGCGGCTGCACTGGTCGAATCAATATCATCGCTGCCGGCAACTGACGCATCACCGGGCACAGCGTCACCGGGTACAGTCTCAGCCGCTGGCTTTTTCAAGCCTTCCTGCAAAGCGCGGACCCGCGCCGCGCGTTCCTGTGCGGTCAACCGGTCATCTGCCGACGGGGCTATCTGTTCTGCTGTCGCCCCACCCGTTGCGGCCGAGGTTGCGGCTGGCGTTGTGGATGCCGTTGTGGACGATGTAGCGACTGGCGGTGCTTCGGCCGCGGCTGGCGTGCGCGATGGTGCGGCTGGCGCACGCTTGCGGCGCACTTCAACCTGCACGGTTTTGCGGCCTGCCCCGACGGCTGTTCCCGTCCGCAGCTTACTGGCATCAATTGCGCCAAGTGTCAGCTTGCTGCCCGACAGGCTTAGCTTCTTTGTTTTACCGCTATCGTCACTCATTTTGAACCTTTCCTGGCATCAGCACGCCCGGCTGCATACAACCAAGGCGGCCAATTGCACGCTCCGTCTAGGTGATACACCCGTCTGCTAGGTCATTACAACCCACAGCACTGTAAAACCCGTCTAATCGTTTAATCTCTTGATGTAAAATATCGCTTAATTTGCCAGCGCCCGGTGCCGTCGATGCCTTAATGCCGACAAATGCTATGGTGTCACGGCCACAAATCTGTCCAAGCTCGGCGGCGCTAAAATTGCGCACCACCCATTCCACCGCCAGCTTTGAGCGTAATTTCTCGGTCTCGCGCGGCGATGCATCATCCGCTGCCAGCAAGCCGACACAATGCCCCTCGGCCAGCAATTTTCCCGAACCCCCAAGCAAAATACCGGCACGCCGCGCCAGCCCAGCGACCGACAGCACCCGTGCCCGCAATTGTGCCGCTACTGCGCTGATCGTCTGATCATCGCTTTGCAGACCGCAGCCAAGCGCCCGTTTGAAATGCCCGCGCTTTTCGGCCGTGCGAATAGCCTCTTCGGTCGCCGTTACCCAAGCCCCCCGGCCCGGCAAGCGCCCGGCCAGATCAGCCACAGCATACCCATCCGGCGCCGCAACAAAACGGATTAACCGATGCGGCGATAGGGTCTGCCCAGTGGTGATACAGGTGCGCTCTGCCATGCGGTGATCCTGAACATGACTTAACTGTCAGAATCAGCAGCCGGGGCTGCATCACTGTCTGACGTTGCGTTGTCCGTACCTAAATCTTCAGACCCGGCATCTTCATCGGCAAACCAATGCGCCCGCGCCGCCATAATGATATCACCCGCTTCGGTATCATCCGTCAGGCCATGCTGCCCCAGATATTCCAGCAATTCTTCATTATCTAGATCGGCAAGATCGTCGAGCGTACGCACATTATTTTCGGCAAGCGTCAGCATCATACCAAGGCTGATATATTCAAAGGCGCGCAGATCATCAGCGACTTTTAATTCGTCAAGCGCCGCATTGATCCGGTCGGCCTCGCGGGCCACATATTCCGCCGCACGATTTTGCAGCTCAGTCGCAATATCTTCGTCAAAACCCTGAATATTGGCCAGCTCTTCAATACTGCTCTCAGCCACATCTTCGGGGAAGACAAAGCCTTCGGCAACCAGCAGATGCGCGATCACATCATCAATATTCAGCGCATCAATAAAGCGTGCTGAACGGGTTTTAAACTCTTCCTGACGGCGTTCTGACTCTTCAGCTTCGGTCAGAATATCAATGTACCACCCGGATAATTGGGATGCCAGACGCACATTTTGACCACGCCGCCCAATCGCCAGACTAAGCTGATCATCGGGCACCACAACTTCCATGCGGCCTGCCGCTTCATCCATCACCACCTTGGCCACTTCAGCCGGCGCCAATGCATTGACAACAAACGCCGCCGGCTCTTCGGTGAACGGAATGATTTCCACTTTTTCACCCTGCAATTCGCCGACCACAGCCTGCACCCGGCTGCCCCGCATGCCAACACAGGCACCAACCGGATCAATCCCCGGGTCATTCGACAAAACGGTGATTTTAGCGCGGCTGCCAGCTTCGCGGGCAACGCCTTTAATCTCGATTATACCGTCATAAATTTCCGGCACTTCCTGGGTAAACAGCTTTGCCATGAATTCATTACAGGCCCGCGACAAAAAGATTTGCGGGCCGCGTGGTTCTTCGCGCACATCAATGATATAGGCGCGCACGCGGTCACCTTGCCGCAAATTTTCCCGCGGGATCATCTCTTCACGACGAATCACTGCTTCGGCGCGGCCAAGATCAACAGTAATCGAATAGCTTTCAGCCCGCTTTACCGTGCCGACAACAATTTCACCAACACGGTCTTTATATTCCTCAAACTGGCGCACGCGCTCGGCGTCGCGGACTTTTTGCGAAATAACCTGTTTGGCTGTCTGCGCGGCAATACGGCCAAATTCGATTGGCGGCAAAGACTGGCGCCAAAATTCACCAACAGCCAGTGGCGGCGACAGCTTGGCACCTTCTGCCGCGCTCATCTGCGTCGACTCGTCTTCGACTTCTTCGACAACTTCAACCCAACGTTCCAATGCAATCGCACCAGATTTTCTGTCGATCATCACCCGGATATCACGATCCAGACCATATTTTGCGCGGCCAGCCTTTTGGATGGCCTCTTCCATGGCCAGCATAACCTCTTCGCGCTCGATTGATTTTTCGCGCGCCACAACATCTGCAACCTGAATAAGCTCAAGTCCCGGAATTGATGATGTATCCATTGTTATCTCACTTCTTCTCGATGTTTTCCAACGATCCGCCTAGGCGTTACCGCTTCGTTCCAAAATTTCAGACGGATCAATCCGCCCGGCCTCGATATCATCAAAGGCAAATTCAAATCGGCCAAATGATGTTTCCAAAATCACTAACCCGGCGTCACTGACACCACCAAGCCTGCCATTAAAGCGCCGCCGCCCATCCTGCATCCGACGCAAGGTCAGTTTTGCCAGCTCGCCGCTAAACCGGTCATAATCGGCAAGACGTGTCAGCGGCCGGTCGATACCGGGTGAACTGACCTCCAGCAGATAAGCACCGGATATCGGATCCTCAACATCCAGTAACGCCGATACATGCCGGCTGATCATCTGGCAGTCCTCTACAGTCATCTCACGGTCTTCTTTAGGTTCGGCCATAATCTGCAATTGGTTACGGCCAGCCTGACCCCCGGAATACAGCACCCGCACCAGCGAAAATCCCAGCTCTTCGACTGCCGATTCAATGATCTGACTAATCTTCGTCTCGACCAATGGATATCCTTTTCACTTCCCTGCTGGCCGCATGATCAACCGATGATCCGCGCAAACAGCAGCCATATCTGCCACGCAACTGACCGCAATAAAAAAGTGGGCCAGCGGCCCACCATCAAAACGCGACAGTAATTATGCATAGGGTTATACCCGGCTTTGCTTGGTAATGCAAGCATGCTGGCAACCCGTCAATGCTGGCAACCAAAGCGTCACGGGCAGCGTTCGAAAACAAACCAGGAAGGCTGCCGGCCAGCCTGTTCCGCTTTGTTCATATAGCGTGTGGCAGGAAGCTGCGGCGGGCGGTGACGCCAATCTGCCGGACGCCGCGCTGTCCAGCGAAATTGCGCATGCGCCAACGCCGTTTGAAGCAACCATATTTTTGCCGTTGGATCATCGCTTGCCAGCACCAATTGACCATTAGGCCGGATCAACTGCGCCAGAATATCCATCATATCAGCTTGCAAAATCCGCCGGGCGGCGTGCCGTTTTTTCGGCCACGGGTCAGGAAACATAATATAGACGGACGCCAGACCAGCCGCCGGCAAAGCTGGCAGGATCAGCCGCACATCATCATCCCAGATCCGAATATTAGACAGGTTGCGCGTCTGCATATGCCGCAGCAAACTGGCCACACCATTTACAAATGGTTCCGCCCCAATGAAATTAATTGTCGGGTTGGCTTCCGCCAGACCGGCAAGATGCTCGCCGCCGCCAAAGCCAATCTCTAATGCCAGATCAGCCGCCAAATCGTCAGCCAAATTAGTCGTATTGCCAAATTGTTCGGCAACAGCCTGCTTCGGATCAAATCGCAACGCCGGCAGTTGATCGGCCAACAGCGCCTGCATACCCGCACGCAACGGCCGGCCGATACGACGCCCGTAAAACCGGGAGCCACTGCGATCAGTTGTCATGCCTTTGCCCCATTTGAACGTGATAACATCTGCGCACCTGCCTGGCTTAGGCGAGGGCAGAACGCAAATCATCAACCAGATCAGTGGCTTCCCAACTAAAGCTGCCCGGCCCGGCTTCACCTGCTACCCGGCCAAAATGACCATAGGCCGCGGTTGCCGCATAGATCGGTGCGTTGAGGGATAAGTGCTGACGGATTCCCCGTGGTGTCAAATTCATTGAATGTGCCAGAGCATCCTGCAGTCTGGCATTATCAATCGTGCCGGTGCCATGCGTATTTGCGTAAAGCGACACCGGCTCGGCCACACCGATCGCATAGGCTAGCTGGATGGTGCATTTTTCAGCCAATCCGGCAGCCACCACATTTTTTGCCAGATAGCGACAGGCATAAGCCGCCGAACGGTCAACTTTTGTCGGGTCTTTGCCGGAAAACGCACCGCCGCCATGTGGCGCCGCACCACCATAGGTATCGACAATAATTTTGCGTCCGGTCAGACCGGCATCACCATCCGGGCCACCAATCACGAACTGACCGGTTGGGTTGACCAACAAATCATCAGCCCCAACCATCCAGCCTTCCGGCAGGACATCAGCAATGACCGGCGTGACCAATGCGCGAATATCGCTTTGCGTGGCGGCTTCGTCATGCTGTGTCGACAGCACAATTTTATGCGCGCCTGTCGGCCGCCCGGCATCGTCATAGATCAGGCTGATCTGGCTCTTTGAGTCTGGCCCGAGAATGGAATCAGCATCGCTCTTACGCAGTTCAGCAAGCCGCTTCAGGATCTGGTGCGAATAATGAATGGCGGCGGGCATCAACACATCGGTTTCGCGGCAGGCATAGCCGAACATCAAGCCCTGATCGCCAGCCCCTTCATCTTTATTGTCGCCCGAATCAACACCCATCGCAATATCGGCAGATTGTTCATGCAGGTAATTCTGGAATTCAAAATGCGCATGGTGAAATTTGTCCTGCTCATAGCCGATATCTTTGACCGCGGCGCGCACTGCTGGCTCGATCGCCTGCATGATGCTGGCCAGATTATCCTGGCTGGCGCGCACTTCGCCGCCCAGAATCACCCGGTTGGTGGTGGCAAATGTCTCACAGGCCACACGGGCCTCGGGCTCAGCTGTTAAAAACAAATCAAGAACCGTGTCAGAAACGCGATCGCATAATTTGTCTGGATGCCCCTCGGAAACAGACTCGGATGTAAAAATATGGCTCATGGTTTTGCCTCAAAGATTGGTCAATGGTCACGCTTGCGCGTCAGAACTGTTCACTTGTCGGCGCCGAACATGCACAAGCCAGGCGCTGCCGCCAATAAAAAAACATAATGCGAAAAATACGGCATTGCCAAAGCGGGCGAACAAAGGAGCAGTCAACACAGGCGGAATGGGAATGTCAAGATAGCCGCGCACACCAAGCGGGATGCTGCCAAGCTGGCGGCCAAAGCCATCGAAAGCGGCGCCGATCCCGGTATTGGCGGCGCGCAACAACGGCACGCCTTCCTCGACCGCACGCATTTGCGCCTGATAGAGATGCTGCCAAGGGCCGATGGTGGCGCCAAACCATGCATCATTCGTCAGATTCACCATAACATCAGGACGGTTTTGCCGGTCAATAACACGACCAGCAAAAATCACTTCATAGCAAATCAGCATCTGTACCTGACCGACTCCCGGCACCGACAGGGGGCGGTTTTGTGTGCCCGCAACAAAATCTGCCGGCCCGGCAATAATATCAAGAAATGGCAGCCATGACCGAAATGGCACATATTCACCAAATGGCACCAGATGATGCTTGTCATAAACGCCCCGCACACCGCCCTGATGATCAAACAAATACGCCGAATTCAGTGGCTGGCTCGCCGCGTTAAACCGCGGAATACCAGTCAGCAAAAACCCGTCTGAATGGGTCGCGGCACGCACCGTATCGGCAAGCAATTTGCGGTTTTGACTCGGTAGACCGGCAAAGGCTGTTTCCGGCCAAATCACAAAATCCGGGCTGTTGGTGCCTGTTTGCGACAGCGCAATCAGACTGGCCAGATGCGCCGGACGTTTTTGCCGGTTCCACTTGTCATTTTGTGGCACCACCGGTTGCACAAGTCTGGCCTTTGGTGCATTTGTGCTTGGTGCTGGCAACTGGCTATCCAGCCGCAGCACGCCCCAGCCAGTGCCAAGCAACGGGATCATCACCAACAGCAAGGCCAGACCACGGGCCGATAATGTCCAGAATAGCGGCGCCATCGCAGCGCCAAAAGCCAGCAAAGTGAGCCCGTAAACACCCATCACACTGGCCATTTGCAAACTGCCAAGATGCACCGCAAACAAGCCGCCCATCAGACTCCAGGGAAAGCCTGTCGCGACGAAGCTACGGCTCCATTCGGTCACGCCGAATACCGCAATCAGACATAACAGCCGCACCACCGCAGACCCGTTATGCGTCCAGCTTAACGCCGCCGCAACCGCCCAGAACAATGCCAATATAAAGGCCAGAGCCAGCGCCACAAAGGGCGTCAAAACCCACAGCGAAGACGCCTCGACAATCAGCGCATGCGATACCCAGAATGTCGAGGCCAGAAACCAGCCCAACCCGGCCGCGCCAAAAATGCGCGCCGCGGCCAGCCGGCTGGGGGCATGAATCGCCTGCCAAACAGGTATGCCAAGCAAAAATAAAGCGGGCAGGATAAATAGAGGCGGCAATGCCAGACTGGCACCGGCACCGGACAAAACATCAATAGAGACCCCCCAAAACCGATGCTTAGTCCTGAGCTTGTCTAGCAGCTGCACGCGGCAATCCCCGAATTTTCAGCAATGTGATCCGGCGCGGGTCACCATCAAGAATTTCAAACTGAATACCCGCCCGATGACGCACCACTTCACCGCGTCCCGGCACCCGGCCGGCCAGCGCAAACACCAGCCCGCCGACAGTATCAACCTCGTCACGCTCATCATCATCCAGCAGCTTACCGGCCACCGATTCGAGATCCTCAACCTCAAGTCTGGCATCAGCAATGGCCGTACCATCATCTTTGACCTCAAATCGCGGCGTTGTGGTTTTGTCATGTTCATCTTCAATCTCACCAACAATCTGCTCGACAAGATCTTCGATCGTGATCAACCCGTCAACACCACCAAATTCATCAACAACAAGCGCCAAATGACGCCGCCGCAGCCGCATTTCATGCAGCAAATCCAGCAATCTGATTGCCGGTGAAATAAACAGTGCCGGGCGTAATAATTTATCAACTGACGGGGTGTCACCAGCCCGCAGATGCGCAAACAGGTCTTTGATGTGAATAATCCCGACAACATCGTCAAGCGTATCACGATAGACCGGCACGCGGCTGTGATTGGCCGCACTCATCTGGTTAATGATATCGTCAAAACTATCCTGCGATGATACCGCAAAAATATCAGCCCGCGGAATCATCACATCAACCGCTGTCAAATCACGAAGGCTCAGGAAATTTTGCAGTAACGCACCCTCATGGCTGTCGAAGCTGGCTTTGTCGCCAACTGACTCCTGCAGCAATTCGGTGAGCTCTTCACGCCGTGAAGCCGGGCGCGCAAAGGCGGGAAATAATTTACCAAGTAAAGCTGCCATTAGCCAAGAGCCCCGGTTTGTGTGTCTTGATACGGGTTGGGCACACCAATATTTGCCAAAAATTTAACCTCCAATGTTTCCATAGTTTCGGCCAGCTCATCGTCGATATGGTCATGGCCAAAAAGATGCAGCATGCCATGTACAAATAAATGGATCAGATGATCAGCCACCGGCATCTGCATGTCATCTGCCTCGCGCATCACCGTTTCAGCAGCAATGACAATATCGCCAAGCAGCGCTGGTACATCCCCGTCAGTCTGCGGCCCGGCCATATCACTCGCCATGTCACCCGCCATGTCATAGGCAGGAAAAGACAACACATTTGTTGGTTTATCAATCTGCCGGTGCTGTTGGTTCAATTGTCGCATCTGTGCATCATCGCACAGCCATAGGCTCACACTAGCCTTGGTACTGACCTTGGTGTTGGCAAATTCGGACAGAATATCATCAAGCATTGTCAGCGCTGCCTGCTGAAACCCGGCAACCAGCGGATCTGGCCATATTTTGGTATTGATGCTGGCTTCGATTGTCGCACCGGCAGCACTCACCCAATCGCTGTAAAAAATGTCATCACACCCCGGACTGTCAGGTTCCGGTGCGGTATCGGTTGCATGTGTGTCATGTGCCATGACGATTAAAACCAGTCCTTTGGGTCATGTTCAGATCGAAAGCATCTGTCTATTTGCTCGCATTTTGCGGTTTTTGTCCAGCCTCATACGCTTGCAAAATGCGCGCCACCACCGGGTGCCGTACAACATCCTCGCCAGACAGGTGAATAATACCGACACCGCGGATGTCATCAAGGATACGCACAGCCTCCGCCAGACCAGACGGCTGCGCATCCGGCAAATCAATCTGGCTCAGATCACCGGTGATGACCATATGCGAATCCTGGCCAAGCCGGGTCAGCACCATTTTCATCTGCACCGGCGTGGTATTTTGCGCCTCGTCGATGATGACATGCGCATTGCTTAGGGTACGGCCACGCATAAAGGCAAGCGGCGCCACTTCAATTTCACCACTGACCAGCATACGATCGACCTTATCAGCCGGCATCATGTCATAAAGCGCGTCATATAACGGCCGCAAATACGGATCGACCTTTTCCTTCATATCACCGGGCAGAAAGCCCAGACGTTCGCCAGCTTCAACGGCCGGACGTGACAGAATGATACGCTCAACCTCGCGTTTTTTCAGCGCTTCAACGGCGCGTGCCACCGCCATATAGGTTTTTCCGGTGCCCGCCGGGCCCAGTCCAAACACCACCTCATTCGCGCGCAACAATGTCAGATAGTCCTGCTGGCCTCTGGTTTTGGCGACAATTTTCTTTTTCCAGGTGTCGATTGCTAAAACACTGGCAGGGGCCGCCGGGGTCTGGCCTGTCATCACCCAACGAAGCGCGTCATCAATCATCGTTTTGTCAAAATCGGCGGCACCGCCGGTGCGGATCTTTTTATATAAATCTTCGATCACCCGCTGTGCAGTTTTTGTCGATTTGACCGGGCCTGAAATTTTGATGCTGTTACCAAATGAATCCAGCGACACATCCAGTGATTTTTCGATATGGGCAAGATAGTGGTTATGTTCACCAGAAAGCAGGGCAAGAATATCATTATCTTCGAAATCCATGCGAATTGACGTCGTTTTATCGGCGTTCACGCTGCCCCCTTGATCGCGATAATTTCACCACTCATGCTATTTTGTCGTGCCGCCGATAATTTGCATGGCACAATCTGTCCGATTTGCGATTGATCACCGACAAAATTGACCGCCTGCATATAGGGGCTGCGGCCAGCCATCTGACCAGCCCGCCCACCACTGCGCTCGACCAGAACATCAACAATCTGGCCTTCGGTTGCCTTATTGAAGGCAAATTGCTGGGCATTCAAAAGCTGCTGCAAACTCTCCAGCCGCTCGGCTTTCACATGTTCCGGCACCTGTTGTTCGATGGTTGCTGCCGGTGTGCCCGGGCGTGGGCTGTATTTAAACGAATAGGCCGACGCATAACCCACCTGATTGACAAGTTTTAAGGTCTCAGCAAAATCACCGTCGGTTTCCCCGGGAAACCCAACAATAAAATCACCAGACATGGCAATATCCGGCCGCACCGCGCGTAATTTATCGATCACCGCAAGATATACATCGCTGGTATGACGCCGGTTCATCGCGGCAAGAACATGGTTTGAGCCCGATTGGATCGGCAAATGCAGATACGGCATTAACTGTGGCACCTCACCATGCGCCGAAATCAGCTCATCATCCATATCAAGCGGGTGCGAGGTGGTGTAGCGCAACCGCTCAAGCCCCTCAATTTCGGCCAATTCGCGGATCAGCCGGCCAAGTGACCAGACGCTGCCATCTTTCGCTTCACCATGATAAGCGTTCACATTTTGCCCGAGCAAGGTCAGCTCACATGTGCCGCTGGCAATCAACCGGCGGGCTTCGTCAAGAATGGTCTGTGCTGGCCGGGAAAATTCCGCGCCACGCGTATAAGGCACGACGCAAAAAGCACAAAATTTGTCACAGCCTTCCTGCACGCTCAAAAACGCTGCCGGGCCACGTGGCGCATGCTCACCCGGCAAAAAGTCAAATTTCACTTCTTCGGGAAATTCTGTATCGATCACCCGGTTTCGCGCCATCGGATCGATCTTGGTGACCAGTTCCGGCAGCCGGTGATAGGTTTGCGGGCCAACAACGATATCAACCCAGGGCGCACGGCGGGTAATTTCAGCGCCTTCCGCCTGCGCCACACAGCCGGCAACAGCAATTGTCATCTGCCGGCCTTGCTGGTCGCGGGCACGCTCTTTTAGCTGGCGCAATCTACCAAGTTCGGAAAATACTTTTTCTGAGGCTTTCTCACGGATGTGACAGGTGTTCAAAATCACCATATCCGCGCCTTCGGGCATATCGGTTGGGGCATATCCCAGCGGTGCCAGAACATCCGACATGCGGTCAGAATCATAGACATTCATCTGACAGCCATAGGTTTTGATAAAGAGTTTTTTGGTCAAGTGCGATGCATCACATGTTTGCGCTTTAACTTACTAAATTGTTTGTAGCCGGTGCATAAGCCTTTGGTCAAGAAAAAGCCGAGCCCCGCAGCCGCGCCATAATGACCGCATCGCAGCGGGTTTCACCACGTTTATAATAATTTTTGCGACAGCCAATTTCAACAAAGCCGCAGGAATCATATAATTGTCTGGCTGGCATATTGTCAGCCGCAACCTCCATCAGAATTTTCTTAACATGCTGTTGTTCGGTGACGCCGATCAAATGCTCTAACATAATCCGGCCAAATCCGCGGCGCTGCCAGTCGCGATGCGTGCCAATCGCAATGATATCAGCACAATCAGCGGAGATCGTCGACAAATAATAGGCGTGGATCGCCGCTGCCTGTCCAACTGCCTGTCCAACTGCTGGCAAAACAGCGCCGTAAAATGCCGGTTTGTTCAGCATATCGCGTAAAGATTGGGCCGTGAAACGACCGGCAAAAAGCTGTGTTTCCAAATCGGCAACAGCCTGGCAATCATCTAAATTTAATGGGCGTACCAAGTTCAACGGGCGTGCCGGGTTTAACGGGCGCGTTGTCATCAGCCGGATTTTTTCTGTGGCCCAAGCCGCGGATCGGCAAGATACAGCGGCTCAAGAGGTGTGATCTCGCTGCGTTTGATCTGGGCTGCCGCCAATTGCGCGATCATGCTGGCTGTCGGCATATCTTCGACCGGCGGTAGCGTTGTGGAGACACCGGCAGTGTTCAGCGCATCTGCAACAGCCGCGCGTTCCGCACCAACAATCCGCAGGCCAGAAATAGTTAGGCCAGATGCCGATAAATCACCATCGATCAGACGCGGCACATTGGCGACAGACGATTCAAAAATATCGCCGAGTGGCTGCGCATCACCATCAAAAATCTGCGCATAAAGCGTCCCCCGCCTTGTATCGGCCAGTGTCAGACAAGCACTTGTCAGACAGGCGCTTGTGGCATGCGGCTCGGCATCACTGGCAGCACCCGCCAACGCCTGCAAGCCGGAAATCCCGACACCAACCGCCTGATGCGCCATACAAAAGCCTTTTGCCGCCGCCAGCGTCACGCGAATGCCGGTAAACGAGCCGGGGCCACAGCCTGCCGCGACATGGGTGATGGCGTCAAAAGTTTCACCTGCTTCATGCAGCGTTTCGATTGTCAGGGGAACAATACCGACAGCATGACCATGTGCGGCCAGATGCTGGCGTGTCGCCAGCAGATGACCATCACGCATCAGCGCAATCGAAAGCTGACTGGCGCTTGCCTCTAACGCCAGAATCGTCGCACTGGTGGATGGAAGATCAGCAGATAGTGACTTTTTCATCTTGTCTCTTTGCATTGAAGTCGGCATTAATGATCGGCCGTTGTTGGTTGAATCATCCTTAGTTAAACGGATTTTACACAAAACACGACCGCATCATCATGTATGTTTGAAGTTTTGGAAGTTGAACATGATCATTCTGCATCTTGGATTACCACAGCCGGTGAGCGGCATGATAGCCTCTATTTGCCGTCGCTATGTAAAGAAGGCAGCTTTGTTGGCGTTGGCCTTTTGTTGTTTCGCCAGCGGCAGCGCGTTTGCCGCTGATTATGCCACTGTCTTGATGTATCATCGCTTTGGCGAGGACAAATACCCCAGCACAAATATTCGGCTTGATCAATTTGAGGCGCATCTGGATGTGCTGGCAAATGGCGATTATAACATCTGGCCGCTCGATAAGATCGTTGCGCATCTTCAGCAAGGGCTGGAGCTGCCTGATAAAACCATCGCGATCACCATTGATGATGCCTATCTGTCGGTTTTTACCGAAGCCAGACCCCGGCTGAAAGCGCTTAATTTCCCCTATACTGTATTCATTGCCACACAGCCTGTTGACCGTGGACACCGAAACTATATGAGCTGGGATCAGATCCGGATTTTACAGGATGAAGGCGTGCTGATCGGCAGCCAGACCACGTCGCATCCGCATATGCATCTGATCAGCACAGCCGAGGCTGAGGACGAGCTAACATCGTCAAATGAACGATTCCTCGCCGAGATCGGCCAGCGCCCGACATTATTTGCCTACCCGTATGGCGAGTATAATCTGGATATTATTGATGTTGTGAAGCAAGCCGGTTTTACTGCCGCATTTGGACAAAATTCGGGAATTATTCACAGCTATAACGGGTTTTTTGAATTGCCGCGTTTTGCCATGAATGAACAATATGGCACACTTGAAAGATTGCAGCTGGCGGTTGACGGGCTGCCGCTTAAGGTCAATCAGATTGTGCCGGACGATGTTGTTTTGGATGACAGCACCAACCCGCCAAATTATGGCTTCACACTGGCCCCGGAAATTGCCAATGACCGGCAATTACGCTGTTTTAACAGCCGCTATGGCAAGCTTGAGGTGAATATCCTTGGGCCGCGCGCTGAAATACGTCTGCCCGGGCCGTTTGCGCGAGGCCGCGCGCGCATTAATTGTACCATGCCCGGGGCGGATGGTCGCTGGCGCTGGTTTGGTCGCCAGTTCCTGATCCCATAGCCAATTACTTACCGCCGCCTATTTAGCGCGAGATTGTTAGCGCAATCTGGCTCTGGCATATTGGTCAAAATCATTTGACGACATAACGGCGCGTAATTTGTCCACATATGCCGTGCCTATCTCTGCATAGCTGTCGAGATAGGTGGCCAGCGTGCCGGCTTTGATGGTTTTATTTTGTGGCGAGAGCCGTTGGCGCGCCAAGCGGAAACGCTGATAGTTCGGATGCGTGTTCAAATTATGCATATAGGCCCGTACCGACTCCAACAAGCTGCCAAAGCTGCGAACCACAGCGCGCTCATTACTGGCGGCCAAGGGTCGTATACCAGCTGATTCTGTCCAGGCCCATTGGCCAAATAATGCATTGCCCTGCAGGGCAAATCTTGATGTCCCCCAGCCTGATTCGATGGCCGCTTGCGCCAATGCCAGTGCCACCGGAATGGTATCGACCCGGCGCAACAACTGCTTCGCCAGTTCGGCGTCATCGAGCTTTTCCGGGTCAACCCGGTACAGCACTGCCCATTTTTCCAGCATGGCGCGGTTTTTCGCATCAAATGCCGCCTTCACCGCATTGCGGCGCTGCACCAATTCATCATTTGATGCGACAATCAATGGTAATACCAGATTGATAAAAGACTGTTTTTGGTCAGCACCGGACAGCGCAAGATGACGCTCCGGAATGCGTCTGGCAAAATCTGCCGGAACCATGACAATAGCCGGATTGGCCGACAAAGATGATTGTTCGGACATCGCGGCATCGGGACGGGCGGACGTGATGCCGGCAGTGGCCCCTGCATCTGGTATTTTTGCGTCTGGGGTTGTTGTGGCGGGTATCTGTGCCTTGGTTGGGGCGCTGCCAGCGGCCAGATTTTGCCCCGGTTCCTGCTGTTGCGGCACAGCAAACCATTGCGGTGGTTTTACCCCGAAAACACCCGGCACAATCAGCCCAAGCGCCAGCATCGCCAACGCTGACCATAATATATGGCGGTTTTCAATCTGGCGTGGCAGCAACATTGACAGTAATCAACCTTTAACAACAATCGATGTTTTGGCGCAAAACCTGTCTTACATTTCCGCGGCGCGTACCTCACGTACTTCCGGGATGTAATGGCGCAGCATATTTTCAATGCCCATCTTCAATGTCGCGGTTGAGCTTGGGCAACCCTGACACGCACCACGCATCTGCAAGGTCACAATGCCATCATCAAACCCCTGAAATACGATATCGCCACCATCCATCGCCACTGCCGGGCGCACCCGCGTGTCGAGAAGCTGTTTGATCTGTTGAACCGTTTCGCTATCTGCCGCACCACTATGTGGATCATCGAGCGTCGCATCTGCTTCCATAACCGGAAGACCAGACGCATAATGTTCCATAATACCGGCCAATATGGCAGGTTTCAGCGCAAACCATTCCAGCGCTTCAGCCTTTGTCACGGCGACAAAATCTGCGCCTAAAAATACCCCTGTGACACCATCAATCTGAAATAGCCGACGCGCCAGAGGCGATTGTTTGGCCGCATCCGAATCGGCAAAATCAGCTGTGCCTTGCGTCATGACAGGAACACCCGGGATAAATTTTAAAGTCGCCGGATTCGGCGTATCCTGAGTTTGAATAAACATCGCTAATTTCTCCTGCTCGCCATTATTGCACGCACCAGCCTTGCCGTGCTTCACGCAACGCCCACTGGTGTGACCTAAACATGGGATCATGGCCCAACTATGGCAAGGCTCACCCGTTCTATTTATCGCATATTGCCCGTCATCTGGCTAGTGATCTGGCCAGTCATCCGGCTAGTGATCGGTGCTGGCACCTAAAAAGCCAACAATATCACGCACCTCGGCCATCAATGGCCGGGCAATGGCCGCCGCACGTTCTGCCCCATCGGCCAGAATGGCGTCAATATCAGCCGGATTTTCCAGCAATTCACGCATTTTTTGCCCCATCGGAGACAGCTGCGCCACGGCCAGATCGGCCAAAGCTGGTTTAAAATCGGCAAATCCCCGCCCACCAAATTCGGCTAACACCGCCGCCACCGAACTGTCTGACAATGCCGCATAAATACCGACCAGATTTTCAGCTTCAGGCCGGTCGGCAAGGCCAGCCGCTTCGGATGGCAGGGCATCAGCATCGGTTTTGGCTTTGCGAATTTTCTGCGCGATCATATCGGCATCATCGGTCATATTAATCCGTGAATAATCCGACGGGTCAGATTTGCTCATCTTGGCAGTGCCGTTGCGCAGGCTCATCACCCGCGTGGCGCTGCCGAAAATTTGCGGCTCGGGTAGCGGAAACACATCTTTTTCGTAAAATGAGTTAAACGCCTGGGCAATATCGCGGGTCAGTTCAAGATGCTGTTTCTGATCCTCACCAACCGGCACATGCGTCGCCCGATATACCAAAATATCCGCTGCCATTAAATTTGGGTAGGCATACAGGCCCACTGTCGCATTTTCCCGGTTTTTGCCGGCCTTTTCCTTAAATTGTGTCATCCGGTTCAGCCAACCAAGGCGTGCGGTGCAATTAAACACCCATGCCAGCTCAGCATGCTGCGGTACGCAGGACTGATTGAACAGGATTGAACGTTCGGTGGAAATGCCGGCAGCGATCAGGCTGGCGGCTACTTCACGGGTGCTGGCGCGCAGCGCTTCCGGGTCTTGCGGAATGGTGATGGCATGCAGATCGACGACGCAATAAATAGATTCAAAACTATCCTGCAACGTCACCCAATTGCGGATCGCCCCCAAATAATTACCAAGATGCAAATTACCTGTTGGCTGAATGCCTGAAAAAATCCGATTGGTCGGTTTGTTACTGTTTATTTCAGTCATGATCTCTACTTTCCTGACCACCCGCACATGTCATGCGCCCGTTTTATCGTCGATTATATGGGGGGTTATCTCTTTTGCGGCG
>JADHLR010000011.1 GCA_016780525.1 Candidatus Puniceispirillum sp.
GGATGGCTGGTGGCGGCATCGACAATATGCTGGCTGAATCCAAGGTCTGCATGGTTACGGCAGGTGTGCGTTACGATCACCTGATCAAAAAGCTCATAGGTTTGCGGGTCGCGGATAATCGATGCAAATGGGGCAAAGCCGGTGCCAGTTGACAGCAAAAACAACCGCTTGCCCGGGGTAATGGTATCCAAAACCAAGGTGCCGGTTGTTTTCGCACGCAGATACAGATGATCGCCGGCTGCAATATGGCACAGCCGTGATGTCAATGGGCCATCTGGAATGATAATCGAATAAAATTCAAGCTGATCGTCCCAGCTTGGGCTGGCCATCGAATAGGCACGCAGAAGCGGGCGGCCATCCGGCTGGATCAGGCCAAGCATGGCAAATTCGCCTGAACGAAACCGAAAATGCGGCGGACGTTCAAGCTGAAACGAAAATAAAGAGGGCGTCCAATGCGTCACCGCGGTGACAGCCACGCTATTCGGATCATCTGCTGGTGCAAGCGGCTGGGCTGCGGTTACATGCGTGTTCATGGCGGGTCTGTCCGGAATCAATCAGGGATATGTGTGCTGCTTCATAATTGGGGTATATTTTCCTGATTAAAAGCTTTTTACCGGCAAAAACGAAATTTTTTTTATTTCCTGCAAAAACACGAAAAAAACATGCAAAAAAATTAAAAAGCACGACAAAACGCATAGCTCCGTAATGCGGGGTGAAGTGGCGTTTATTATGGCTATTTGAGTGATGCCAGATAGCCGGCGATACGTTGGGCAAGTCCGGGACGGCTTGCCGAGCGCACAAGCGCAGCCATATCCTGATCCAGATGCCTGTCATCACGGCTTTGTTGCAGCAAGGCGCGGCGTGAATCATCGTCCAATACGGCGGCATCGGCGGCCGCTTGCGTAACCAGTGCCGGCCAGTCATCACTGGCACAGACATCCGTCAGGAAACCACATGATTTGGCATGTTCAGCTTCAAAAACGCGCGAAGTCTGCAATATATCGCGGGCGGCATCACTGCCGATAAGGGCGGCAAGCCGCCGCGTTCCCAACACAATGCCGAACTGCAAACCGGGCATGCGGAAACGGCTGTCGGCTGTGGCCACGCGACGGCTGCAGGCGGCGACAATATCAGCGCCGGCACCAACGCAGCGTCCCTGCACCAAAGCCAGGGTGGGCATCGGCGCTGTATAGATGGCTTGCAACAAGGTTTCGATACGCACAAATCGTAGCAATAAATCTGCATCCGTCATTGTGTCGAGCCCGGACAAATCAAACCCGGCACAAAAAGCCCGGCCGGCGCCCCGGATCACCAGAAGCTGGCTTTTTCTGGCGACAGCATCCGCGACCCCCTGCAGCAACCCATCGACCAGATCGGCGTTGAGTGCGTTCAGCTTGTCCGCCCGGTTCAGGGTCAGTTCGCTGACCCGCTGATGATGCGTGACGATGACCATATCGGTGGTGTTTTGTGATCTGTCCATTGATGCGCTCATCTGTTTTGCCCAAGCCAGTCGTCATATACCGCCAGATTATCCGCACCAAGTTCCGGCGGCGGCTGCATATCAGCCTGCTGAAAATTGCTGATCGATACGGGAAAGCCAATTGTTTTCGTGACCGCACCATTTGGCAGTTCCAGCGGTTTTACCAGCCCCATATGGGCGACATGCGGGTCATGCAAAATATCGGCAAAGTTATTGATTGGCGCACAGGGTACCTGTCGTCTGTCCATCTCGGCCAGCCATTCGCTAGCTGTTTTTGTCTTAAATTGCGGGGCCAGAAGCGCGACAAGATCGTGTTGGTTCTGTGCGCGTTTCGCCTGGGTGACAAAACGCGGATCATCAGCCAGCTCGGGCATGCCAACGGCGGCGGCAACTTCCTGCCATAATTTGTCATTGCCGGCGGCGATCACAAAATAATTGTCGGCCGCTTCAAATGCTTGATAGGGCGCATTGCGCGGATGTGCAGACCCCATTTTCACCGGCGCGACGTCATTGCCAAAATATTCACTTGTCTGCAACGCCGATACGCCAAGCAAGCTGCCCAGCATCGAGCAATCAATATGGCTGCCTTCACCGCTGGCCTCCGCCTGACGCAGCACTGCCAGAATGCTATATGCCGCATACAGACCGGCGCAGAAATCGCCAATTGGCACGCCGCATTTGACCGGTGCCGCACCGGCCTCGCCGGTCACGCTCATGATGCCGGCGATGCCCTGAACAGTGACGTCGAAAGCGCCTTTTTTGGCATAGGGGCCGGTTTGTCCATAGCCTGAAATTGAACAATAGATCAGCTTTTTGTTGACGGCGCGTAAATCATCATAGCCAAGCCCGAGCTTTGACAGCACACCAGGACGGTAATTTTCGATCAGAATATCCGCCACCCCGACAAGCTGTTTCAGCCGGGCGACATCATCGGCATTTTTCAGATCAAGCGCGACGCTGCGTTTGTTGCGATTGACCGATGCAAAATTTTCACTAAATGCGGCTGAGGGTGCAGAGGCAGCTGTCAGTGGCGGCCATTGACGCATGCCGTCACCACCGTCCGGACGCTCAATTTTCACAACATCAGCACCAAGGTCAGCAAAAAGTGACCCGGCAAAGGGGCCGGCAGCAATTTGCCCCAGTTCGATCACCCGAATTCCGGTTAATGGGCCAGTCTGGTTGGGATTGGTAACGGCGGGCATGGCTCTGTTTTCTCGTTTTTATAAAAGAATGGGTAGTGGGCGGGTTTGATTATGTGTCAAACTATCACTGATTTGGTGTATGTTTCCAACAGTAAATACAGCGCCTTTGCGGGTAACAATTTAATGTTGTGAGAGAGAATCGACGAATGAAGGCGATTGTTTTTGACCTTGATGGCACGCTGATTGACAGCGTTGGCGATATTGGTGCCGCGCTCAATCAGATGCTGGCGCAAAATGGGTGTACGCCGCTGACGTTGCACACCGTAACCAGCTTTATCGGCAAGGGGTCATCTAATCTTGTCAAACGCGTGATTGATGCTGTTGGTCTGCCGGATGATGATGCAAGCCATGCCCGTTATCTTGCTGAATTTTTGCATATTTACACCAAAGAATCTGCCGGATTGACCACCGTATTTGAGCATGTGCACGAGGTGCTGACAGGGTTACAGCAATCCGGCATGCTGTTGGGCCTATGCACCAACAAGCCTGCCGCACCAACGCAAATTGTCCTTGATCAATTTGGCTTGGCGTCATTTTTCAGCGCCGTTGTTGGCGGCGACCGGCTGCCAACACGCAAGCCGGATCCGGCGATGCTGCATCTTGTGATGCAAGAGCTGGCGGTCGATCATTGTCTGTTTGTCGGGGATAGCGAGGTTGATGTTGCCACGGCAAAAGCAGCCGGCATGCCGGTGGCGTTATTTACCAAAGGCTATCGGCAAACACCGGTGGCCGAGCTGGCACCTGAATTTCATTTTGATGATTATCGTGTGTTGCCTGCGATTGCTGAGAGATGTTTTTCCGGGTTTAATAATCGATAGATTTATAGGCAGGCGGCAGGCGGCAAATCTGCCTGCGTTGTGTCATCATCAGGAAAAGGAAAATCTATGACTCTCACTTTTTACTATGCAAAAAATTCGGCCGCCTATGCGCCACATATTTTGCTTGAAGATGTCGGGGCTGTGTATGAGGCCATCAAAATCGACTTTGCTGGAGGCGAACAGCGTTCCGCCCCCTATCTGCAGATCAACCCAAAAGGCCGCGTGCCTTCGCTGATTACCGATCAGGGTATTTTGACCGAAACGCCAGCCATTCTTGCCTATATTGCGCAAACCCATCCAGAACATGGCATGGCACCGGAAACGGCATTTGAATTTGCCGTCGCACAGGCCTTTAACTGTTACATTGCCTCGACCGTGCATGTCGCTCATGCGCATAAGCATCGCGGCGCGCGTTGGGCCGATGATGCGTCAGCACATGCACATATGCGGGCGAAGGTGCATCAAAATATGACCGATTGTGCGGCGGTTATCGAAACACATTATCTGCAGGGGCCGTGGGTGTTGGGCAACCGCTATTCAATGTGTGATCCGTATTTGGCACTGGTGACGCGCTGGCTTGGTGATGATGGGGTCGATGTCGGGCAATTTCCAAAAATCGCGGCGCATAATCAGGCGATGCGTGAACGTCCGTCGATGCAGACAATTTTGCGTCTGCATGCCTGATATGGCGCGATTATTTCCCAGCGCCGGCGGCATTTAACCGGTTGCCGGCGGCATTTAACCGATCGCCAGCACCATGCCCATGCCAGCCGCGGCATGTTCCAGCATGTGACAATGGAACAACCATAATCCCGGGTTATCGGCGACAAAGACCAGCCGGGCGCGGCTACCCGCCGGCATCAACCAGGTGTCACGCAGGCCGGATGGTGCATCTGCGGTTGGATCGTCCGTCATCACCCAAAAATGATGGCCATGTAAATGCATGGCATGCGGCCAGGCGGTATCATTGTAAATATCGAGGGCGACCAGCTGCCCCAGTGGAATCTCGGCAAGAATTTCACTGTAACTGCCGGCTATGCCATTAAAGGCCCATAATTTTTTATATTCACGCGCCAATGTGCCAAGCGGCAGGCTGTTGCCTTCAAACACCGCCTCGGTCAGATTGCCCATCGCCCCGCCTTGCATATGCACGGGAATCGTTCGGATGTTTTGCAGATCGGGAAGTCGCGGCGGCAGGGCAAGCTGGATCGGGGTTTTTTCAATTTTTGCGTCACCCAGCTGTGGATCGGCTATGATGCGACCGGCGGGAAAGGGGGTGCCCGTGCTGACCTCTTGCAAAATGATGCTGTCACCATCCATATCGACGATAAGATCGGCGCGTTGGGCCGGTGCCAGCGTGATCACTTCGATATTTTCGGGACGGCAGACAGCGCCATCCTGCGCAATTAAGGTGGCTGCAGCGCCACCGATTTTGATTTTAAACACCCGCGCATTGGCAGCGCTGATCAGCCGCAGCCGCACACGAGATCCGGGCTTGGCCGACAGGCTCGGGTTTGAGGTGCCGTTTACTGTCAACCAATTGCCGAGCCGGCCACCATGTGACCAGTCATGCAAACTACCAAAGGACGCCGCATCAATCTGCCCGTCCTGATCAAGCCGCCAGTCATCAATCATCAGGGTAAAATCGTGATCAACAGCCGGGTCATCATCTGCATCAATAATCAGCGGCCCATACAGACCACGGGCGACCTGTTCCCAGCCCATATTATGCGCATGATACCAATATGTACCCGATTCACGCAGCGGCACCTGATAGACAAAATTCTCGCCCGGTTCAATCGGTGCCTGCGTCAGGTTGGGAACGCCATCCATGTCATTAACGTTTCGGATGCCATGCCAATGCACTGTTGTCGGTACAGGTAAATCATTGGTCACGGTGACATTCAGCATGTCACCCCGGCGCCGGCGCAGCATCGGGCCCGGGCATGCGCCGTTATATAGCCAGCAATTGGTCGGATTACTGCCGTTTTCGCCAAGATTAATGGCTGTTTCCCCCGCCTGTAGCGCATAGCTGTCGGTGGCCATCGCCTGGCGGATGAAATTTGTATCAAGTGATGCGGCGGTTACGCCGGCGGCGGCGAGTGTCAGAAAATCACGACGTTGCATATTCAGTTTTTTCACCATAATTTTTCACCGACAAAGAACCCTAAGGTCGCGTATAAGACGCAGATTTTCCCCCGCATCACCTGCATATGGGGTGTTGGTGATTGGGCGTCAAGCTAATCGGCGTTTGGAAAAAACAGCTGCGTGTCGTTACGGCGGAAGCTGGCAATCGATTTTTGCCCCTCCGGGCTGACCAGCCAATCGGTGAATTCTTCTGCCAAATCCTGCTTTACATTCGGGCAATGCGTTTGGCTTACCGGCACCACACCATATTGGTTGAATAATGGCGGGTACCCCTGAAACAAAATCTGGTGATTGCCGCGATTGGCAAACGCCAGCCATGTCGCACGGTCGCTCAATGTATAAGCATCCGCCTGAACAGCAAAATTCAGCGTTGCGCCCATACCCAGGCCGGTTTCAAGATACCATTTGTTGCTTGCACTATCCGGCGCGAGGTTGGCAGCATTCCACAAGCGTTGCTCGGCTTTGTGGGTGCCGCTGTTATCGCCGCGCGAGGCAAATCGCGACTGGCTGCTGACAATCTTTTGCAGCGCAGCGTTCACTGTGGTGGATGATTTGATCGCGGCAGGATCGTCGGCAGGCCCTAAAATGACGAAATCATTATACATCAAATCATGGCGTTTTGTGCCAAAGCCTTTTTCAACAAAGGCAATTTCATCAGCGGTTGAATGAACGATCAACACGTCGCCATCACATTTTTCGGCATTGCGCAGGGCCTGTCCGGTGCCGACGGCGACAACCCTTACATCGATACCGGTACGCGCGGTGAATAGGGGTAATATATGCTCATAAAGCCCGGAATTTTGTGTTGATGTTGTTGATTGCAGGATGATAAACGGGTTTTTCGCCGCGGCCGGCAGCGCAAAGCCAATCGCAACCGATAAAAGCGCACCGGCAAAAACAATTTTTGGCAATTGTGATAAAAATCTGTGCAACGCTAAATTTGGCATCATTTTTCTCTCAAATGGTTTGAAACACGGGATGGCGCCATACACACGCTATGCGCATCTGGCCGGTGTATGAAAAAACGCTAGTGACATAAAAACGGCATCGCGTAAAGCCCGATATGATATTTATTTCATATCGGCTGAATTTTTAAGCTTTAGTGATCAACAGATGTGCAGGTATAGTGGCAAATCGGCGAGGCAAACCGGCTTGTATATGGGGTTGGCGATAAACAAGGACAGCGAATGACAACAGGTGTGAACAATCCGGGCGTGCGAACAAAATTGTTTGTTGCCAATGAAACGATCGGAGTCGGCAAAATCAAGCTTTTGCAACTGGTTGGGGAAACCGGATCGATCAGCGCGGCCGCGCGGCAAATGGGGATGAATTATCGACGTGCCTGGTTTTTGCTTGATTCGATGCAAAGCGGATTTGCCGAGCCATTATTTAAAACCGAGCGCGGCGGAAAAACGCGTGGTGGCGCCAAACTAACCCCGCTTGGCGTCGAATTGATCAGCCGCTATACGGCGCATGCCAGCCTGATCGCTGGCCAGTCCAGTGACATTCTGCACTGGCTGCGTTCGGTGCAGTCGCAGCCCGCCGTTGCCGCAACCACTGATCGCGAAGACGCCGAAATGTGACACCGGGTTGCGGTGATCGCTATCCTATGGAACGATAACTTGCTAATCTAGCAATTTACTAGTTTCGTAATTCACTAGTCTAACTGGTGCCGCAACCGATCCCGGTAAAGCGGTTCCGATATAAACACACTCAAGGGTTGTAATAATGAAATTTCCGGCATGGCATCAACGTCCTGAAGAATTTGACCCCGAAACGCATCGCGACGGCATTCTTGACGAAGCCACATTTTTGCGTGTTGCTGATCAGTTTATTTCGCTGGCCAATCAGCGCAACAAGAAGATCGAAGCCACCGAGCTGCAGATGGTGATGTTATTTGCCGCGGCGCGTTATGCTGCGCATGTTGGCAAGAATGTTTTGGAATTGGATGAACATGAAGAGTTCGTGACGCATATGGCGGCACAATATACCGACATGCTGCGTGGGCATCTGTCAGATCCATCGGTATAAGTCGTTGCCGGCCATGTCGTAACCCCAAGGCATAACCCTTTTCGAAGTCATGTGTGATTTTACTTAACCGGGTGTAGAACAGATGCATGTTTATACTATCATAGCCAGATTTTGCGGATTATTCGGGGTTGGATTTTTCTGTCTGACAGCGTTGTTGACGCCCGAGGCGCGGGCTGATGACGCGGTTGCCAAAGGCCGAGAAATCGTACGCCAGCATTGCACAAGATGCCATGTTGTCCCCGACATGAACCCCTATGGCGGTATTGGGTCAACACCGTCTTTTGCCGCGATGAAATGGCTCGATGACTGGGAGCGGCGGTTTGAAGTGTTTTACACATTGCCACCGCATCCGGCGCTGGTGAATATCGTCGGTGTCAGCGAGGCCAGATCTGACGCGCTGCCAGTCTTTATTGCCGAAATTGAATTGCAAATTGAAGATATAGACGCCATTTTGGCGTTTGCCCGCACCTTGAAGACACCGGATCAGTAACCGATATAAGGTGGGTGCGATATTGCCTCGCCTGATAGGGTGCTGGCACCCATCGCCGCAACTAATATCAAACAGGTAACCGCTGCCAGAATATGGCCGCTTGTTTAAGGATAGAGTTATGAGTTCAGACGCAAAATCAGACATGTCTGCATCGGAAATGGCGATGCGCAAATTTTTAAAACAACTTGGTGTCACCGGTCATCAAAAACTGTCAGATGCGCTGGCAGAGGCGGTGCGCTCTGGTGCTGTGGCGCCGGGGGCCGAGGTGCCGGTGACGGCGACGATTGATATCGGCGCATTGCAGTTCACCCATGTTGTGACCGCGACCCTGCAGGCACCTGACGCGGATGACTGATCTGGACGAAACGGTCATTTTAGAGGCGTTGGCGGCGGTGCAAGACCCGTCGCAAGGGCGCGATATTGTTGCGCTTGATATGGTAACCGCCATCCAGATAAAAGGCAGTAATATCAGTTTTGCCTTGCAGGTGCCGGCACATCGGGGGCCGGCGATGGAGCCTGTGCGCCGGGCTGCCGAGCAGGCGGCATTACAGATTGATGGGGTGACCAGTGCGACGGTTATGGTGACCGCACATGCGGCCGCGCCATCTGCGGCGGTTGTGGATGAAGCGCCGGTGGCGTCGCGGGAAAAGATTCTGGAGAGCAAAGTGCGCCGGTTTGTGGCGGTGGCGTCGGGCAAGGGCGGTGTCGGTAAATCGACAACAGCGGTCAATCTGGCCATTGCGTTACAGCTCGAAGGGTTGCGTGTCGGGCTGCTGGATGCCGATGTGTATGGGCCGTCTCAGCCACGCATGCTTGGCGTCAGTGGGCGTCCGGCGGCGGCTGGCGGCGATATGGTCAAGCCGTTGGAAAATTACGGCGTCAAGCTGATGTCGATGGGGCTGCTGGTGCCCGATGATACCGCGATGATATGGCGTGGGCCGATGGTGCAGTCGGCCTTGACCCAAATGCTTGATGCGGTGGCATGGGGGGTTCTCGATGTGATCATTATCGATTTGCCACCGGGCACTGGTGATATCCAGATTTCACTGGCGCAACAGGTCAAGCTGGCTGGCGCGGTAATTGTATCAACACCGCAGGATATTGCGCTTTTAGATGTTGTTAAAGCATTGACAATGTTTGAAAAAGCTGATGTTCCGGTTCTTGGCATGATTGAAAATATGGCATCATGGCAATGTCCGGATTGCGGCCGTACCGACCATATTTTTGGTGATGGTGGGGCGGCGCGAGAGGCCGGGAAACGCGGTATTGAATTGCTCGGGCAAATTCCGCTATCCTTGGCGGTGCGCAGCGGTTCGGATGCAGGCACACCAATTGTTGTGGCTGAGCCACAATCACCGCAGGCAAAAACCTATCGGGATATCGCCAAAAAACTGATGACAATCGCCGATATCCGATATGAGGACAGTGCATGACACTCTATTACGAAGATGTTCCCGCCGATGATAACGAGGCCCCGCAACTGCCACCTTTGCTGAATGCTGTGGCGGTGCCGGTTGGGCATGACGTGCATGCCAAGGCAATCGCGCTGGCGGCCGCATCGGATGTCGGCACGGTGTTTTATTCCGAGGCCGTCGATAAAATGCATATCGCGGTTGTTTTGGGGCCGGAAGTGGCGGTGGCAGAAGCCAGCCAGATGCTGTTCGCAATGATGATCGCGGTGGGTGATGCGGTGGGCGCATTGGCGCCGCCAGAGGTCGCTGTCAGCTATCAGATGCCCGGATATATTTTGCTTAATCAAGGGCGCGCTGGTGTGGTGCGGATGACGGTTGACCCGGCGGCTGGCGCTGATGGGGTGCCTGACTGGCTGGTTGTCAGTGCCGAATTGCGCATTGTCGAGGATGATGCGGAGTCAGAAAGATTGCGGCAGAACAGTGTGCATGAACATACATCGCTGTCTGAAGAGGGGGGTGGACATATTTCCAGAACGCGGTTGGTTGAATCCTGTAGCCGGCATTTTCTGGTCTGGGTCAATCGTTGGCAGGATGACGGCTTTCGGCCACTTTATGATGCCTGGATGCATCGCCTCGACAATGCTGTGCAGCTTGTCTGTGAGACTGATGCGACGCTTGCATGGCTTGGTCTTGACGAGGCGGGTGGCATGTTGGTGAAACGTGACGGAAAGCCTGTATCAATCCCGCCAAATGCGCTGGAAACCGCGTGCGGCACGCCGATGCTGGCAAAACCGCAACATTAACTGATATCCGATGAAACTTGCCCGCACCATTCGTTTTGACCCCTCTGACCTCAATGTGTTCCCGCTCGCCGCTGACGAGGGGGAATGGGCACTTGTCGGCACATTTTGCTTTGCGTCACTATCAGCTGACGCTATTTCAGGGAAAGTGAAACAAGCGTTCAGCAACGGGTTTTTGGGGTGTCAGTCATTCGGCTTTTCGACGTTGGTCAGCGTTGTCACAGCGCGGCCCGACGATGTCGCGACCATTGAAAATCTTCTGGCAACGCATCTTGTGGAAAAATTTGGCGCGCCGTCACCGGCCGCCGCCGCTGGCGCTGTCGCCGAAGAGATAGAATTTATGGCAGAGCTATGCGCACCGCATAAAACCGGCACGTTGCTGGCGCTCCAGCGTAGTTGGGGTGATGACGGCATAAAAGAGGTGTTTCGCAGCTTGCCAAAGCCCGATTCCTGTGCGGAACAGAAAATCTGGACGATCATTGATGATGATGTCGAACATGGCTAAACCGGCTAAACCATTCATCAGCTGCGGTTCGTTTGCCAGTCAGTTTGCCCCCCACAGTGACAATGTAAATTTAGTATCAATCCAAGAAAGACTTTTAAATAGATGACACAGGATTTTTGGCTCACCTCCGGATGGCATTTGCTGGCGCGGGATGAAAATGGATATATGGTGCCAACAGTTGATTTTATGCGGGCCTATTTTTACCGTGACGAAATAGCGCCAGAGCCTGAGTCATGCGCGGCTGAGCTGGCGCTTCACCAGAAACTGGCCGAAGATCCATTTGCATCTGTGGTGCCGACCGATCTGTTTGAAATTGCCGACAAAGATGTTGTTCACAATTATCAGGCAGTTTTGCGATTTCGTGATTTTTTGTCCCAGTATAACAGTCTCGAAGATGCGTATATGGCGATCACGCGCGGTGCGCAGATCCAGTTTCCACCGCTGTTTGTTGAACAGATGGCGCAAATTATTTTACGCAACATATTGGATGGTGTGACCGATCCGCTGCAGGTTCGTGCGGCTGAATTGCTGTTCCGCGATCAGGTGGTGACGCTGGATGATGGCCGCATTATGGTCGCCGATCATGCCACCGTGCAGTTGCAAATCGGCATGCAGAAATTGCAGGGTGACGACAATGCTGGCAATGAGACCGCGATTGATATTCTGGCCACTGAAACAGCGGATGAATATTGGCCAAGGTCAGACCAGTTCAATACATCGGTTGATATGGCCTTTACCCAACCAGCGCTTGATGGTTTGGCGCGGGTGATGGAAAAATGGGTCAGCCATTTTCTGTCGTTGAGCGTGCGGATAACGCCGATGCTGCAAATTGAGGATGAGTCATGGGCGTGGCATCTTGGTCTTGACGCACAAGCCACATCTATTTTGAATGATTTATATCAGGGCAAAGATGTCGATGACGCCCGCTTGCGGCAAATTCTATGCTTGTTCAAGCTCGAAGCTGAAAGCGGATTTGCGCCAGAGATGCAGGGAAAGCCCGTCTATATGGGACTGGCCATGGATGCCGCCGGGGTGGTGCGTTTCAAACCGCAAAATCTGCTGATGAATCTGCCGCTGGCGACGCAATCCTAGAGATTTTCAGCCTGATGCCGATTGCCCAATCTGATGCTAGGTTAGGCCTGCTGCTAGTTTAAATAATCGTCGGTTGTCCGCGGCTTGGGTCGTTCGCCGACATCCATGGTTTTGTCATTCTGCGCAAACATCGCTTCAACCCGGCAATCTTCGCACATTTTCAACATATCGGTGCGGGCGCCTTGCTGGAACATGCTGTGGTCTTTTAGCCGCGTAATGACCTTTTCGATCGATCTTGAGCTGCCAAATGGCTTGCCACACTGGGTGCAGGGAAATGGCGTGTCTTCAATCACTAATTCGGCTGCCATGGCGCTATCTGACAAATTAAATTGCGGCACCAGCGTAATGACTTTTTCCGGGCATGTTGCCGCACAAATTCCGCATTGCAAACAGGCATCCTCGCGGAACAGCAATTGCGGCGCGTCCGGGTTATCCTGCAACGCCCCGGCCGGGCAGGCGCTGACGCAGGATAAACAAATGGTGCAATTTTCAGTATCGATCTCAACCCGCCCATAAGGTGCGCCAGCCGGAAGCGCGATAACCGCTTCCTTTACCTTGTTCGCCGCAGCAAGGCCGCGCATGGCCAGCCGGGTGTAGCCGCGTGGCGTCCCGAGCGGGCCGAATGGTGCTGGCTTGCCGGCTGATTTGCCGGCGCGATCATAGAGTTTTTCGGCAATCATGTCGGGATCAACATCATCCAGTAATATAATCTGGTTGTCGGCATGCATGCCTACGCCTTTAAGCATCGTTTCGGCCAATTCGCGCTGTGCGGTCAATGGCTCGTTCTCGACTGTTTTGTTTGGGTTTAACAGAACAAAAACCTGGCGATAGCCAAGCGCAATGGCGCCAACCATCAGATCATGTCCGGCCCGCCCCATCGCATGCATCGCCACCGGCAGCACATGGCTTGGCAGACCCCGGCCATAACGCGCCATCATGGCGATGACTTCCTGTCCATAGCTGTCATCATGCAACAGCAGGCTGGCATTTTTGCCGCCTGCATCCTGATAATAGGTCAATAGCTGTGCCGCACCAGCCAGCAGCTGGTCAGCGGGCGGATAGGCGGTCTGAACCGCACCAGACGGACATACCGCACCGCACAATCCACAGCCACCACAGATCGCTGGGTCAATATTGACATGATCACCAAGGCTGGTGATCGCGCCGGCCGGACAGACATCGAGACAGCGGGAACAACCGCCGATCTTGTTACGCGAATGGGCGCAGATGGATTCATCAAAATTGACATAAATCGGTTTTTCAAATTCACCGATAAGTTGCATGGCCTCGCGTTCAATTTTTGCCAAGGCGACGCTGTCATCAGCCTGCGCACGCAGATAACCGTCACGCTTTTCCCAGCCAGTGAACAGCGGGGTATCGCCGGTCAGATCGATCAATATGTCGCAACTTGTCTCAACGCCATCCATGGTCGAACCAAACACCAAGTGATCGCGGCTATGCGGGGCAGATTCGGCAAATTTATTGATGATCAGATCAAAATGCGTGAAATGCCCGGATGCAGACTGGATGCTGCCTGTCGTCACAAGCCCGCAATCGGTGGTGGCCTCTAGGCTGTCATCGGCATTGGCAATCATCACGGTCACGCCCAGACTGCCATTCAGCCGGCTGCCAAGCTCTAGTGCCGCGCTGCTGCCGCCATTTGGCCGCCCGGCATCAGCATAAATCAGGCAGCGGCCATGTGACACCAAACTCAGGCTTCGGCCCGGTCGCTGGCTGTCACCAGCCTGCCGCATCAATGCCGCCATTTTCGGCAGCGCTGTGGCTGACTGATCAGACCACCCGGCCATCTCGCGGATATTCACTGTTGCCGGTGCCGCGCAGCCATGTTCTTCGGCGAGACTGTCAAATGTCGCTGTTTCCTGGGTGCAGGCAACAATCAGATTAACGCCATCGTCGCGCGCCGCTGTCATCGCCGCGGCCAGCCGGTCCGTTTCGGTGCGGCATAATGACGTAGCCACATCACATGATGCCATTTTGCCACAGCTCTCTGCCAGCTTTTTGCCGTCAATATCCATGGTGCCGCCGCAATTGCAAACAATCACTTGGTCATTAAAAAGGTTAAACATTGCTGGAGGCCTCACCTGTGTGATGGTAAATTTTACGATGTCCTTAACCTAGTGTGCAAATCTTCAAACACAAGCCTGTTTGTGGAAAAGCCCGGCAACGCCCGGCCGATAGGCCTTGCCAAAGCCAGATAAAGACGAAATAGTGACGCGGTAAAGAGGAGCTACAGTTTGACAGAGTCGATTTCGGCATCATCGAAACATGTTTTATACGCGGTGCGGATTATTTTTGAGCGCCAGGAAATGCAGAATATCTGGCAGTCACATCGCTGGGTTGTGCATGATCTGGTGCCGCTGGAGCTGGCCGCTGGTGACGGCTTGCCGCCGATTAACAATGTGCGGCTGGAACGGTTGCGCGCCAGCACCGATGACGTCGAGTCCGGTGCCTTGTTCAGCGCTGAGGCATCGCTCGATTTGCACCGCGCCGAGGCCGAGGCCTATGCCGAAAATCTGGCATCGTCGGAACCGGCCATTTATGTTGTGTTGCGTGACAATGAAGCCGATGATGATTACGGCGATGATGTTGATGTGCATCTGGCTGAACTGAGCCTGTCGCCCTATAATATTCAGGATATTGAAGATTGTGGCGAGGATCAGATCGAAAAACTGCCGTTACAGGGGCCAATTGCCGCGTTTGTTGAGGCATTTGTGAAAAACCACTTTAAGCCGGAGCCATTTAAAAAGCGGAAACGCGATAAGGTGCGGATTGATGGTCAGGACGCAGGGCGGGGTGATCCACGCTTGCAGCGCGCCGGCGATGTGTTTCGCTCGCCAACCGGTAAGCCCGATTACCAGTGAATGTTCAGTGAACAGACAGCAAGGGGCGTAAAGCCGCCGCTGACAAAAACCAAAACCGTAACCATAAATTAATCGCAGTGGGGCAGTATGATGAGCAAAGATGGTGACTCAAAATCAAGCGATTTCACAGGCGATGAGAGCGGGTTCCTGACGCGCTGGTCCGCGCGCAAAACGCAGATTGCGAAGGGCTTGGAGGTGCCGGAAGAGGCGGCAGATGAAGCGGCGCTGGCGGCAAATGATGCCGATGATCAGGCAGCAGAGAGCGACGAAGACGCAGCCTTGAGTGACGCAGAGCTATTGGAAAAATACGAACTGCCCGATCCGGCAGAAATTGAAGAGGAAGCCGGGCTTGACAAGTTTTTTGATGGAAAAACACCTGAACGCTTGCGGCAATTAGCTTTGCGGCGGCTATGGCGGATCAACCCGTTTTTTGGGTTTGTCGATGAAATGGTCGAATATGGCGAGGATTACACCGATGCCGCGACCGTGATTGAGGGCATGCAAACGGCCTATCAGGCGGGGAAGGGCTATTTGCAAAAAGTGCTTTCCCCTGAAGAAGAGGCGGCAGAACAGGCAAAGGTGGCCGCCGAAGAAGCGTCGGCAGTCGAAGATGACGAGAACGCCACAGATTCGGATAAGACGGCAGAAGAGAGCTCAGAAGAGAGCCCAGAAGAGCAGGCTGGGGCTGAAGCAGACGAGATTGGCACAGAGGCTGAGGCAAACACAGGACAATCTGGGCAATCGGGCGCGGCCCCTGCGGCGTCTCCACCTCAAACCGAAAAAACCGGGTCAGCAGGCCCAGATGTTTTGCAAAACACACAAATCACCCATCAGCGTTACACCGATCGGCATGGCACCCATCAGCATGATATTGTGTCGCAGGCAAACCAGAGCCATCTTGACAATGCTGCGGCGAAGCCTGCCGCAATCGCCGAGGCCGAGCCTGTGGCGTCGCGGCCAAAACGTATGAAATTTAACGTAAAACCAATGAGTTAAAATTTTGCTGACGGATTGGCTGTTGGTGCGGGGTGATGCAACCTGTGGTGGTTTAAAAAATTTTGCATTCTGGCCGCCGCTTGTTGCAACCTGTAAAAAGCTGTGCTAGCGTTCACAGCTGAGGGAGATATATTTTGAGTGCAAACCAAGCCGTGGTCGGCAATCAACACATCAGTGAAGAGGATGCGCTGAGGTCAGATATGTACGATTTTCTGGCATCTTTGTTGCGCGCTGAACCTAGCGATGAACTGATTGAAAAAGTGGCGCAACTGCAAGGGGACGGCACAGCCATTGGTAGCGCCTGTCTGACGCTGGCACATCTTGCCAAATCCATTGATAACGGATTGATCCGGAATGAATATGTTGAAATGTTCATTGGTGTTGGGCGCGGTGAAATTTTGCCCTTTGCCTCATATTACCTAACCGGTTTCCTGCACGACAAGCCGCTAGCAAACCTGCGCGCCGACATGGCGAACATTGGTATTGCTCGCGTCGACGGCGTGAAAGAGCCAGAGGATCATATTGCTAGCCTGTTTGATATAATGGCAGGTCTGATTCGCGGTGAATTCGGGCGGCCGTTCTCAATCGCCGAGCAGGCGGCCTTTTTCAATAAACATATAGAGCCATGGGCTGGCTTGTTGATGCGCGATATCGAAGCGGCAAAAACCGTCGTGTTTTTTGCGCCGGTTGGTACCATCGGTAGGGCATTTTTAGAGATTGAAAGCATTGCTTTCAAAATGGATGGGACTGGGTAGCGTTAGGCCCCGGTGCCGTATGACCACGCGTTTTTTGCGTGGCATAATTTGGAGGGAAGAATGGAACTTAAAAAAGCAGAGGGTGCTATTGCAGCCCGTCGCGACTTTCTAAAGCGGTCAGCTGCATCTGTTGCAGCTGCCGGTGCGGTGGCCGTAGCGGGTAAATCAGCGTCAGCAGGCGAAACCATAGAGCCAAAAGGCGCGGGGTATCGTGAGACTGAACATGTCAAAGCATTTTACAACAGCGCACGGTTCTAGTTTAGGATTTTGCATTTAGGAGGAAGATATGCTTAGAAAGAAGACGTCCGGGGTTGCGCAAGGCCCCCAGTCATCATCTTTCATTGGTGAGGCAGCCGAAAAGGTTGTTGACCGCCGCGCATTTTTGCGTGGGTCTGGTCTTGCTATTGGAGGTTTGGCGACCGCCGCCGCAGTTGTGGGCTCGAATGTGAAGCCTGCACAAGCTGCCGGTGCCGGTATGGCCGCAGAAATCAAAAAGTCAGTTTGTACGCATTGCTCCGTCGGTTGTACGGTGGTTGCAGAGGTGCAAAATGGTGTTTGGACTGGTCAGGAGCCGGGCTGGGATAGCCCGATTAACCTTGGCGCACACTGCGCAAAGGGTGCATCTGTTCGCGAAACTGCGAGCGGTGAGCGGCGCCTGAAATACCCAATGAAGCTGTCTGGCGGCAAGTGGGTGCGGATGAGCTGGGACGATGCGATTAATGAAATCGGCGACCAGATGATCGATATCCGCGAAAAGTCAGGCCCTGACTCAGTGTATTGGCTGGGTTCGGCCAAGCACAGCAATGAGCAGGCCTATCTGTTCCGTAAATTTTATGCCTATTGGGGCACAAACAACGGTGACCACCAGGCGCGTATTTGTCACTCAACGACAGTTGCTGGTGTGGCGAACACCTGGGGCTATGGGGCGATGACCAACTCTTATAATGATATCCACAATTCGCGTGCGATCTTCATTATTGGTGGTAATCCGGCCGAGGCACATCCGGTATCATTGATGCATGTTCTTAAAGCAAAAGAACAGAACAACGCACCAGTGATTGTTTGTGATCCTCGCTTTACACGCACCGCAGCGCATGCTGACGAATATGTTCAGTTCCGCCCGGGTTCAGACGTTGGGCTGATCTGGGGCATCATGTGGCACATCTTTGAAAATGGCTGGGAAGACAAAGAGTTTATCCGCCAGCGTGTTTATGGTATGGAAGATGTCCTGGCTGAGGTCAAAAGATGGACTCCGGAAGAGACCGAGCGGGTCACTGGCGTTCCTGGATCACAGCTCAAGCGTGTTGCCAAGATCATGGCGAACAACCGTCCCGGCACCTTTATATGGTGTATGGGCGGTACGCAGCATACCAATGGTAATAACAACACACGTGCTTATTGTGCGCTCCAGCTGGCGTTGGGCAACATGGGTGTATCTGGTGGTGGCGCGAATATTTTCCGCGGTCACTGTAACGTTCAGGGCGCGACAGATTTCTGTGTTCTGTCACACTCACTTCCTGGCTATTATGGCTTGTCAGCGGGCGCCTGGAAGCATTGGGCACGCGTTTGGGACGAAGATATTGACTGGCTGAAGGGCCGTTTTGACTCACTCAAGGGCAAAGACGGCAAATCAAAGAGTCTAATGAACCTCAAAGGTATCCCGGTATCACGCTGGATTGATGGTGTTCTCGAAGACAAAGAGAATATCGACCAGCCAGATAACCTGCGGGCAATGGTATTTTGGGGCCACGCACCAAACTCCCAGACACGTCTGAAAGAAATGAAAACGGCGATGGAAAAGCTCGACCTTATGGTTGTGATCGATCCATACCCAACCGTTTCAGCAGTTATGTCTGATCGTACAGACGGCGTGTATTTGCTGCCAGCAACAACCCAGTTTGAAACATATGGGTCAATTACTGCATCAAACCGCTCTTTGCAGTGGCGTGAAAAGGTCATTGAGCCGTCATTCGACTCGTTGCCTGATCACACTATTATCTATAAGTTTGCGAAAAAGTTCGGTTTTGCTGACCGTATGTTCCGTAACATTAAGGTAAATGGCGAAGAGCCATACGTCGAAGATGTCACGCGTGAATTTAATAGCGGTATGTGGACCATTGGTTACACCGGTCAGTCACCTGAGCGTATCAAAGCGCATATGGCCAACCAGCATGTGTTCGATCGGACAACATTGCAGGCCGTTGGTGGTGAACTTGATGGTGAATATTATGGCTTGCCTTGGCCTTGTTGGGGCACTGCCGATATGAAGCACCCTGGTACACCAAACCTTTATGACACCTCAAAGCCAGTGGCTGAGGGTGGTCTATGTTTCCGCGCCCGTTTCGGGGTTGAGCATGAAGGCAACAATCTGTTGGCTGAAGGTTCATATCCGGTCGGTTCGGAAATCAAAGATGGTTATCCAGAATTCACCATGGGCATGCTGAAAAAGCTTGGCTGGGACGGTGATCTGACAGCTGACGAGCGTAAAGCTATCGATGCTCTTGCCGGTGACAAGACCAACTGGAAAGTCGACCTATCAGGCGGCATTCAGCGGGTTGCCATCAAGCATGGCTGTGCACCATTTGGTAACGCAAAAGCACGGGTAAAGGTCTGGACTTTCCCAGATCCAGTTCCGCTGCACCGCGAACCACTCTACACATCACGTCGTGATCTTGTAGAAGATTATCCAACATATTCAGACAGAAAGCTGTATCGCCTGCCGACTTTGTACAAGTCAATTCAAGATAATGATTACAGCAAAGACTATCCGATCATTCTGACATCGGGCCGTCTTGTTGAATATGAAGGTGGTGGTGACGAAACCCGTTCCAACCCATGGCTGGCAGAACTTCAGCAGGATATGTTTGTTGAGGTGAACCCATTCGACGCCAATGGTAAGGGCATTCGTAACGGCGACATGGTCTGGGTCAACTCTCCGGAAGGTTCACGCATTAAGGTGATGGCTATGGTCACCGAACGCGTTGCGCGGGGTGTTGCATTCCTCCCATTCCACTTTGGTGGGCATATGGAGGGCAAGGACCTTCGGTCTAAGTATCCAGAAGGAGCAGATCCTTATGTACTTGGTGAAGCTGCTAACACGGCCTTTACATATGGCTATGACTCAGTAACATTGATGCAGGAGTCTAAATGTACCCTGTGTTCAATTGAACGCGTATAAGGGAGGTACACATGGCACGAATGAAATTTCTATGTGATGCAGAACGCTGTATTGAATGTAATGCCTGTGTGACTGCATGTAAAAACGAGCATGAAGTTCCCTGGGGTGTAAATCGTCGTCGGGTGGTAACCATCCAGGACGGTAAGCCAGGTGAACGCTCAATCTCGGTTGCATGTATGCATTGTTCGGATGCGCCTTGCACGGCGGTTTGTCCGGTCGATTGTTTCTACCAGACCGAACAAGGTGTGGTGTTGCATTCTAAAGACTTATGCATTGGTTGTGGCTATTGCTTCTATGCGTGCCCGTTTGGTGCGCCGCAATATCCACAGGCTGGAAACTACGGATCTCGTGGCAAAATGGACAAATGTACATTCTGCGCCGGTGGTCCGGAAGACGACATGTCCCAAACAGAGTTCCAAAAATACGGTCGTAACCGCCTGGCTGAGGGCAAACTGCCAATTTGTGCAGAGATGTGTGCAACAAAGGCTTTGCTTGCTGGCGATGGTGACCAGGTGTCAAACATCTTCCGCGAGCGGGTAGTTGCCCGTGGATTTGGATCAGGTGCTTGGGGATGGGGTACAGCTTACTCGATCAAGAGCTAGCACCTCAGTCAAAAATGACGAACCCCCGGAATCTTTGGGGGTTCGTCCCTCTGTTTTAAGCCCGCAAGCACAATCGTTACGTGTGACTTGACCTGGCGTATGGAAGGGCAAGACTGGTGGATACACATAATATTTTTAAATTTATTGCACTGACAGCTGTTGTGGCAGTTCTGTCTGCGTGTGCAGAAGAAGAACAAAATCGGCTTCTAAGCTACGACAAAGGCACCTATCTGGGGAAGGCTGATCAATCTTTGTCTTCAGATCAGGTGCGTCAGCTGATGATGCGATCACATATTCAGCGCGTTTATTAGGGGATGCTACATTTCTTGGGCATGGGAGACCAGAATTAATGTTGAATAGATATTTCAGTATAATGGTTATTTTAACTGCCTTGCTGTCTGGTACAGCTGGTTTGTCAACGACTGTTCAGGCACAGCAACAAGGCGAGGTGCCCGGGCAGTCGCTTGGACTGAGTTCCGACTCTGATCTATGGCGCTATGTGCGCACCGGAAATGCTGGCTCAACGCAGATGAAAAATGAACTTTCTGCGGTGATGATTCAGTCCGAGGGCGATAACTGGCGCGCTTTCCGTAATGGACCATTATCTAATGTTGGTGCTTTTGCGGTTATGGGAATTATTGGTTTGCTGGTGGTTTTCTATTTTATTCGCGGCAAAATCCGCATCGATGCCGGCCCGTCTGGTGACACGATATTGCGCTTTGGTACGATTGACCGCTTTGCTCACTGGTTGATGGCTGGGTCTTTTGTGGTGTTGGGTATCACGGGTCTTAACCTGTTGTACGGACGCTATATTCTGTTGCCAGTTATTGGCAAGGATGCGTTTGCGGCTTTCACCACATTTGGCAAATATGCACATAATTATCTGGCGTTTGCCTTTATGGCCGGCTTGGCGCTGTCGTTTGTTTTGTGGGTGCGGCACAATGTGCCAAACCGACTCGACCTAGAATGGCTGAAAGCAGGCGGTGGTATTTTCAAAAAGGGCGTACATCCACCAGCGCGCAAATTCAATGCAGGCCAGAAAATCATTTTCTGGGCGGTGATGATTGGTGGTTTATCTGTCAGCTTGTCTGGCATTGCGCTGCTCTTTCCGTTCCAGACAAGCATGTTTGCCGATACATTTGCGTTGCTGAACGTGATTGGCTTTAATCTGCCAACAGATATGACCGGCATGCAGGAACAGCAGTTGAATCAGCTGTGGCATGGTATTGTATCAATGGCGTTGATGACGATGATCATTGCCCATATCTATATCGGTTCAGTCGGTATGGAAGGTGCGATTGCCGCCATGAACACCGGTCATGTTGACCGCAACTGGGCAAAAGAACACCATAATTTATGGGTTGAAGAAGAAGACCAAAAAGGCAGCCCAAAGCCCGCTGAATAGGGCTCTGGTGCGGGTGTTTTAACCTAATGTCTGGTTTTGTCTGGAAAAATGGAAACGTTGGGCTTTTTATGGCCCGACGTTTTTTGTTTTTTTGGTGCAGTTTATGTGCGCTTCTGGTGATGCCAGCGCATGGTTTTGACCGTCATACCGCACATGGGGGGCCGGTACGGGGGCTGGCTTTGTCACCTGATGGTTCAACATTGGTGACGGCAAGTTTTGACTATTCAGCTGTGGTATGGGGCGCTAGGGGCCTTGACGAGCGCACAACTTTGCTGGGGCATGACGCGGCTGTTAATACCGCCGATTTTTCGGCTGATGGGTCGCTTTTGGCAACGGCTGGCGACGATGGCGCGATTTTACTGTGGGATGTGGAACAGTTGCAGCAGCCGACAGCCACGCCGGTTATTCTGCGTGGGCACAAAGGCAAGGTTGTCGATCTGGCGTTTTCACGCGATGGCAGCATGCTGGCCTCGGCCAGTTGGGATGGATCTATTGGCATCTGGCCACTTGCTGGTAGCAGTGCCGACGATGCCCGGCCGGCACGATTTATCACTGGTCATGAAGGCCCGGTCAATGCCGTGCAGTTTTCCGATGATGGCGCGTTTCTTTACAGTGCTGGCTACGATGGACAGGTGCGCTATTGGCGGCTGGCGACAAATGAGTATCTGCGCAGCCCGGTGCGCAATGGTTGGGGCGTTTCGACATTTATCGTTGATGAGTC
>JADHLR010000110.1 GCA_016780525.1 Candidatus Puniceispirillum sp.
GCTGAGGCGGCGATCGCCGCTGCCAAAGCAGCTTTTCCTGCATGGTCTGTAACAAGTCCGCAAACCCGCATCGGCTATCTGGAAAAATTGCTGGCGGTTTATGAAGAGCGCAGTCAGGATATGGCACAGGCGATTTCGTCTGAAATGGGCGCGCCAATTGATATGTCGCTGAGCGATCAGGCCGGGTCTGGCCGGGGTCATCTCAAAGCCTTTATCCGTGCACTTGGATCTGTTGAATTTCAGCGCCCGTTACGCCCCGGTGTTGAGGGGCAGGATGTAGTTTTTGAAGCGGCAGGTGTCGCGGCATTGATCACGCCATGGAACTGGCCGATGAATCAGGTGATGTTGAAGGTCGGTGCAGCGATTGCGGCCGGATGCACGATGGTGTTAAAGCCATCAGAAATTGCCCCGATGTCGAGTATCGTATTTGCCGAATGTATCGATGCGGCCGGGTTGCCTGCTGGTGTTTTCAATATGGTCAATGGTGATGGTGCTGGTGTTGGCAGTTTGTTATCGGCGCACCCGGATATTGATGTTGTGTCATTCACCGGGTCAACCCGGGCTGGTATTTTGATCAGCAAGGCGGCGGCTGATACGGTCAAAACAGTGTCATTGGAGCTGGGCGGCAAGTCGCCAAATCTGGTGTTTGATGATTGTGATGTGGCTGCGGCAGTGGCACGCGGCGCGGCTTTTTGTTTCAACAATACCGGCCAATCCTGTAACGCGGCGTCGCGCATGCTTGTCGAACGCAGCGCCTATGAACAGGCGATTGAGGTGGCCGCCGCCACCGCCGCCGCGACAACTGTTGATTTGCCGTCAAAGCCCGGCAACCATATCGGGCCGTTGGTTTCAGAAGCCCAGTTCAACAAGGTGCAGGGGCTGATCCAGTCGGGCATTGATGAGGGTGCGCGGCTGGTGGCGGGCGGTGTTGGCCGGCCGGATGGTTTAAACCGGGGCTGGTTTGTGAAACCCACCGTGTTTGCCGATACCACACAGGATATGACCATTATTCGTGAAGAAATTTTTGGCCCGGTGCTGAGCATCATGCCGTTTGACAGCGAGGATGAGGCCATTGCTCTGGCGAATGATACACCCTATGGGCTGGCTGCTTATATTCAGACCGGCGACATGGATCGGGCGCGCCGGGTGGCGGCACAATTGCGCGCCGGTATGATTCAGGTGAATGGTGCCAGCCGGTTATCTGGCAGCCCGTTTGGCGGCTACAAGCAATCAGGTGTTGGCCGTGAGGGCGGCATGTGGGGCATCGAAGAATTTCTTGAAATCAAAACCATCAGCGGCATTGTCTAAACCGACATTTTAATCATTGTCATTTAAACCAGCCCCGGCACCAGCCAGCCGCGATTCATCGGTCGCCGGTGCATAGGTTTTTCCGGCAAAATACTGCAGCGCTGTGACGCAGCCATAAAAGCATGAGGCAACCCGTTGTGTCTGCATTGGTGGTGGAATGACCGGCGGGTCAGCCGCCGGGCTGATTGTGCAAGCGGCCTGATTCAGCAATAAAGCGGTATCCTGATAGCGGCTCAACACACCATTTTCCGACACATGAAGACACAGCTGATCGAGATTGACCTGCACTGGCCGGGCGCCGCTACGCTTGGCTATAAATGGCAATATCAGCACCGGTTCACGAATATTATTGATGCTAAGGCTGTCGGGCAGCGCGCCGTCCAGATAGGCAGTGCCAAGCGCAATCGGGCAATAGCAGCGATCACCGGTGGCATGATCCGGCCATTGCGTCAGCCGGTCATTGTGCCGCCAGCTGAGATAGCGACATAACGCAGACAGCCCGGCTATGCCATGGGCGTGCAGCCAGCTGACGGCAAAGCCGGTCTCATCAGCCAGACCCCACGGCATGCCGGCACCGCGGGCTGCCTTAATCGCCAGTGCAGCCGTTTCGCCAAGCGACCAGCTGCTATGGCGGGCATCATCCGGTGGCGGTGTTATTGTCATGAAGGCAGCGGTGGATAGGCCAGATCATCAGGATCAAGCCGGGCCAGCTCATCCGGGAAAGGGGCGCCCTGATACATGGTAATGCGTAACCAGCGGTCAGAACGGGGATCAAATTTTGATGCACCAAAAAACGACAATTTACAGCGCAGCAAATCGATTGGCCGCATCTCAGCGGCGATCGTATTATCCTGAATTTCGGCGTAAGGAAGCGATGCGACAATTTGTGTGCGCCGGATGATATGCCGATGCTCGGGATGCGCCAGTAAAAAGCTGGCAATGGGTTTTGCGTCATCCCAGTGATCAAGGCAAGCTCGCGCTGCCACGGCATCACGCCCCGGTGCCAGCGGTTGCTCAAATGGCTCAATTGGCTCGTGAAAACGTTCACCAAGCCGTGGTTCAAGCTTTTCTTCAGAGACATACCAAACCCGCGCTATGGCGGCGTCATCGGCATAGTTAATATGTTTCACCCAGCCATAGGCATCGTCCAGAATCGCTTTGATTTTGCCAATTGTGATGCTGCCATCAATGTGAAAATAGGCGGATTCATTGGCTGACATGGTTGCCGCCAGATCGTCAACCAACGCCGCATGGCTATCGATGAGCAGTGACACCAACTGTTCCTGACCCTCAAGCGATAACTGCCGGGCGCCCCATTCATATATCACGTCGAAAGGATAGTCTGTGGCCGGATCAAATTTTTTCAAATAGACAATCAAGCCGGCCAGATCATCACGCAAGCCGGCTGTCTTATTTTGCTGATACAGGCTGTCAGTTGTCCATTCGGCCGCATTTCGCAAGGCACGTTGTGCCAGATGCGCCAGATCATCAATCGTTTCAGCGGTGCTGGCAGGCAGGTTGCGTACCCGCGTCAAAGCTGTTTCACGGGCATTGATCCAGGCATGGATAAGCGCCGGATGATTGATCAGAAACGGCGCCATCCCCAAACCGGTGGAATTGCCAACGCCAATCCGGCGGCGAATGTCGGGATCCAGCCGAATGGCCCGGTCAGGCGCGCGCTGGCGGGCCATATGTTCGACAATATCAATGGTAAAACTGCGGATTAGCCATACCGCCAGCAATTCTGGCTGGAATGAGCCGGCAAATTCGGGTCGGTCGGCCCACAGCGCGCGGTCAGCCGCACCAAATTTACCAGACCCATAAACCGCCGTGGTGCGCATCAGATAGCCAACAGACTCAATTTCCCGCAAATCCGGTTGTTGGCCATTGGCCAGGCACGTGACAACATAATCGAACAGGCGCACTGATCTGTTGGCCCGCGACAAAACAAATTCCTGACCCGAGATACGGCCGGCTTCCTGGCGCGGTACATTCGCTGCGAGCCGCGCGATGTCAGCTTGTGATATCACCCCATCATGCAGTGTGAAGGTTGCGTCCCAAGCCTCGGCAATGACCCGGTCAGATCTTTGTTCGGCTGGTAAATCATGCGCAAAGGCGACCAGCGTGTAGGTGCGTTCGGGGCCGATGGCCTCATAGCTGGCAACGCCAACCCCCTGTTCATCAATGCGCCATTCGACTTGTCTGAATTGCCAGTTTTCAGCTTTCAGGCGGCGCAGTAACACCCGCATAAAACTCAACCGGCTCTGATGCAAAGATCCCATGCGTGCCAGTTTCATCACCACCGATGCCGGACGGTTGGCAATAATCGGTGCAGATTGATTTTGCGGTTTTGCATCCATCTTCATCTGGCCTCACGCTGCGGTAAAATTGGCGTCGTAAAAACGCAGCCAATTTTCACCCATGATTGCAGAAGTTTCATCTTTTGAAAAGCCGGCAGCACGCAACCCGGCTGCGATATTGCCAAAATGCCGGTTATCCTGAAACCAGTCTGGCATCTCGGGAAATCCGGCATGTGCGGCTGACCCTTCACCATAATCAATCTGCTTGGTCCAGCGTCCCACCCGCATCCATTCAACAACGCTGTCGGGCTGATCCTGACACAGATCAGAACCGAGGCCGATATGCTGCACCCCCATCAGATCTGCGGTGCGGGCGATCATCTCGCAAAAACTCTCTAATGTGCATTGCGACTTGTCTTTGAGATGATGTGGGTAAAGCGAAAATCCCAGCATGCCGCCAGTTTCGCCAAGCGCGCGCAAAACAGCATCAGATTTGTTGCGTTTTGCCGGATACCAGAAATTTGGATTTGCATGGGTGATGGCAATCGGCCGATCTGACAGGGCGATGGCGTCAAGTGTCGAGCGCTCGGCCGAATGGCTCATATCGACGACCAGCCCAACCCGGTTCATTTCTTTGATCACCTCGCGGCCCATGCGCGTCACACCGCTATCTTCCGCCTCATAACAGCCGGTGGCCAATAAAGACTGATTGTTATAGGTCAATTGCATAAACCGGACGCCAAGCATGTGGCAGATTTCGACAAGCCCGATATCATCCTCGATTGGCGATGGGTTCTGAAAGCCAAAAATAATCGCCGTGCGGCCGTCGCGTTTGGCGCGGCGCACATCGTCACCGCTGCGGGCGTGACAAATCAAATCCGGAAAACTCTCAAACCAGCGGTTCCATTGTTCGATATTGGCCACCATTTCACGAAAGATTTCGTGATAGGCAATCGTCACATGAACAGCATCAACGCCGCCTTCGCGCATTTGCTTGAAAATTTTTTCCGACCAATTGGCGTATTGCAGGTTGTCAATAATATGCATCGGCTTAATCCGGCTGACCTGCAGCGATATAGCTGGTTTTTACGGTGGTATAAAATTCCTGCGCATAACTGCCCTGTTCACGGGGGCCATAGGAACTGCTGCCACATCCGCCGAACGGCACATGGTAATCGGTGCCGGCAGTTGGCAGATTAATTGTCACAACGCCGGTTTCGGCGCGGCGGCGAAAATCTGTGGCGCGTGCCAGTGATCGTGTGATGATGCCGGATGTTAACCCAAAATGCGTATCATTGACCACATCAACAGCCTCGTCATAGCTGTCAACTTTGATCACACAAGCGATTGGTGCGAACATTTCCTCGCGGTTGATTTGCCAGCTGTTTTGTGTGCCAGCAACAACCGCAGGTGTCATGTAATAGCCATCGGTATGCCGCGTGACGCGCTCACCGCCGCACAAAATATCGCCGCCTTCAGCTTTTGCCCGTTCAACCCATGCCAGATTTTCATCCAGCTGGGTCTGGCTGACAACCGGGCCAATCTGGGTGCCGTCCTTTAGCGCATTATCGACCACCATCGCGCTGGCACCGGCGGTTAATTTCTCGACAAATTCATCGTGGATTTTCGCATGTACTACCAGTCTGGATGATGCGGTGCATTTCTGTCCGGTGCCGCCAAATGCCCCGCCAAGCGCCGCGGCAACAGCGATATCAAGATCACCATCATCCATAATGGCCAGC
>JADHLR010000111.1 GCA_016780525.1 Candidatus Puniceispirillum sp.
GAGGATGGCAGCATCGGCTGGGGCCAGCTATCTACCTATAATGCGGATATTACCCAAAAGGTTTTGCACCGGCAGGTCGCCCCGTGGGTGCTGGGCCGTGATGTCAGCACAGCTGCGCTGCTCGATGATCTGCTCGATCTGGTGACGGAAAAAGAACATAAGTTTCCCGGATCGTATTTGCGCCGCGCGATGGCCGGGTTTGATACAGCCATTTGGGACTGGTATGGCCGGCAACAGGGTAAACCAGTGGCGGCTTTGCTTGGTGGCAGTGCCGGTCAGGTGCGCGCCTATGCCTCGTCGATGAAGCGTGATATCACCCCGCAGGACGAAGCCGCCCGCATGTGTGATTTGCGTGACCGCTACGGGTTTGATGCCTTTAAGGTCAGGGCCGGCGCCGAGGTTGGCCGGAATCAGGATGAATGGCCCGGACGCACCGAAATGATGATTCGGACGATGCGACAGCAGATGGGCGAATCAGCCGCATTATTGATTGATGCGAATAGCTGTTATGCGCCGGAACGCGCGATTGAAGTGGGACAGATGTTACAGGATCATGGCTTTTGCCATTTTGAAGAGCCGTGTCCTTATTGGGAACTCGAACAGACAAAACAGGTCACCGAAACCCTTGATATCGACGTTACTGGCGGTGAACAGGATTGCGATTTACCGACCTGGCGCCGGATGATTGAGATGCGCGCTGTCGATATCCTACAGCCCGATATTTTGTATCTTGGCGGCATCAGCCGTACCTTGCGGGTGGTGAATATGGCCGCCAGCGCAGGCCTGCCAGTCACGCCGCATTGTGCTAATTTGTCGATGGTGACGTTATTCACCATGCATCTTTTGCGGGCCATTCCAAACGCTGGTCATTATCTGGAATTTTCGATCGAGGGGCCGGATTATTATCCCTGGCAAGACCAGTTGTTTATGAACACACCCTATAAAATAGACAATGGGCATGCCAGCGTGACCGAAGCGCCGGGATGGGGGGTGGAGATAAATCCAGCATGGCTAGAGGCGTCGCACTATCAAAAATCGGCGCTGGCTGATATGCCGGGTCTGGCAGTTAACCGTTAATCTGGCATCTGGAAAAATACCATTATGAAAATTATTGTGAAAGAATCACCGCTGCATGGGCTGGGGGTGTTCGCGTGTATTGATTTTGCCGCCGGCGATGTCATTGAGCGCTGCCCCTATCTGGTTATTGATGATGACGATCTGCAGGAAATTAACCGGCTGAATGATTATCTGTTTACCAGCCCGGATGATAAAAATGATTATCTGTGCGTTTTGGGGTGCGGCATGATTTACAACCATGGCGCTCCACCGAATGCCGAATGGCAGATTGATGATGACGACAACCGCTTTGTCTGTTTCACCGCTAAATCTGCGATCAAAACAGGCGAAGAGATTCTGCATGACTATGGCAGCGATTACTGGGACAGCCGTGCCTGATGCGGCTGTCTGCTGCTGCCGGTTAGGTCTATTTCCGGGAGGGGTATTTCCGGGGGGTTTATTTTTGGGGTAATGGTGGCATATCCAGCTGCACCACTTTGTCGACAAACCCCTCAACATCCGGATAAAGCTGCATCACCATCGGGTCGTGACCCGGAATGATATGGTCACGGCTTGGTGCCACCTGGCGCAGCCGGTCAAAGCTCTCCAGCATCTCGCCAACATGATAGGCGATTGTGAACGGCCTGTTGCTATCCAGATTTTCATAGAAATGCGCCGCATCAGATGCCAGCACAACCCAACCACGTTTGGTATGTACCGAAACAAATTGCAGCCCGGCTGAATGGCCGCCGGTACGGTGCAGCCTGATCCCCGGGGACACGGCTCCATCGCCGTCATAGAACAGAACGCGCTGTTGGTAATTCATCCGCACGATGCCGCACACATCCTCGACCTCAAATGAATAAGACATGCGCGGATGCCGCATATATTTGCCGGTGGCGAAATGCAGCTCCTGTTCCTGCAGGTGAAACTGCGCCTTGGCAAAACGGTCAAAATGCCCGGAATGATCATAATGAAGATGTGTCAGAATAACGTCCTGAACCGTGTCTGCGGCCACACCAAGCGCCGCCATACTGTCTATCGGACAATGCAGAAATTGTCGTCCGCGCCGGGTGGCAACGGCTTCGGTAAAGCCGGTGTCGATCACCACATGATGATCGCCGCAGCGCGCCAGCCAGACAAAATAATCCATCGGCATCGGCCCGTCATGCGGGTCGCCGCCAATAAAATGTTCGCTTCTTTTGGCATCACGCATGGCATAGCGGATAGCATAGAGCTGATAGACAGGCAGATCATTTTGCATGGTGTGTCAATTCCTTAAAATAGCGCAACCGTTGAAATTCTAGGAAAGACAGGCTTTGCTTGGCAAGCCAAAAGCCATATCAAAAATGGCTGGTGAGGCGGTGAAAACTATGTATGAATAAACACCAATGGCAATCAAATGAGCGACAGTTATGCAACTGACAAGCAACCATTGGGGCACCTATCAGTATAAAACTGAAAATGGCAAAGTAACAGCGTTGCTGCCATTTGGCGATGACAGCCAACCCAGCGAGATTGGTCAGGGCATTTTGGATGTGCTGGATGGTGAGACCCGCATTACCCATCCCATGGTGCGGCAAAGCTGGCTGGAGGGCGGCCCCGGCAACAGCCAGCCGGAAAAACGCGGGGCAGACCGGTATGTTGCCATTGACTGGGATACCGCCAGTCAACTGGTTGGGGAGGAATTGCAACGGGTGATTGATGATCACGGCAATCAGGCCATTTTCGCCGGATCTTACGGCTGGGCCAGTGCCGGCAGGTTTCATCATGCGCAAAGCCAGATACACCGGTTTTTGAATGTCGTTGGGGGCTATACAAAATCACTGAATACCTACAGCTTTGCTGCGGCCGAGGTGATGATGCCGCATGTGATCGGCGATTTCAGAAATTACACTTACAACCAGACAAGCTGGCAATCGGTCATTGCCAATAGTGAGCTGTTTGTGGCGTTTGGCGGGGTGCCGCTGAAAAATGGGCAGATCGGACAAGGCGGGGTTGGGCGTCATATCCAGCGTGAGTCGCTGTTGGCGGCGCATCAAAATGGGGTCAAATTTGTCTCTGTATCACCGCTCAAAACCGATATGGCCGACGAAGTGCAGGCCGAATGGCTTACAATCAGGCCAAATACCGACACCGCCTGTATGATTGCCCTATGTTATGAGCTGCTCGACAAGCAGCTTTATGATCAGCAATTTTTGCATCGCTATACGGTTGGCTTTGACAAATTTGCTGATTATCTGCGCGGTGTTGATGATGGTGTTGCCAAAACGGCAGATTGGGCTGCGGCGATTTGCGATGTGCCGTCGGCAAGCTTGCGCGATTTGGCGATGCAGATGGCGACACACCGCACCATGCTGTCACTCAGCTGGTCATTGACCCGTCAGGCGCATGGTGAACAGCCATTTTGGGCTGGCGTTGTGCTTGCGGCGATGCTTGGCCAGATCGGTTTGCCCGGTGGTGGTTTTGGCTTTGGTTATGCGGCGACCAATACCGTCGGTAATAATTTCCTGCGCAATATGCCGATTGCCGATTTGCCACAGGGACGCAACCAGGTCAGCAGCTTTATCCCGGTGGCGCGGATTGTCGATATGCTGGAAACGCCGGGCGCGGCATTCGCTTATAATGGCAAGATTTATCACTATCCCGATATAAAAATCATCTATTGGGCTGGCGGTAATCCGTTTCATCATCATCAGGATTTGCGGCGGTTACGCCGGGCCTGGCAAAAGCCGGATACCATTATTGTGCATGACTGGTGCTGGAACGCATCATCTAAACATGCCGATATTGTGCTGCCAACAACGACCACGCTGGAACGCTCAGATATTGCAATGTCACCGCGTGACAATTATTTCGTCGCGATGCAGCAAGCACAGGCACCGGTGGGCAGTGCCCGCGATGATTATGATATTTTGCGCGGCATCGGGCGTGTCATGGGGGTCGAGGAGAGCTTTACCGAAGGCCGTGATGCGGATGAGTGGCAGCGCTGGATGTATGATGTCACCCGGCAGTCAATGGCGGCATATGGCTATGCGTTACCATCCTATGCGGCATTTTTAAAAGAGGGGTGGTTTAAAATTGATGAGTTTACCGAACCAACGGTCATTCTGGATAAGTTCCGGGCTGATCCGATTGCCAATAAACTCGACACGCCAAGCGGAAAAATAGAAATTTTTTCACAAGTGATTGCCGGTTTTGGCTATGGCGATTGTCCGCCGCACCCGGCCTGGCTGACACCGCCGGAATGGCTTGGCGGGAAACAGCATGACAGCCAGCTGCATCTGTTATGCAACCAACCGACGCATAAATTACATTCGCAGCTTGATCATGGCTCGGTCAGCCGTGCCGCAAAGATCGGTGGGCATGAACCGGTGCTGATCAATGCTGATGATGCAGCGGCGCGTGGTATTGCTGATGGTGCGATTGTGCGGGTGTTCAATGCGCGTGGGGCGTGTTTATGTGGCGCAAGGCTGAGCCGGGAAATCATGCCAGGGGTGTTGATGATTTCCACTGGCGCCTGGTTTGATCCGGATATTAGCGGTGAAAGCGGCCTTGATTGCAAACATGGCAATCCGAATGTGCTGACACCTGATCGGGGCACGTCATCACTGGCACAGGGGCCAGCGGCGCATTCTTGTCTTGTTGATATTGAACCTTGGGTCGGCGCCCCGGTAGAGGTGACAGCCTTTACCGCGCCGCAGATCATACAAACCGGCCGAATAGCGCAGATGGATGATGATATATGAGCTGGCGTCACTGGATTGATCATGGCATGGAGGCACAGTTTAACCCGCGGGTGGCGGTGGGCGACGAAACCGAAAGCTGGTTGCAATCATGGGAAGATGACGCGGCGCAGCGCAAGGCCGAGCTTGCTGGCGCATTCGACATCGCCTATGGAGCGCATCAGTTGATGCGGTTTGACTACATGCCGGCACAGGCCGGGCTGCCGGTTATTATCAATATTCACGGCGGTTATTGGCGGGCGCTTGATAAATCGATAATGATGCATCACATGGCCGATCTGGCGGCATCTGGGTTTGGCATTGTGAATGTGAATTACCCGCTATGCCCGGAAGTCAGCTTGACCGAAATTATGGCGGCGCTGAATGGCGGTCTGGCAGATATTGTCGCACATTGCGAGCAACATGCAGACCCGCAACGATATGTTTTGATGGGGCATTCGGCCGGTGCGCATATGGCGATGCATCTGTCG
>JADHLR010000112.1 GCA_016780525.1 Candidatus Puniceispirillum sp.
ATACCCATTGCCGGTTCATTTACCCCCCGCTTTATGCACAATTATTGTTCCTTTTTCGACTGCAAAATCAGTAGGGTAGATTTTATCCCCGGATTTCTGGCAATTATGTTTTGCACTTATCCACCTGTGATTAAAAAACCTGTCTAGGTGCATAACATAAATCTATACGCTGTGCGGCGAAAACAATCCCCATTGCGGGTGTTGATATACACATGGTTTTAAACTGGGTTTTAATTTGGGTTTCACACTAGGCTTCACCCCGGGCTTCACCCCCGGTTTCATCTTGGTCAGACGGCAGATGTCATAAAACTAGATGAAACAGGTGGCAAATCTTCTCAATCTGGCCTACATCTTGGGTTATGACTGCGCAACAAACATTGCATATTCATCTTGTATCTGATTCTACAGGCGAGACTGTGCATCAGGTGGCACGTGCCTGTGTTGCGCAATTTCCAAATGTCACAACGGTTGAGCATGTCTGGACGCTGGTGCGTTCCGAGGCGCATCTTCATGCCCTATGCGCCGGGCTTGACCGAAATCCCGGCATATTACTGATGAGCATCGTGAATGATGAAATGCGTGACAAAATTCTGGCTGAATGCCGGTCACGTGGTATTCCGGCGGTTTCTGTACTCGATCCTGTGGTGCATTTACTTGGCCGCGTTCTTGGCCAGACAACACAAAATTTACCGGGCGGTCAACGACGCCTGAATACGGCTTATTTTGACCGGATCGCGGCTGTTGATTTTGCTGTCAGCCATGATGATGGCATGAATATGGGACAGCTGGAACAGGCTGATATTCTTCTTGTCGGGGTATCGCGTACATCAAAAACACCAACCTCTATGTATTTGGCGCACCGCGGCTATAAAGTTGCAAATTATGCGCTGGTGCCACAGGTGCCATTTCCACTGCATTATCTTGATGGTTTAAATCTGCTTGTGGTTGGCTTGACCAACGACCCTAAAAGACTGAGTCAAATTCGCCGAACACGGCAAATGGCAATGGCGGATACAGATAATGTAACCTATGTGGATGTCGATCAAATTACCGAAGAGGTGCGTCATGGCCGTCGGTTATTTTCCGAGCAAAACTGGCCGGTCATTGACGTCACCCGCCGTTCGGTTGAAGAAACCGCGGCGGCGGTTATCCAGCTACATACAAATTGGCAAGAATCACAGACATGACGGCGATCGATACTGCACCATTTCTGGGATTGCCGCATGCCACCATCACATTGGCGTCGGCAAGTGTGACCAGACAGAATATTCTGCGCGCGGCCGGCGTTGATTTTAACGTGGCGCCAACGGCTATAGACGAGGCACGCGTGCGGGCCGATGCGCAGGCTGGTGATATGGCGGCAGATGAAATCGCTGTGCTTTTGGCATTTTTAAAAGCCCAGGCGGCGTCGCAGATTCTGCTGCCTACCCAGTCACCAACCAATTCTTCCTATATTATTGGCTGTGATCAGCTATTGCTGATTGATGATCATATCATGGCCAAGCCTGAATCGCTGACAGAGGCAAAACAGCAATTACTGATGCTTGCCGGGAAACAACATGAATTACTATCCGCCATTATCCTGATACGCGATGGACAGCGTATCTGGCATCATCTCGGGCGCGCCGCGCTGACCATGCGTAAATTTGATGATGCGTTCGCCGATGCCTATATCCGGCGGGTTGGCGAGGCGACATTATGGTCACCGGGTGCCTATCAAATTGAATCTGTTGGATCGTCGCTATTTGCCCGTATTGATGGTGATCATTTCGATATTTTAGGACTGCCGCTTTTACCTTTACTGGGCATCCTGCATGAACATGGGTTGCGCCCGTTGGAACCGGTCTGATGATTATCATTGGTCTGACAGGAAGCGTCGCTTCGGGTAAATCAACAGTGGCGGGCTGGATAGCTGAACGCGGGATAGCGGTACATGATGCCGATTCTGCGGTGCATAGTCTGCTGGCGGCAGATGGAGCGGCTGTTCCCGACATTATTGCCAGATTTGGAACGTCAGTGCTTGCCGATGATGGTGGCATTGACCGGAAAAAACTGGGCAATCATGTGTTTGAACATCCACAAGACCGAAAAATTCTTGAATCTATTTTACATCCGATGGTACGGCAGCATCGCGATCAGTTTCTGGTCGATCATCGACGGCTTGGCAGTAAAATCGTGGTGCTTGATGTGCCGCTGTTATTTGAGACCGGTGGTGATGCGCTGTGCGATTATGTGATCGTTGTCCATGCCGGCGAAGATACCATCCGGCGGCGCGCGCTAGCCCGCCCCGGAATGACCGAAAATAAACTGGCCGGCATTTTAAAAACCCAAATGCCGGCCAGTGAAAAATGCCAGCGTGCGGATTTTGTGCTGGACACAGATCTTCCGCCAGACGTGACGCAACAGCATTTATATTCCTGGCTGGATGATATGCCGCTAGATTCAGATGATTCAAACCCCGATATGTCAAAAGGTAACGATGATGCGTGAAATTGTGCTTGATACAGAAACCACCGGGATCAACCCGCGTGATGGACACCGGATTATCGAGATTGGTGCGCTGGAACTGATGCATCATTTGCCGACTGGCAAACAGTTACATATTTATATCAATCCTGAACGTGAGATTGATCAGGGCGCGGTCGCGGTGCATGGCCTGACCAGTGAATTTCTGAGTGACAAACCGGTATTTGCCAGCATCGTTGATGAATTTTTAGAATTTATCGGTGATGCGCCGCTGGTCATCCATAATGCCAGTTTTGATATGGGGTTTATCAATGCCGAGCTGGAAAAAATACAACGGCCGGTTTTGCCGATGGATCGTGCCATTGATACATTGACGATGGCGCGCAGAAAATTCCCCGGCGCTCAGGCTAACCTTGATGCATTATGCCGCCGCTTTGAAATCAATAACAGCCATCGTGATTTACATGGTGCATTGATTGATGCTGATTTGCTGGCTGGTGTCTATATCGAATTGCTCGGTGGCCGACAGCCGGGCTTATCGCTTGCGACCGACGTCAACAGCCAGCGCCAGACAAGTCCAAAAAATTCTGATGCGCCAGCTGGCACCCTGACCATCGACAGCCCACCAGCACAGACGCGGCCAATCCGCCCACATGCACCAACCGCTGAAGAACAGGCGGCACATGAGGCGTTTATCGCAAAACTAGACGACCCGATTTGGCTTAAATCTTAATTTGCCGGTTTTTCTGCCGCGGCGGCTGCTTGTCGTTCCAGATTATGTTTGTATACAGCGACGAAATCGACAGGCTGAATATTTAACGGCATAAAGCCACCATCACGGGTCGCATCCGATATCAGTGCCCGGGCAAATGGAAACAATAACCGCGGTGCTTCAATCATAATCAAGGGGTTTATGTCGTCACCTGTTACCCCTTGCGGTGACACCAACCCGGCATAGGTCAGATCGACAAGAAACATGGGCGTTTCGGCAACAACCGCTTTGGCACCCAGATTCAATACCACTTCATATTGGTTTTCACCAATCAGCTTTGCACCCACACTGACACTGATCTCTACATCGGGTTGCCCAAGATTTTCGGTCAGAACTTTTGGTGCATTTGGATTTTCAAATGAGAAATCCTTGACATATTGCGCATGCACAACAAGCTGACGGTCAGAAGTTGGCTGGGCATTGGCTGATTCGCCCTTTGATGCGTCTTTTGATGCGCCCTTTGATGCGTCAGTGTCGGTCTTGGCAGTCGTGTCTTTTTTGGCCATGATGGATATTCCTTATCAATTGGTTGGTCTCTATTCGTTGTTCAAACGGTTTTTTCTGGGCGTATGTTCGGTCACATCACCCTCAATGATATCGTCATCTTCAGCATATGAATGTGGTGTTTGCGCGCCAAATCCAGATTGGCCGCCAACATGAACAAAGCCTTTAAACCGATTATTGGCGACGAGATGATGTAAAATCCACGCCCCGGCGATGGTACGCAACCCCGGAACGAATAATAATACACCAACAGCATCAGTGACATAACCTGGTATCAGCATCAAAATACCGCCAACAGCCAAGGATACACTATCGGCGATTGAGCCAACCGGTGCGTGGCCCTGTGCCAGATCGGTGCGAATCCGTGCCATTACGGCTTTGCCCTGACCTTTGAGCAGCGACAATCCGATAATGGCGGTAACAAAAACACCAAGCAGCGTCAGCAAACCGCCAATTTCACCACCAATAAAGATGAAAGCGGACATTTCCGCCCATCCCCATAAAATAAAAATGAAAAGGAAAAAAAGTCCCATAGATGTGTTAAGATCCCTGATTAACGATTTTTGGCATATCTATTTTCGCTGCCATCTGGATTTCACCACGCACATATGCCATCTATAGTTAAACATCATTAAACATCGTTACAATGATGTTCGTGACATTCGGATGCAAACTCGGACATAGGGGGATAATTTGCCCTTCATAGACATTCTTATTTTTGCTGTCATCGCAGTTCTTCTGGTTTTGCGGTTGCGCTCTGTTTTGGGCCAGCGTACCGGCTATGAACAACCGCAGGACAATCAGGTAAAAGAAAGCTTTGCTGACAAGGGCAATGCGCCGATCCCATTTCCAAAAGCTGCTGATAAATCAGCAAAAATTTCAGGAAGCGGGCTGGAAGCTTTGCGCCGTGCTGACCGGCAATTTAATGAAAAAGAGTTTGTGCAGGGCGCAACCGCTGCTTTTGACATGATCCTGACAGCCTTTGCCGATGGTGATCAGGCGCAATTGAAACGCCTGCTGAGCTATGATTTGTTGCAAAGCTTTATGCAAACCATCCATGATCGCACAGCGGCTAAGGAAACGCTTGAAATCACCGTCAATGACATTCGTGAGGTGAGCATTCTGAATGTTGAGCTGGTTGATTCGGTGGCATCGATCACCGTGCATTTCCATACAACGCAAACACGTATTGCGCGTGACGAGCAAGGTGAGGTCATGGAGGACAGCGATACCGAGCCGCAGGAATTTATCGATATCTGGACATTTGAACGCGATCTGACATTGTCTGATCCAAACTGGAAGCTGGCGGAAACCGAGTCAGCTGACGAAGATAACTAAAACCAGAATTATGTAATGCGACAAAAGCCGCCTGCCAATAAGGATTTAGATGAAGATAAAATCTTGTGGCAGCGTGTCACCCAGCATGTGACACCCTTGCCCGGGCGGCTGCAAAAAACAGCCGCGCCGACTCCAGCCGAAACACCAGCCGAAACACCAGTCAAAAAACCGGCTAAAACAGCCGAAAAA
>JADHLR010000113.1 GCA_016780525.1 Candidatus Puniceispirillum sp.
CAAACATTTTTTATGAGGAATTGCCACCTTGACCCGCTTTGTTGCGAACTGCCTGATGTGTATTACCGCCATTGTCTGGGGCGCCACCTTTATTGCACAAAAAACCGGCATGGAAACGATTGGCCCGATGGGTTTTACCTTTGGTCGTTACCTGATTGGCGCTGTCATTATTGTGCCATTTGCCCTGTATGAATCACGCAAGATCAATTTGATCGCCGCCTTGCGCAAAGACAAACAGCTGGGGTTTGAGACATTTGGTCTGGGTGCTGTCATGTTTGGCGGGATTGGCTTGCAGCAAACCGCACTGCTTTACACGAATGTTGCGAATGCTGCATTTTTAACGGCGTTATATGTGCCGCTGGTGCCGCTTATTGCAGCGGTATTTTTGCGTCGACATGTGCCGCTTAACATATGGCCAGCGGTTTTGCTGTCGATGGCTGGCAGCTATTTGCTATCAGGCACCTCGTCTCTGGATGCGCAATTTGGAGATTTGCTGATCATTGGCGGTGCGTTTTTTTGGGCGGGTCATATTTTGCTGATCCAGCATGTTCTGGAAAAGATTGCCGCACCGCTACAGCTATCTGTCTATCAGTCTCTGGTGACTGCGCTTTTGGCCGGCATCGTTATGGTGCCTCTTGAAGCGCCGCATCCTGTCGATTTTCTGCCGGTGCTGCCACAGCTTGCCTTTGCTGGCGTGATGGCGGTTGGCATTGGCTATACCCTGCAACTTGTGGCCCAGCGTCATACCCCGGCCGCCGCCGCCGCGGTGATTTTGTCGCTTGAATCTGTTTTTGCAGCGGTTTTTGGCTGGTGGCTTCTCGGCGAACAGCTTGTTTCACTGGCGTTGATTGGCTGCGCGCTGATTTTTATTGCGGTAATTATTGCCGAAACCCTATCGGAAAGCGCAATTAAACGCTATGTAAGGGCAGTGCTGAAAAGATAAAAAGATAATACGGGCGGTGACAGTGAAACGCTGACCGCGCCAGAGGCCGCCCGCAAAGAGTAGCTATGACAATGATATCACCATCTGAAACTTCTGTGTCTGCGGCTGATCTGCGCCAGGTCATGTCGCATTATCTCACCGGTGTCACCATCGTCACGGTGATGAAGCCGGATGGCACACCCTATGGGTTGACAGTCAATTCGTTTAATTCGGTATCCCTCGATCCACCTTTGATCTTATGGTCGCTCGACAATAAAAGTTCACAGCTATCGTTGTTTTCGAACGCAGCCGGATTTGCCGTGAATATTATGGCGGCTGACCAGAGCCAGCTGTGCCGGCGGTTTGCCAGTCAGGAAGATGACCGGTTTCTGGGCATTGATTGGGTGCTGGGCGCTTGTGAACAGCCGCTTATCAGCAACGCGCTTGCGCATATTGAATGCCGGCCCTGGCAGATTTACGCCGGTGGCGACCACACTATTTTTGTTGGCGAAGTCATCAGCGCCCAACATTTTGCAGATCGACCGCCAGCGGCATTTTTCAAAGGGCAACTTGGCCAATACGAGAGCTAATGCAGTCGCAGCACCCCATTCTTGCAGACCTTGTTCTGGTTGGTGGCGGCCATGCGCAAATAGCTGTGTTAAAGGCTTTTGCAATGAAGCCGGTGCCGGGGCTACGGCTGACCATTGTGACAAGCAGCAGTCGCACCCCCTATTCCGGCATGTTGCCGGGCTATGTTGAGGGCGTATGGCATGATGAAGATCTGCATATTGATTTAAGACATCTTGCACAAGCGGCAAATGCACGGATCATCGTTGCCACGGTGACCGGCATCAATGCTGATTTGAAACAGATCCATTTTGACGATCGTCCAGCGCTAGATTTCGATGTTCTTTCATTAAATATCGGCGGACAACCAAATATCAACAGCATCAAAGGCGCCGCCAATAACACCATTCCGGTCAAGCCAATCGCTGGTTTTCAGGCACGTTTTGAGGCGTTGTTTGCCCAGCCATTACCGCGCAAACTGGCGGTGATTGGCGGCGGTGCTGCTGGCTGCGAACTGGCACTGGCGTTAATCACCCGATGGATATTCGAGACCGGCTCGCCCCCCGATATGACCATCATCAGCCAGTCGCATAAATTGATGCCGCAGATGGCGCCGCGTGCCGGTGCGCTTGTTGAAAAAAAATTGCGGGTTTGCGGCGCACAGATCATTTTGGGTCAGGCTGTGTTGTCGGTTGAATCTGAAATTTTAACCCTCGATAATCAACAGACGGTGTCATTTGATGCCTGTTTTCTTGTCACCCAGGTGGCGGCGCCCGACTGGCTTGGCGCAAGTGGTCTGCAACTCGATAAGAATGGCTTTGTAGCGGTAAATGAAACCCTGCAATCTGTGACGCACCCATATATTTTTGCCGCCGGCGATGTGGCCTCTATCAGTCAGACCCCACGCCCAAAAGCTGGTGTATTCGCCGTGCGGGCTGGCAAAATTCTGGCACGTAATCTGCGCCATTATATTTTGCGCAAACCACTCGCCCGCTGGGCGCCGCAAAAGCACTATCTGGCGCTGATTGGCACAGGTAAAAAACGCGCCATTGCCACACGCGGCGATTTTGCCCTGTCAGGATTTTTATTTTGGCACCTCAAATGCTGGATTGATCGGCGGTTTATGAAGAAATTCAAAAATCTGTCGATGCCGGCTGTATCGCCGAAAAACCCGTTTCCCGGCCTTCTTGAGCCGCAAACACCCGCACAAAGCCAAGCCACACCGCAACAATATGACCCGGCATTTGCCGCCATGCGTTGTCTTGGCTGCGCCGCAAAAACCAGCCATCAGGTGCTGCAGAATGCGATGCAGGCGGCGATTGAACTGGCCATCGCACAAGGTGCGGATGCGGATTTGATGCCACCATCCGGACTAGAAACGGACAGCGCAATCCTGCCAGATATGCCGGGCAAAACCGGCTGGGTTCAATCCGTCGATATATTGTCACAAATTGTTTCCGACCCCTATGTGCTTGGTGAAATCGCTTCTGTCCATGCATTTAGTGATATTTACGCTTCGCTTTCCAAGCCATTATTTTCATTGGCTATTATAAACCTACCCGAATCAAAGCTATCGATACAAACAAACCAGTTGACGCATATTTTGGCTGGCGCATTAATGGCGCATAGTGCCGCTGGGGTGCGTCTGGTCGGTGGCCATACCAGCGAAGGTGGTGGCATGTCCGTTGGCTTTGCGGTCACCGGCAGTGGCGCACAACCGATCACCCAACCCACCCGGCAAAATCTTGATGAATCGTTGATGCCTGATGAATGTGTGCTGGTTGTGACCAAACCAATTGGCACCGGCGTGATCATGGCGGCAGATATGCAGTTGCAGGCGGATGCATCCTGTGTCGATGCCGCGATTGCCAGCATGCGGCTTAGCAACGCCCAAGCCGCCGATATATTTCTGCAGAATAATGTGTTGGCGGCAACCGATGTGACCGGTTTTGGTCTGGCCAGACATGCGCAAAATCTGGCATTACGTCTGGGGGTGGCTGGATGCATCATTGATGTGTCATCGCTGCCGCTTTTGAGCGGCGTCACGCAGTTTTTGGCCGCTGGCATGACGTCCAGCCTGCATCCGCAAAACCGGCGCGCGGTCAAAATTCTGGGAAGCGATCTGGCGGATGACATGCGTTTTGAAGCCTTGTTTGACCCCCAGACAAGCGGCGGATTGCTGGGTGTTTTTGCGCAGAGCGATGCTGAAAATGCGCTGCAAACGCTGCAGCAAACCAATCATCAAGCCGCGATTATCGGACGGTGTGACGCGCAAACAAACGGTGTCAAAATTGTCAGCGGGGGGTGGTGAAGCCGTGGCACCTCCAATCACCCGCATTGAAATTGATCAGGCGCTTGGCGATATAGAATTATTCGACAGCATCATTGATGTGCGTTCACCAGCCGAATTTGCCGACGATCATCTGCCGGGGGCCATTAATCTGCCGGTGTTGGATGATCAACAACGCGCCGAGATTGGCACCTTGTACAAGCAGGTCGATCCATTTACCGCAAAACGCGCTGGCGCGGCGCTGGTGGCACAAAATATTGCGATGCATCTGCAAACCGTTTTACAGGGTAAGGATCGCAATTGGCGGCCGCTTATCTATTGCTGGCGTGGCGGTCAGCGCAGCGCGGCTATGGCGCAGATTTTCGCCAATATTGGCTGGCATTGCGGCGTTGTCGATGGCGGCTACAAAGCCTATCGGCGGCATGTTCTTGATTGCCTTGACGCCATACCGCCGGCGATATCTGTGGTCATTCTCTCTGGCCAGACCGGCACCGCAAAAACGCATATTTTACAGGCGGCATCGAAAAACGGCGCACAGATTGTTGATTTGGAGACTCTGGCCTGTCATCGCGGGTCGTTATTGGGCAGCGAGCCCGACAAGCCACAACCCAGCCAGCGGCTTTTTGAGTCACGCCTCTGTCAGTCGCTAAAAAGCTGTGACCCGCAGCAGCACATATTCATCGAGGCGGAAAGTAACAAAATCGGTAATATCCATGTTCCGCCGGCGTTATGGGCAGCCATGCGCGCCGCGCCATCTATACGCGTCACCGCACCAATGGCAGCACGGGTCAGTTTTTTACAGCGTGAATACGCGCATATGATTCAAAACCCGGCGATGATCATGCCATTATTATCTAAATTGAAACACCGGCACAGCGCCGCACAGCTCGCCGCATGGAGTGCGTTGATTGATCAGCAGGACTGGCACCCCTTTATCGAGAGCCTACTTGATGCGCATTATGATCCCGCTTATCAACGCTCGGGCAGCGCGCGGCGGGCCAATGAGGCCAGTGTGATGTCCGCGACGACGCTTTGTACCCTAGACATTGACCGGCTGGCGCACCTGCTCATCGAAAAATCAGCTAGCATCGGCACTGGCAAATCAAACAGCCCCGCCGCCAAAACAGATTTGTAACAAAACAGGCTTGCATATCGGCTTTTGTTATGTATAACCGTTTCGCAAGGCTTATTCCCCGGTAGCTCAGCGGTAGAGCAAGCGACTGTTAATCGCTTGGCCGGCGGTTCGAATCCGTCCCGGGGAGCCAAACCTTAGCCTCAAGAGCAAGCGAATACACTTCTTACCATCGCTTGACCCTTTAGATATAGTTTTTCCCCGTATCGCTTGTGTTTGGTTTCACCCCAGGCTCTTGGATCCGGATCTTGTCGCTGTTGTGTCATCATGCCCTCCCCTGACGGAATGCGATGACTCAAACGGTAAGCCGACAAAGTTCAGATTTTAATGTCAAAT
>JADHLR010000114.1 GCA_016780525.1 Candidatus Puniceispirillum sp.
TCGGCTATCTCACAGATCTGCCGGATCTTGTCCCGGAAAGTGATATCGACCTTTTGCCGCCAGCCGCGCTGGTGGTTATCTGCACCGGAACACAGGGCGAACCGCGCGCTGCTATGGCGCGGATTGCGGCCGGAACGCATGAGACGGTCAGCCTGCAGGAAGGTGACACGGTGATCTACTCGTCACGTCAGATTCCCGGCAATGAAACAGCCATTGCACGGGTTCAGGATATGCTGATCCGGCGTAACATTAACCTGATTACGGATCAGGACGCCCCGGTGCATGTGTCGGGCCATCCGTCACGCGATGAAATGGTGGATATGTATGGGTTGGTGCGGCCAAAAATTGCTATACCAGTGCATGGCACCGCGCGGCATTTGCAGGCGCATGCCGAACTTGCCAAAGCCTGTCAGGTGCAGCAAACCCTGCTTCCCGACAATGGCGTTATGATCCGGCTCAGCGGCAGCGAGGCGGCGATTATCGATAATGTGCATATTGGCGCCATGACCAGCGAAAAGGGCAATATCATTGAATTGCAATCCGAGACATTGCGGTCGCGGCGGCGGATGTTGTGGAACGGGGCTGTGACGGTGTCGGTTATTCTCAATAAATCGGGTCATTTATGTGCATTGCCGAGTGTGGCACAGACCGGCCTTGGTGATGCGGCGGCGGCAAGCGATTATGTGGCGGCGGCCACATTGGCGGTTGAAGATGCGATGGATGGTCTTGGCAAAACGGCGCGACGCCAGGATACATCAGTCGAAGAGGTGGTATCGCAGGCAGTCCGCCGCGTGGCGCGATCTATGTTTGGTTTGCGGCCCATTGCACAGGTGCATATTATGCGGATCGCCGAAGAGGATTTACGTGCATGATCGGACGGATTAATCATATCGCGATTGCGGTGCCCGATGTGACAGCCGCGGCACAGCATTGGCAGACCATGCTGGGTGCCACGGTCAGCGCCGTGCAGACATTGCCGGAACATGGCGTGCGCATCGTGTTTGTGACGGCGCCAAATGGCAAGGTTGAACTGATGGAGCCGATCGATGCGCAATCGCCGATCGCCGGGTTTTTACAGCGTAATCAGGATGGCGGTATGCATCATATCTGCTATGAAGTGGATGATATTGCGGTGGCGCGTGAAACGCTTGAGTCGCGTGGGGCGCGGGTTTTGGGTAATGGCGAAGTCAAAATTGGCGCGCATGGCAACCCGGTATTGTTTCTGTACCCGAAAGATTTTAACGGCACTTTGATTGAACTTGAACAGGTGGTCACTGCGACCACCGACGCCAGCGCAGAATGAGGATCGTCAGCAGATGAGTTTTGTATCCGGCTTAGTGGTGTATATCCTGCTCTGGTGGTGGGTGTTTTTGATGACATTGCCGTTTGGTGTAAAGGCACCTGACGCTATTGAAACCGGGCATGCAACCTCGGCTCCGGCGAAACCGATGTTATGGCGTAAAGCCGGCGTCACAACAGTGATCGCGGCGGTTTTATTTGCGCTGGTTTACTGGGTGATTGTGTCAGAGTTCATCCGCCTCGATACAGCGTGAACAACCGCCTAAGCAGAAGGGGACGAAAAAAGAAAAGCAAGGCTTACGCCTTGCCTCTTTTGCGCCGGTTTTAACACCGTTTGCGCTTCTCCCTAAACCCGGTTTTGGCAACCTTGCAAAAAAGGCTAGTCAATTTTTCAGGGGTTGTCGATATAAAATTTGCAGAAAAAAACAGGTTTTTGAACATTTGTTTTGATCTTGAGCCAATATGGGTAACATATAATCAAAAGCTGTCCAAAAGGGTGATGACATGACCATCTATTTTGCTTCCGATCACGCCGGATTTTCGCTGCGTCAGACATTGTTGGCGCATGTGCAGGCGGCTGGGCATGATGTTGTTGATCTGGGGCCTGCGGCGGAATCATCAGTTGATTATCCTGATTTTGGGGTAAAGCTCGCCACCGCATTGCAGCAGGATGATGCGGGTTATGGCATTGCCATATGTGGCAGTGGTATTGGCATTTCGATGGCGTTGAACCGGTTTTCCTGGGTGCGCGCGGCGCTTGTAAGCGACCCTTTAGCGGCCGCATTGGCGCGACAACATAATGATGCAAATGTTCTGGCTCTTGGCGAACGGTTGATCGAGCCTGATCTTGCCAAACAATGTGTTGATCATTTTCTCGACACTGAATTTGAAGGGGGACGGCATCAGCGCCGCGTCGCCAAGCTGTCTCAAATCGGTGAAAAATGAACCTTTTGCTGTGCAGGCTCTTGGTATTGTGATCAAAATACCCTATTTTAAAGGCTATTAATAATTTTCCGGTCGGTAGCGTAGCTGTGAAAGCCGTCTGGACGCCCATCCAAATAGGTACAGATTTTAGGAATAGCTTACCGATTTTATAGAATATGTTACCGACTTAAAGAGGAGATCGTTTCATGGATGACGCACGCAGCGTAAAAGACGCAATGACTATGACCGGGTTTTTTTCGGACCCACTGGCCAAAACTGACCCGGAACTTGCTGCGGCAATTGCTGACGAACTGGTGCGGCAGCAAGACCAGATTGAAATGATTGCCTCTGAAAATATTGTCAGCGCCGCCGTCATGGAAGCGCAGGGGTCAGTGCTGACCAATAAATATGCCGAGGGTTATGCCGGGCGTCGTTATTATGGCGGATGCGAGCATGTCGATGTGGTTGAAACATTGGCAATCGATCGCGCAAAAGAGCTGTTTGGCTGTAAATTTGTGAATGTGCAGCCGCATTCGGGCGCGCAGGCCAATCAGGCTGTGTTTCTAAGCCTGCTGCAACCTGGCGACACAATTTTGGGTATGTCACTTGCCGCTGGTGGGCATCTGACACATGGTGCGGCGCCGAATTTGTCGGGCAAATGGTTTAATGCTGTGCAATATGGTGTCGATGAAGCCACCGCGCAGATCGATTTTGACGAATTGCAAAAACTGGCTGAACAGCATAAACCAAAAATGATTCTTGCCGGTGGTTCAGCCTATCCGCGGACAATTGATTTTGCCGCATTCCGCAAGATTGCAGACTCAGTCGGTGCCTATTTCATGGTTGATATGGCGCATATTTCCGGCCTTGTTGCCGCTGGTGTGCACCCATCACCATTGCCGCATGCAGATGTTGTAACATCAACAACGCATAAAACCTTGCGGGCATCGCGCGGTGGTCTGATCATGACCAATAACGAGGCGCTGGGCAAAAAATTCAATTCAGCCGTATTCCCCGGATTGCAAGGCGGGCCTTTGATGCATGCAATCGCGGGCAAGGCTGCGGCCTTTGCCGAAGCATTGCGGCCAGAATTTAAGTCCTATATCCAAACAGTCGTCAGCAATGCCAGAATCCTGTCGGCAACGCTGATGGATCGCGGTGTGGCGATTGTGTCTGGTGGCACCGACACGCATGTGGCGTTGGTTGACCTGCGTCCAAAAGGGCTGACCGGTAATATCACCGAAGTCTCGCTTGAACATGCGGGTATCACCTGTAACAAGAACGGCATTCCATTTGACCCGCAACCCCCGATGGTGACATCTGGCGTGCGGTTGGGCACGCCGGCAGGTACCACACGTGGTTTTGGCAATGATGAATTTGTCCAGATCGGCCATATGATTGGTGACGTGCTAGACGGGCTGGCAGAAAATCCGGATGACAACAGCGTTGTTGAAGCGCGGGTGCGTGAACAGGTTCGCGCCTTATGTCGGGCTTTCCCAATCTATCAATAGTGTGTACACTCGCGCCCAACGCTAGATATAGGGTGGGTAGCGCTCATGATTTGTCCGTTTTGTGGAAATGAAGATACACAGGTAAAGGATTCGCGGCCCGCTGAAGACGGGGCCGCGATCCGTCGCCGTCGTCTTTGCGGCAAATGCGAAGCCAGATTTACCACATTTGAACGCGTTCAGCTGCGTGAGATTACCATTGTTAAGCGCAATGGGCGTCGGTCTGTTTTCGATCGTGATAAATTGGAACGGTCGTTTGAGATTGCGCTGCGCAAACGTGACATAGACGCCGATGACGTGGCACGGGCGATCAATGAAATTGTCCGTAAGCTGGAAAGCCATGCTGATGGTGACGTGCCAAGCGAAAAGGTCGGCGAGTTGGTGATGTCCTCACTCTACAATCTCGATCAGGTTGCCTATGTGCGCTATGCCTCGGTCTATCGCAATTTCCGCGAGGCCAAGGATTTTGAAGCCTTTGTCGAGAAGGAACTCGGTGAATAGCGCCGTGTTAACGTCCCAGTCAGTTTCCGGGTCAGCTTCTGGGTCAGCTTCTGGACTAATCAATATTGATAAACGCTGGATGCGTGCCGCAATTGCGCAGTCACGCCGGGCCGAGGGGCGTACAGCCAGTAACCCGCCGGTTGGCTGTGTGATTCTGGATAAATCCGGGCGGCTTTGCGCGGCGGCGCATACGGCTGTTGGCGGCGTGCCGCATGCGGAAACACGGGCGCTTGAAATGGCTGGGGCAGCAGCCCGGGGCGGCACTGTCTATGTCACCTTGGAACCATGTGCCCATCAGGGAAAGACCCCGCCTTGTGTCGATGCGCTTATTGCCGCGCGGGTGGCGCGCATAGTGGTGGCACTTGGCGATCCTGACCGGCGGGTCAATGGCCGCGGGCTCGACAAAGCGAAATCTGCTGGCATCCATGTTGATCTTGGTGTTGAAGCGGCCGCGGCAGGCGCGGTGTTGAATGGGTTTTTACAACGTATCACGCATGGCCGGCCTGTTGTTTGGCTGAAAACAGCCGCATCGCTTGACGGTGCAATCGCGCTGGCCGACGGGCAAAAACGCTGGCTTACCGGTGAACCAATGCGGCATGTGGTGCATGAATTACGGAGCCGCTGCGATGCTTTGCTGAGCGGTGTCGGGACAATTCTCGCCGATGACCCGGAATTTACCTGCCGTGCGCCCAGCCTGACCGCGGATAGCCCGGCTCTATATTTACTCGACAGCCAGTTGCGCACGCCGACATCAGCACGGCTGTTTGGTGACGGTCAACGGGCGGTGACCATGTTATGCACAGCATCAGCGTCGCAGCAACGCCGTGCGGCACTGACCAAAGCCGGCGCAATAGTCGCCGTTCTGCCAGCAGACGCGCAGGGCAGGGTGG
>JADHLR010000115.1 GCA_016780525.1 Candidatus Puniceispirillum sp.
GTCTAGGTCTGATATTTTCAAACAAACATCAATGGAGAGCCATCTGCGAAAGTGGGGGCTAAATGAGGCATCAATGACGGATATGCATTTTATCAAAGGCGCAACATCTGCAGGCACAAGTGGCCGGTCGCAGAATGTCTATAACCCAGCAACAGGCGCGGTTACGTCATCAGTGCCATTGGCCAGTGCTGCCGAAATTGATGCAGCGGTTGCGGTCGCCAAGGCGGCCTTGCCCGGTTGGGCCAATACGCCGCCGGCAAAACGCGCGCAAGTCATGTTCAAATTCCGCGAATTGATCATCAAAAATCTTGACCGGATCGCCGAGCTGATTTCAACCCAGCATGGCAAGACGTTAGACGATGCCAAAGGTGAGGTGTCGCGCGGTCTTGAAGTGGTTGAATTTGCCTGCGGTATTCCGCATTTGCTGAAAGGCGAATATTCTGCGCAGGTCGCGGGTGCTGTTGACAGTTATTCGCTTCGCCAGCCGGTTGGTGTTGTAGCGGGGATCACGCCATTTAATTTTCCGGCGATGGTACCGATGTGGATGTTTCCAATGGCACTTGCCTGCGGTAATACATTTATTTTAAAGCCTTCCGAACGCGACCCGGCCGCGCCGCTTTATCTGGCGCAATTGTTAAGCGAGGCTGGATTGCCTGATGGTTGTATGAATGTGGTCAATGGGGATAAGGAAGCGGTCGATGCGCTTCTCGATAATCCTGATGTGGCGGCAATTAGCTTTGTTGGTTCAACCGCTATTGGAAAATATATCTATGGCCGTGGGTGTGCAAATGGCAAACGTGTTCAGGCACTTTGCGGTGCCAAAAACCATATGATTATTATGCCTGATGCCGATATGGATCAGGCGGTTGATGCGGCTATGGGCGCGGCCTACGGGTCGGCTGGCGAACGCTGCATGGCGATATCGGCTGTGCTTGCGGTTGGTGACGATACTGCCGACCAGTTTGTTTCAGCCTTAGCCCCAAAGGTACGCGCTTTGAAAATTGGCCAATATGACGAACCTGGAGTTGAAATGGGGCCTTTGATCACGCGCGAATCAAAAGAGCGGGTGACTAACTATATTAATCAGGGCGAGGCTGATGGTGCCAGCGTGGTCGTTGATGGTCGTGGTCTGTCATTGCAAGGCTATGAAGATGGCTTTTTCGTCGGTGGCACGCTTCTTGATCATGTAACAGCGGATATGTCGGTTTATAAGGATGAAATTTTCGGGCCGGTTCTGTCGGTTCTGCGGCCAAAAACTTATGAAGAAGCGGTCAATCTGGTGATGACGCATGAATATGGAAATGGAACGGCGATTTTCACCCGTGATGGTGATGCAGCGCGTGAATTTGCCAATAATGTGAATGTTGGCATGGTTGGCGTGAATGTGCCAATTCCGGTGCCGGTTGCCTATCATAGCTTTGGCGGATGGAAAGCCTCGATGTTTGGCGATCATTCGATCCATGGCATGGAAGGCGTGCGTTTCTATACCAAGCTGAAAACAGTGACAGCACGTTGGCCAAGCGGGATTAAAGACGGCGCTGTCTTCAACTTTCATTCAGGCAGCGAAACCAAATAAGTCGCAGGATCTAAATTAAAGACCCCAAAACATAGGTTCTAGATTGAAGGCCCTGTCTTTATGGCAGGGCTTTTTTGCGGGAAAAATCATATCTGCTGGCGGCGATGTGGTTATTCGGCCAATAATTGTTCTAGCCGAAGCCGCGCAATCTTATGCACTTCGCCAAGTGCGGTGGCAAATTCGGTTTTGGCCGAATGCGCAACGCGTTTGCCAAAGGCCGCTAAAATGGTGGCGCGATCAAGACCGCGAACAGCGATGATAAAGGGATGGCCGAATTTTTTGCCATAACGGTTGTTCAAATCTTGAAAGGCGGCAAATTCTTCAGCGTTGCATTGGTCAAGTTTGGCGCTGGCCTGTTCTGCAGTTGACTCAGCCGTTAATGATCCAGCAATGGCCAGCTTTCCAGCAAGTTCCGGATGGGCACATAAAAGAGCCATCTGTTTATCATATCCGGCGGCATCCACAATTTTGGCCAGGCGTCTTGCCAGATTCGCCGGATTGGCATCATGCGCGCTAAGGCCAGCGTCAAACAGCCTTTCGGCCACCCATGGCGAATGTTCGTAAATACCGCCATAGGCCGCGATAAAATCGGCGCGTGATAAGTGATGCGGTGCAGGTTTGATCGTCATAATTATCCGGTTTAAACAGTGTCAAAGCCGGTTAAAACCGGCACCAAACCATATTGACAGGATTCCTTTAAATGTCCAATTTGATTTGCAATAACAATGCATAACTGCCATCGTTAGAAGTTCCTTTTCGGGCGGTTTATGCAAAAGGGGGTAATGGCTTATGGGCCGATTAACAACACATGTTCTAGATACAGCCCGCGGCAGTCCGGCATCGGATCTGTCGATTGATCTGTTTCGCCTTGATGGCGATGAGCCAGTGCTGATGAAAACCACCAAAACCAATGATGATGGTCGCTGCGATGCGCCGTTGCTGGATGGTGATGCATTGCAAAAAGGACGGTATCAATTGCTGTTCAAAGTTGCGGCATATCTGCGCCGAAGCGGTGATGACCTGCCCGAAATTCCGTTTCTTGATGATGTTGTGATTAATTTTGGCATCAATGATCCAACGCAGCATTATCACGTTCCGTTACTTTTGTCTGCTTACGGCTATTCGACTTATCGGGGCAGCTAAATGCGGGGGCGCTATGCGTAGTGAAATCCGCTTTTTACTGAATGGTAAGACACAACATGTCAGTGATGTTGCTGGCGATGTGACATTGCTTGAATGGTTGCGTGGACAACCGCACCTTCGCGGCACCAAACAAGGCTGTGCCGAGGGTGATTGTGGTGCCTGTACCGTGACGGTGGCACGGCCTGACGCGATGGGACGGCTGGAATATCGGCCGGTAAATAGCTGTATTTTATTTCTTGGTATGATCGATGGAAGCGCCATTCGCACGGTTGAAGGGCTGGCCAGCCCTGATGGCAAATTACATCCGGTGCAAAGCGCGATGGTCGCCGCCGATGCGTCACAATGCGGATTTTGCACGCCAGGATTTGTAATGTCGCTTTATGCCGCGTGGCAAAATGGCCGCGGGCTATCAGCAAATGAGGTGGATACGACCCTTGCTGGCAATCTATGCCGATGCACCGGCTATCGCCCGATTGTTGATGCTGCCAGCATGCTTGATCACGGCAGGGACGGCGATCTGGCCAAGACTGATATGGCCAAAACTCATATGGCAAATGAGGCGGCGATGCTGGCGGCGCTATCGTTGGCAAAAGACCAACAGGACGATATCTGTCTCGGTGATGGGGTTACGCAATTTATTGCCCCTGCCAACAGTGCCAGCTTTGCACAAATCTACGCCAAAGAGGCGGATGCAACCATTGTTGGCGGTGCAACCGATGTTGGCCTATGGGTGACAAAACAGCATCGCAAGCTTGGCACATTTATCTGGACAGGGCGGGTTGCCGGTTTTGACCAAATTGAAACCGACGGCGATTTTATGCGGATTGGGCCAGCGGTGACGCATCAGCAATTTCTGCATCACATTGCCGATGATTTGCCCGAATGCGCCGAATTGCTGCGGCGCTTCGGTGCGCTTCAGGTTCGCAGCAGTGGTACGGTTTGTGGTAATGTTGCTAATGCCTCACCGATTGGCGATTTACCGCCAGTGCTAATGGCGCTTGCTAGCAAAATCGAGCTGACCAAAGCCAGCAAGACTCGTATTCTTGATTTGGAAAATTTCTTTTTGGATTATGGCAAGCAAGATCGGCAAAGCGGCGAATTTCTGTCGGCGATTCTGGTGCCGCAGGGGCCAGCACCGCATTTGCGATGCTATAAAATATCCAAACGGTTTGATCAGGATATTTCGGCAGTGATGCTGGCGGCCAATCTGCATCTTGATGATGGCGTTATCACTGATGTTTGTTTGGCCTTTGGTGGCATGGCTGGCATTCCAAAGCGGGCAAATCTTGCCGAAGCAAAACTTGCCGGGAAACCGCTTGATATGACGCATTTCAAAGCTGCGGCTAGGGCTTTGAGGGATGATTTCACCCCCCTTTCCGATATGCGTGGTTCGGCTGAATACCGGCTTTTAACATCGCAGAATTTGCTTATCAAATATGGGCTAGAGCTAATTTCATCGCGGCAGATGAGGCTTGCCGGTGCCGATCTTGCTGTGGGGCTGGAGGGCTGGTCATGACATCATCTGGCCTTGATGGCGATATCCGCCAATCGAAACATCATGATAGTGCGGTAAAACATGTATCGGGTCGTGCTGTTTATGTTGACGATATGGCAACGCCGGCAAATTGTTTGACCGTGCTGATCGGGCAAAGTTCGCACGCCCATGCCAAAATCAATCGCATGGATTTATCGGCTGTTGCCGCAGCGCCGGGTATCGTTGCGGTCATGACGGCGGCTGATATTCCCGGGGTGAATGATTGCGGGCCAGCGATACATGATGATCCTGTTTTTGCTGTTGATGAAGTTTGTTATGTTGGGCAATCACTATTTGCCATTGCGGCGGTTGATATGGCGGCAGCCCGTGCGGCAATCGGGCTTGCGGTCATTGAATATGAGCCCTTACCAGCCATTTTAACAATTGACGCGGCGATGCAAGCCAAGTCATGGCTTGCCAGCCCAAGCGAGATGATTAAAGGCGACACACAAAGCGCCCTTACCGCCGCACCGCACGCATTGCGCGGCCGTGTTTGCGCTGGTGGGCAAGAGCATTTCTATCTTGAAGGACAGGCGGCATTGGCCATTCCGGGCGAAGATGGCGAAATACAGCTATTTAGCTCAACCCAGCATCCAAGCGAAATTCAACATAAAACAGCTGAAATGCTGGGGCTTGGCAATCATGCGGTAACGGTTGAAACGCGGCGCATGGGTGGGGCGTTTGGCGGCAAGGAAAGTCAGGGTAATCTACCTGCGATGACAGCGGCGCTTGCCGCCTATTTAACCGGTCATCCAGCGAAGACAATTTATGATCGTGATGATGATTTCATGTTGACTGGCAAACGCCATGATTGCCGGATTGATTACCATGTCGGCTT
>JADHLR010000116.1 GCA_016780525.1 Candidatus Puniceispirillum sp.
GGGTCAGCGATGATGCCAGATTCAACCGCGCCACCAAAGGCCTGTATGAAATGGGGTCAACCTTCAAGGTGTTGAATACAGCGATTGCGCTGGAAACCGGCGCTACCAACATCAATCAAAGATTTGAAGTGGCGAAACCGCTGCGCATTTCACGCTTTACCATCACCGATTATAAGCCGCGCGTCAGGCCGCTGAATGTGCCGGAAATCATGGTTTATTCATCCAATATCGGATCGGCCCGGATCGCCGAGGCGATTGGCGCTGAAACCCAGCGCGCCTACATGGACAAGCTTGGCTTGCTCGATCGCCTGCCGCTCCAATTGCCCGAAACATCGAAACCACTCTCGCCAAAAACATGGCGTCGCGCCACCACAGCGACGGTGTCTTACGGTCATGGCATTTCCATATCAATGGTGCATCTAGCCAGCGCCATCGCTGCTGCTGCCGGCACCGGCCATTGGATCCCGCCAACTTTGATCAAACCAAAAACCGGCGAAGCACCTATGGCTATGCGGGTGTTTTCCGACAGCACCACCCGCGCTGTGCGCTCGATGATGCGGCTGGTGGTCTCACATGTTGATGGCAGCGGCAATCTAGCCGAAGCGCCCGGCTATATGGTCGGGGGGAAAACCGGCACGGCTGAAAAAATCAAAACCGGCGGCTATAACAGAAAAGCGAACGTCACGACATTTGCCGCGATATTCCCGGTGCATGACCCGCGCTATGTCATCATCACCATGGTCGACGAGCCAAAAGGTCAGAAACATTCCTATGGCTATGCGACGGCTGGCTGGGTCGCCGCCCCGCCAATCCGGCCGATTGTTCAACAGATTGCGCCGTTGTTAGGGATTCTTCCTGTTGACGAAAATTCGCCGTCAATTCGCCAAAAACTCATGCTTGATTTCAAGATTGGTAATGAGGAGGCCACCCTTGCGTCTTACTGATCTGCTGGAGAATCTTGTAGACCTGCCGCGCGACACCGCCGCCACGGATATTCATGGCCTAACTATTCATGGCCTAACTATTCATGGATTAACGGTCAATTCGGCAGCGGTGAGCAAAGGCGATTTGTTTTTTGCCTTGCCCGGCAGTCGGCATGATGGCCGTGATTTTATTGATGACGCTGTGGCCAGAGGCGCTGGTGCCATTGTGACGGACGATCGACCATTTAAACGCCAAAGCGCCATCGCGATACCGGTTCTGCAGGCACCCAACCCGCGACAGGTTATGGCGGCGGCGGCGGCACGTTTCTGGCCACAGCAATCCGGCATGATAGCTGCGGTGACTGGCACCAACGGCAAAACATCAACCGTTGAATTTATGCGCCAAATCTGGGCGCGGGTGAATTGGTCAGCCGCATCCATTGGCACCATTGGCATCCGTGGCACCGATACACATGATACGCATGCACCGCGCTCCAATATCCCGCAATTGACCACGCCTGACAGCATCAGCCTGCATGCAACGGTTGCCGCCATCGCCAAACAGGGGGTGACGCATCTGGCACTTGAAGCCAGCAGCCACGGCCTTCAGCAGTACCGTCTGGACGGGCTGAATATTCATGTTGCCGGCTTCACCAATCTAAGCCGTGATCATCTCGATCACCATTGCGATATGGATGATTATTTTGCCGCAAAAGCCCGTTTGTTTGACAAGGTGCTGAGCGAGGGCGGCAGTGCGGTGATCAATATTGACGATGCCTATGGCAAAAAACTTGTCAGCCGCATCAAACACCGGCCGGTTGTGGTCAAAACCTTTGGCACCAGCAAAGACGCAGATTTTCATATCAAACAAATCAGCACAACCAATGTCGGGCTCGATCTGCAGCTTGTCTATCAGGGCAAAACCTGGCACATCCCGCTGGCACTTGCCGGCACCTTTCAGGCGATGAATGCCCTAACAGCGGCGATCATGTGCCATATGAGCGGCCTGCCGCTGCATGACTCGCTGGGATCTCTGGCCTATCTCACATCGGTGCCGGGACGCATGCAGATGGTGCATGGCCACCCGGAAAAGGCACAGATAATTGTCGATTACGCGCATACGCCGGATGCATTGGCGGCGGCGCTGGCGGCGCTGCGACCGGCCGCCACCGGAAAACTTGTCGTTTTGTTCGGCTGCGGTGGCGACCGCGATACCGGAAAACGTGCCGAAATGGGGCATATCGCCAGCACCGGTGCTGATCAGGTGTTTGTCACCGACGATAACCCGCGCACCGAGGATGCGGCCAGCATCCGTGCCGCCATCATCGCCGCCTGTCCGGCAGCCATTGAAATCGCCAGCCGCGACAAAGCCATTGCCGCAGCGCTGGCCAGCGTTGGCTCCGGCGATGTCCTGCTGATTGCTGGCAAGGGCCATGAGACGGTTCAGCTCGTTGGCAATGAAAGCTTGCCATTTGACGATGCCGCGATCGCTAGCCATCTGATGGTGCAAATGCAAAAAGAGGCTGTCCAATGACCCCGGCACAGCTATTCTGGACAATTGACGAGATTGCTGCGGCCACAGATGGCCAGCCACACAGTGATGCCGCCGCCAATATCACTGCCAATATCAGCGCCACCAGCATCACCGGAATCAGCATCGACAGCCGTGACACCAAGCCGGGCGATCTGTTTGTGGCCTTGCCTGGCACCACGTCAGATGGCCACAAGTTTCTGCCAGCGGCAATGGCGGCCGGCGCCAGCGCGGCTCTGGTCACGCAGATTGACAATGCCGTTGCGCTGCCGCAAATCTGCGTCCGCGATTGTCTGCAGGCTTTACGCCAGCTGGCGATGGCCGGTCGGCAACGCTTTCAGGGCATAGAATTTGGCATCACCGGGTCGGTTGGCAAAACCGGCAGCAAGGACATGTTGTGGCACGCGCTGTCACAATTTGGCAGTTGCCACGCCAGCCAGCGCAGCTTCAACAATCACATTGGCGTGCCTGTCACGCTTGCCAGCTTGCCCGCAGATGCTGATTTTGCCGTTCAGGAAATGGGCATGAATGCGGCTGGCGAGATTGCCAGCCTGACCCGTTTGACGCGGCCACAGATCGGTTTTATTACCCGTATCGCCGATACCCATCGTGAGTTTTTCACCTCAACCGCTGATATTGCTGCTGCGAAAGCCGAGATTTTTCAGGGGCTTGAGGGGTTATCAACCGCCATCTTAAATCACGATGATGCGTTTTTCGAAAACCTGCGGACGGCGGCTATTCAGGCCGGTGCGAAAAAAGTGATCAGCTTTGGCCGACACCAAGAGGCTGACTATCGGCTGCTGTCTATTGATCATCATGATGCTGGCATGATGATTCATGCCAGCCTTGCCAGATCCCCCTGTATTTTTACGTTGCGCATGTATGGCAGTCATCTTGCTGAAAATGCCATGGGCGTGCTTGCCTGTGTTGCGGCGGCGGGTCTGCCAGCCGATAAAGCTGCCGCCGCGCTGGTCGATTGCCTACCCCCAACCGGACGTGGCCGGCGATTCAGCGGCATCTATCACAGCCGCAATATCAGCATCATTGATGACAGCTACAACGCCAGCCCGGCCTCAATGAGCGCGGCTTTTGCCAGCCTCGCCAACACACCGCCACAGATTATGGTTCTGAGCGAGATGCGCGAGCTGGGCGAGGCAACGGCGGCGGCGCATGCGGCGCTGGCACCGCATATCAACAAACTGGCACCACGTCTGGTGATTACGATTGGCGCGGCGATGCATGACATGCTTGACGGTTTGGATGAATCGATCAGCGGCTTTGCCGCGGCCGATATCAGCGCCGCCATCGCCCATCTCACCCAATCGATATGTGACGGTGACCGTATTTTCATCAAAGGGTCAAACGGCTCTGGTGCCTGGCGTGTCCGCGATGCGCTCTGCGCTGCGATCACCCCGGATGCACCGCAAAACACCGTGAAAGGGGCCAGCCATGCTGCCTGATCTGCTTGTACCGCTGGCTGACCAGTTCCAGGCCTTTAATCTATTTCGCTATATTACCTTTCGCACTGGCGGTGCCACCATTACCGCGCTGATCATCAGCCTGCTATGTGGGCCGGCCTTTATCCGCTGGCTGAAAGCGCATCAGGTCGAAGGCCAGCCCATTCGTGATGACGGGCCAGAATCGCATTTATTGACCAAAATTGGCACACCAACGATGGGCGGCTTGCTGATCCTAATCGCCTTTGTGGTCTCGACATTGCTGTGGATGCCCCTGTCGAACCCCTATTTATGGCCGGTCTTGCTTGTGGTCATTGCCTTTGGCGCGATTGGCAGCGTCGATGACTGGATGAAATTGCGGCGGCGCTCACATAATGGCATGTCGGCGCGGATGAAAATGGGCATGCAGCTGGTCGTCGGCTTTATTGCGACCCTCGCCTTTGTGCAATTATCGCCGGAAAGCCTGCGCTATGGCGTTGCCGTACCATTCCTCAAAGACACCCTCATCAGCATGGGCGTTTTATATGTGCCATTTGCCGTGATGGTCATTGTTGGCGCCTCTAATGCGGTCAATCTGACCGACGGTCTGGATGGATTGGCGATTGTCCCGGTGATGATTGTTGCCGGCTGTTTTGCGCTGATCGCCTATCTTGCCGGCAATTATAATTTCGCCACCTATCTGCAAATCAATTATGTCCCGGGCACCGGTGATCTGGCGGTGATGTGCGGCGCATTAATCGGATCCGGGCTGGGCTTTTTATGGTTTAACGCACCGCCAGCGCGGGTGTTTATGGGCGACACCGGGTCGCTTGCACTGGGCGGCGGTCTTGGCGCTATTTCAGTGGCGACACGGCATGAACTGGTGCTGGCAATCACCGGCGGTCTGTTTGTTGTCGAGACAGTTTCGGTGATCTTGCAGGTGGCTTCATTCAAACTCACCGGCAAGCGGATTTTTCTGATGGCGCCGCTGCATCATCATTTTGAAAAAAAGGGCTGGGCAGAACCAACCATCGTCATTCGCTTCTGGATTATTTCAGTGGTGCTGGCAGTGGCTGGCCTGTCTTCGCTGAAACTACGTTAGGAAAACAGGCCAATGCTCTGTCCACACACCATGTCAGGTCAAACAGTTGGGGTCCTC
>JADHLR010000012.1 GCA_016780525.1 Candidatus Puniceispirillum sp.
ATCCGCCGGCACCACCAGCTCAAACTCAACCACCGGCAACAGCCGGGCACGATCGGTGTTAAATCCGGTTTTATAGCCGAATGCCTCATTCGACAACACGTTATCATTGGTGTCCAAAATGGCCGTCATCATCGGCACAACGGCGATATCAGCAGCTGCATTCTGCGCCAGATCGCGGGTCATTTTCAGACCGACTTTGACCTCCATCAGGATGCTACCATCGGCCTCAGCTGTGCATTGCGACCGCACCCCATTCAGACGAACATCGACTGTTTGTTTTTGTTCATCGGTCAGCACAAATGCCCGCGCCCCTTCGACCGGCGCGCTGAGTGGGGGGCAAAACACCAATTCATCTTTAGATGAACAGGACGCCAGAAACACGAGACTGCCAAGCATGGCCGGGATGAAGAGCTTTTTCATAAGGCGATGATAGCGGTTTTTTTACAGAACAGCAATTGACCTAAACACCCGAAACAGGCAACAAAAGAACCTATGAAAAAAATTGCAAAAAAACTGACACTCGCAGCCCCGCGTGGGTTTTGTGCAGGCGTCGACCGCGCCGTTAAAATTGTCGAGGTGGCGCTGGAGAAATTTGGCACACCTGTCTATGTCCGGCATGAAATCGTACATAACAAAACGGTGGTGGATGGGCTTGCCGCAAAAGGCGCTGTTTTTGTTGAAGAGCTTGATGAGGTGCCCAGCGGCGCGCCTGTGGTGTTTTCTGCGCATGGTGTGTCCCGGGCTGTGGTTGCCGACGCTGATCAACGTCAGATGATTGCTGTTGATGCCACCTGCCCGCTGGTCACCAAAGTGCATATCGAGGCCAGACGGCATGCCGACAATCATCGGCACTTACTGCTGATCGGGCATGCCGGCCATCCCGAAGTCGAAGGCACAATGGGGCAAGTGGATGCGTCACAGGTGACCCTTATCGAAACCGCCGAAGACGCCCGCACGGTGCAACCACCAACCGGCAGCAATCTGGCTTTTGCGACACAAACAACGCTTTCAGTGGATGATACCGCCGAAATTATTTCAATTTTGCAGTTTCGCTTTCCGGATATCACCGGCCCGCGTGGCGAGGATATTTGCTATGCCACGACGAACCGTCAGAAAGCGGTCAAAGATATGGCCAGTGATGTTGATCTGATGCTGGTGATCGGTGCCGCAAACTCGTCAAATTCACAACGTCTTGTCGAAGTTGCAAAGCTTGCCGGGGCTGATGACGCCATGCTGATTGCTGACAAACACGCCATCGATTGGGGGCGCACCGACAAAGCCAGCCATATTGGCCTGTCAGCTGGTGCCTCTGCCCCGGAAAGTCTGGTGCAGGATGTGATTCAAACTCTGGCTGAACGCTATGATTTGCAGGTGACTGAACATGGCCATATCCGGGAAACTGTGAACTTCAAGCTGCCACCAATTTTAACACATTGATTCTGAGAGACCCGCATGGCGGTTTACACAACAGTTGATGACACAACGCTGCATGCATTTTTAGCAGGCTATGATGTTGGTGATGTTCTGAGCTTTGCCGGCATTGCCGAAGGTGTCGAAAACTCCAACTATTTACTGCGAACGACAAAAGCCAATTACATTCTGACGCTCTATGAAAAACGGGTGGATGCCGATGACTTGCCGTTTTTTATCGAGTTGATGACGCATCTGTCCGACGCTGGTATGAATTGCCCGGTGCCGTTGGCGGCGCGTAATGGCCGCATATTGCATGACATTGCCGGCCGGCATTGTGCGCTATTTTCGTTTCTTGATGGCACATTTTCGCGCTTTCCAAACCGCGCCAAATGCCGTGCGTTAGGTGCCAGCCTTGCCGAACTTCATCTCAAGGCACAAGGTGTATCGCGGCGCCGCGCCAATGCGCTTGGCCCGGCTTCATGGACAACGCTGCTGACCAGTATTGGTGCCGACGCCGATATTCTTGGCACAGGGATGTATGACACCATTACCGGGCGTTTGCAGCAGATTCTGCAACACTGGCCAGACGATTTACCGCATGGGATCATTCACGCAGATCTGTTCCCCAACAATGTTCTTTTTGTTGGCGACAATTTGACCGGCCTGATTGACTTTTATTTCGCCTGTGAAGACATCCTTGCCTATGACGTCGGGATTTGCCTGAATTCATGGTGTTTTGAGGCTGATGGCAGCTTTAACATGACAAAATCACGCGCCCTTATGCAAGGCTATGAATCGGTTCGGCCACTGACAGATAAAGAAAAAAGCGCGATCCCGGTATTGGCTGCCGGATCGGCGATGCGGTTTTTCCTGACGCGCCTGTATGATTGGATACATACACCAAAGGACGCCTTGGTCAGTCCGAAAGATCCGATGGAATATTGGGCCATTTTACGGTTTCATCAATCGGTATCCGGCATCACGGCTTATGGAATTGATTTACGCCCACCTGCCGGAGACGCATCGTGACAGATCAGCCTGATAATCTTGTGACCATTTTCACTGATGGATCATGTTTGTCGAACCCCGGGCCAGGTGGGTGGGCGGCGGTTTTGCGCTGGCGTGACAATGAAAAGGAAATTGTTGGCCATGAAGCTGACACCACCAACAACCGGATGGAGCTGAAAGCCGCGATCATGGGGCTGAACGCTGTGACCCGGGCGATGCCGATCGCGCTGCATACAGATAGCCGGTATGTGATGAATGGCGTGCAGGATTGGATGCCACGCTGGAAGGCAAATGGCTGGAAAACCGCCAGCAAAAAGCCGGTAGCGAATCAGGATTTATGGGAACAGCTTGATCAGGCTGTGCAACGCCATGACATCACATGGCACTGGGTCAAAGGCCATGCCGGCAATGAATTCAACGAACGCTGCGACCAGTTGGCGCGCAGCGCTGCCGAATCGATTGCCCGCTAGCAGACAGTTATTTTGCTAGAGATTTGCCAAAACATGCTCGGCGCTTGACACTTCAAATGCACCCGGCTCTTCCATAAACATGGATTGCACCACGCCATTATCGATCACCATGGCACAGCGTGCCGCCCGCCGCCCCATAATCGGCCCCATGTCACGTGTGAGTCCCAATGCGTCGGACATTTCAGCATGCCAGTCTGCCATCATATCAACAATGCCAATGGCGTTACCGGCCTCGGCCCAGGCGCGCATCACATGCGCATCATTGACCGCCAAACAGGCAATTTTATCAATGCCGGCTTCTTTGATCTTGTCGGCATGTTTGACAAAGCCGGGCAGATGCTTGGCCGAACAAGTTGGGGTAAACGCTCCGGGAACAACAAAAAGCACAACACGGCAATCGCTGAAATAGTCGGCAGTTGAAAAGGTGTTGATACCATCATCCAGTTTCATCTGGAAATTGACCTGCGGAATGGTCTGGCCGACAGCAATTGTTTCAACGGGCTGTCTCATAAAGCGATATCCTCTGATTTATTTTTGCGGTGAATTTAGGCGAACTGCCTTTTATACCGGCATTGACGGGGGTGCAAGCCTATAGATTGTCAGACCCCGTCATGGCTTTGTTCAGGGCTGCCAGCACCGCGTCAGAGGTCAGCAATTCGCCCAGCTGGATACCGTCTACGGCATGCGGTCCATAGACAATATTGAACGGGATACCATAGCGTTGATAGGCGGCCAGAAACGCCGCAATATCATCATTTGGACGCGTCCAATCAGCTTGCAACAGCACCAATTGACCCGCATCAACCAACTGCCGCAGATAGGGCGCAACCGGCGCCTGCTCTATCACCAGTGATTTATTCGCCGTACAGGTTATGCACCAGGCCGCTGTGACGTCGACAAAGACAGTCTTTCCGGAATCAACAAGCAGCCCGATCATCGCCGGTTGCCAGTCCTGCCAGACCACAGACACACCCCCATCGTCATTTGCTTGCCGGTAATCTGCCGCCATTTTTGGCCCGAGCATGGTCAGAAGCTGCGGCGGGGCGGCCAGAAGCCCGACCACCAACACGGCACCAACAAGCGACAATAAGCGCGGCGATAAGCGCTGCAAGGGGCGCGACACGGCCCGGCTGGTTCCGCTTAGCCCGAAAATGATCATGATCACCCCGGCGGTCAGCAGGCCTGTCATCAAACCGCCCGTAATGGCGAATAGAATTGACCCCAGCCACAGCGCTGTGCCAGCCAGCAATAACGCCAGAATACGTTTCAGCCAGACCATCCATGGCCCCGGTTTCGGCAACGCGCTGATCAGGCCGGGCGCCAGTATAATCAACATCCATGGTGTCGCCAGACCCATCCCAAGCGCGATAAAAATACCAAATAATTCGGCTATTGACCCGGTCAATGCAACACCAACCGCAACCCCGACAAATGGCGCCGAACAGGGCGTTGCCAGTATCGTCGCCAACATGCCTGTTAAAAAGTCACCGGCGGCAAGGCGGCGCGGCGATGCAGCCCCCCCAAAGCCACCCGTCAAACGGTGCGCAAAGGCCGGAACCGGCAACACCAACCGGTCGAGCATGGCCAGCACAAACACCCCTAACAACAGCATCATCACGCTGAGGAATAACGGGCTTTGGAACTGTATCCCCCAGCCAATTTGTGCGCCAGCCAGACGCATCGCTGCAAGGGCTGCGGCTAACAATATAAAACTCGTCACAATGCCCGCTGCCGCAGCCAGAAACCTGATGCGCACCAATGATTTTTGCTGGCCGGCGGATTCAATAACCGAGCCAAGTTTAATGGCCAGCACTGGCAACACACAGGGCATCAAATTCAAAATTAATCCGCCAAGCCAGGCCAGAGCAAATATCATCCAGCCAGCATCATTTGCCGATATATCCGGTTCCGGGGTGGGGGTGGGTGCGGTGATGGTGAATGACTGCTCGGCAAACTGATCACCGGCAATAATGGTTGCGGTGATGTCGCGCCCAATAAGATCCAGCGGCGTCGATGTTTCAATCGCAATCACCGCATCAGTCCCGTTCATTCGCGGCTTTTTAAAGGCAACACCGGCAACGCCCTCAATGAAAATATCATCAATGGCCAGCGGTGCGGCAAATTGCATATGCAGCGCATCTGCTGCCTGCCAGACCCGTTCAACGACGAATAACGGGTTGTCGCCGGCTTGCCGTGGCACCAGCGCTGTCGCCTGCGCAATGGCGCGGGAATCACCTGTTGGCGATGCCGGGCCGGCCGGCATTGTCAAAGCGACGCTGCCGCCAAGTGGCACGCAAATATCGGCGCAGACAAGCGCCTCAATCTGACCACGCAGCTGGATGCTGCTGCCCGGACGATGGCCGCTCACCTGCAGCGGCAGAATAACCGCGCTGTCATAGCCAAAATTATCAAAACCAAACGCATTGAAACGTTTTGGGACGGGCCATTTTATCTGGCTGATTACCGCATCACCATCCGCCAGCAAATCGATCGCTGGCGGCAAGCCTGCCTCGCCCGGGGTGCGCCAGTAAATTTTCCAGCCCGGCGCCAACCGAAATTCCAGCGCCAGCGGTAACACCTGTAAATCGCCCGTCGCGCTTACCGAAGAAATCAGCCGCGCCTCGCCAATCGCCGGATCGCCAACCCAATTGCTGTGCAATGTGGTCGCAACAGACGGCGATGCGGCGGCGATGCAAAACACCACAAACAACGCCATTCGCGCTATCAACCGGCGCAGTTTAAGACGAACTGAATGACCGGAATAGTCTCGGCAGTGTGCCATCATTAATGCGCTCCAAGATGCATGCCAGCCGGGTCTGAAACCACAGTTTTGCTTTACCTGAACTATGATTGATGTCTAGTCTAAATAATGGTGTTCAGAAAAGATACAAGCGGCGCCGTGAAATCTTTCGATAGCGCCAGCATGACCCACCAGACTGGCAGTCTGCAGGGTCATCTGCTTGTTGCGCACCCACAAATCGATGATGGACGGTTTGCCAGAGCGGTCATTGTCATGTGTCAGCATGATGATAAATCGGCAATGGGTGTGGTCATCAACCACCGGGCTGCCCGGATGAATCTTGGCAAGCTTTATGCGACGCTGGATATTGGCGCGCCGCGGTTTTGTGCCGACCAGCCGGTGCATATTGGCGGGCCGGTTGAGAGTAATCGCGGCTTTGTTCTGCATTCCCAGGATCATATGCTGCCGGGAAGCCTGCCCGTGACACATGAAATCGGGCTGACATCGAGCATTGAAATTTTGCGCGATATCACCAATGGCACAGGCCCGACACATTCGATTGTGTCACTGGGCTGCGCTGGTTGGCATGCCGGCCAGCTGGAAGATGAATTGGCAGCAAATGTCTGGCTATCGATGCCGGCGACAAGTGATTTGGTGTTTCGTGATGACACAAGTGACATCTGGAAAGATGCCTATAGATTATTAGGCGTCGACCCGGTGCATTTTGTCAGCGATACAGGCAGCGCCTAGGCCGACAGACGCGCCGCCAGATCGGCATTATCCATCAACGCCGTCGGCGGGCCAACACAGGCAAGAGACGGGCTGTTATTGGTGATCAGCTGCGCCGCCATATCACGCACCGCATTTTCGTCCACTTCATCAATCGCCGCTAATAAAGCGGCATCATCCTGTGGCGCGCCAAACAGCATAATCTGTCTGGCCAGAGCGTCACCGCAATTTGACACGGACTCGCGGCTCATTAACAGGCCGGCGCGCAATTGCGCCTTTGCCCGCGCCACTTCATCAGATGTCATCGCATGCGCAATATTGGCCAGTTCATCTACCGCCACCGACAGCATTTCATTTGCCTGATGCGCCGAGGTGCCCGCATATACCGAAAAACACCCGCTGTCAGAATAGAGCGCGGCAAACGAAAAAATCGAATAGCACAAGCCACGCTGCTCACGCACCTGCTGGAACAACCGCGATGACATGCCGCCACCATATAACGTCGACAACGCCATCAGGGCGAATCTGTCCGGCGCCGTGGCGGCTTTTGCTGGCAACCCGAAAACGATATGCGATTGTTCCAGATCACGTTCGATAATTTGACGGCCAGCTGTCCAGCATGGCGGCGTACGGCTGGCTGTCTGCGCATTGGCAAGATTGCCAAGACACGCATCAATTCGCCGAACAATATCATCATGCTGCACCGCCCCGGATGCGACCACAAGCATCTGTTCGGCTCCATAAAATCTGTGCATGAAACCATTCAGGTCGGCACGCTGAAAACGCGAAACACTGTCAACTGTGCCCAGAATGGGGCGCCCCAGATTATGCGTGTCGTAACAGGCCGAAGCAAACAGATCAAAAACCAGATCATCTGGTGTGTCGAGCGATTGACCAATTTCCTGAATGATCACCCCTCGCTCGCGCTCAATTTCAACATCGGGCAATGTCGATTGGGTGACGATATCTGTCAGAATATCAATGCCAAGATCAAGATGTTCGGGCAATAGCCGCAAATAATACGCTGTTTCTTCGCGGCTTGTATGGGCATTCATAAAGCCACCCACATTTTCAACCTCGGTGGCGATGGTCTGTGCATCGCGCCGTTCTGTTCCTTTAAACGCCATATGTTCAAGCATATGCGCGATGCCCTGCTCATGTGGCGCTTCATCACGCGCCCCGGCATTCACCCAGATGCCGATCGACACGGTTGTTGCATGCGGCATCTCGCGGGTCGCCACGCGTAGCCCGTTTGGCAGATGGCTGAGTTGTGCTTTCATGTGCCCCGCTTCATCTTCATGATAAGTGATCTGACAGCATCCGGCGTTGCCGCCACATGTTGCTGTCGTTCAGGCCGCTGCATCAAATCTGCCAGATGCGGTGGCAGTGCCGGTGCGACACCTGTTGCTTTGGCCACAGCGGCATCAAATTTTGCCGGATGCGCACACGCCAGGGCGACAATCGGCACATCGCTGGAAACGGTGCCATCAGCATGGGCGGCGCGCGCGGCATACACACCAACAGCACTATGCGGATCAATCGTCATATTAGACTGCGCAGCGGTTTCAGCAATTTCAGCCAGGGTGCCCGCATCATCCAGCCGGTACGCAGAAAACAGCTGGCGGGCGCGGGCCAGCACGCTGTCATCAACCTCAAACCGGCCGGTTTCGGCAAAGTGTTGCATAACAGTGGCAGTTGCCGCACCATCACGATCGAGCAGTTCAAACAGCAGACGTTCAAAATTGCTCGACACCTGAATATCCATTGACGGGCTCAGCGATGGCACAACTGTCTCACGCGCCATCGCACCGCTGGCGAAAAACCGTGGCAAAATATCATTCTGGTTTGAGGCGATAATCAAACGTTCTACCGGCAGCCCCATTTGCACCGCAACATAACCGGCAAAGACATTGCCAAAATTGCCAGTCGGCACCGAAAATGCGACTTTGCGTGCCGGCGCGCCAAGCCGTAATGCGGCGGCAAAATAATACACAATCTGTGGCATCAGCCGCGCCCAGTTAATTGAATTAATCGCCGATAGATTGACCTGATCCCGAAATTCAAGATCATTGAAAAGCGCTTTGACAACGGCCTGACAATCATCAAAGTCGCCCGAGACAGCCACCGCATGCGCCCCATCAGCGACCACCGATGTCATCTGACGCTGTTGCACCGGCGAGACCCGTCCATCAGGAAATAGAATAAATATATCGACAGCGTCGCGGCCCTTAAAGGCCTCAAGCGCGGCTGATCCGGTATCACCACTTGTCGCACCGACAATCACCGCATGCTGCCGATTCTTTTTCAGCGCCCGATCAAAGGCGCGTGCCAGAAACTGCATAGCGTAATCTTTAAAGGCAATGGTTGGCCCGTGAAACAGCTCGAGCACATGCAGATTATCCTGCAACGGCACCAGCGGCGCGATATCAGGATGGTCAAATCCGGCATAAGCGTCCTGCGCCATTGCCGTTAATTCGGCCTCATCAACCTCGCCGTCACAAAATGGTGCCATAATCCGGCCAGCCAGCTCGGCATAAGACAACCCCTGCATAGCGCTGATATCAGCCTCGGTAAATCGTGGCCATTCGGCTGGCAAATACAATCCGCCATCGCGGGCCAGCCCGCTCAGCAACGCATCTTCATAGCCCAGCGGCCCATCCTGACCACGCGTACTGTAATAATGCATTGTGCTACCCCCGGGGCGCGGCACCAAACCGCAACCTGCCTGCCTGATAATGGAACACAGTATAGACCCCGACAAGGGCCAGCGCGATGCCATACCAGGTCATCGCATAGCTCAGATGCGCATTGCGCAAATTCAATTCAGTCTTCGCCCCGATTGGCAGCGTAACCACTTCAGATGTACGCAGTGAATCAGCGTAATAGCTGCTGATTGCCGGGGCTGGCACACCAACATGACCGATAATCTGTGATGGCACCAGAGTAAACCAAAATCCATTGTCAGGATCGTTTTCCGGGACAAAATATCCCTTCTCGCCCGGCAACCGCAAAATGGCATCAACTGTCACCTCACCGTCGATCAGCGAAAATTCACGGGTTGATCTGTCGCGATAGGCTTCGGCCACCCAGCCGCGATTGACTAAAATCGTCCGACCATCAACCAGTTTAAACGGCGTGACAACATGAAACCCGGCATTGCCCTCATAGGTGCGACCGGTCAGGTAAGTTTCCTGCTCATGTTGAAAAGTCCCACGCAGCGCCAGCCGGATAAATTCACTCTCAGCTGTCAGGCTGTCTGCGGCTGGTGGGCCGATAGGCGTTGCCGCTGACCGCGCCTCAAATGCGGTGATCAGATCATTTTTCCATTGCATCCGCTGTAATTGCCAGGTGCCCAGCGTCAAAAGGATGGCAAATGCCGGCAGCGCAAACAGGGTGAGCCAAAATAGCGGTCGGAATTGAATCATTATATCACATCATGGCGGCTGCCATGCCAAACGGGGTGCCACAGCATAAACTATGCTGGGACACCCCGGGGTTAGTTTACCTTATGTCGGCAGTCTATCAACCGCCCCACCAATAGATGGCGGCAAACAGGAACAACCAGACGACGTCGACAAAATGCCAATACCATGCGGCGGCTTCAAACCCAAAATGCTGGGTGGGTGTGAAATGGCCGGCGCGTCCGCGGAACCAGCAAACAGCCAGAAACAACGTGCCAACCAACACATGAAACCCATGAAATCCGGTCGCCATGTAAAACACCGATGGATAGATGCCATCAGTAAAACCAAATGACGCATGGCTATATTCAAGCGCCTGCAAGCCGGTAAACAACATCCCAAGCAGAATTGTCAAACCAAGGCCAGTCATGAAATCCTTGCGGTTACCATGTTGCAACGCATGATGCGCCCATGTCACCGTACATCCAGACAACAACAAAACCAGCGTATTGATCAAAGGCAGGTCGAACGGGTCAAATGTGACGATGCCTTCAGGCGGCCACACACCATCATTGGGGTAGAACGCCCGGTCAAAAAACGCCCAGAAAAATGCCACAAAAAACATGACTTCTGATGCAATGAAAAGCATCATGCCATAGCGCATACCGATCTGCACAATCGGTGTGTGATGCCCCTGATACTCGGCTTCACGGATGATGTCACGCCACCACATAAACATGGTCGCCAACACCAGCATAAAGCCCAGTCCAAGAACCGCCACACCATAGGCAACTTCATGCATATACATGACGCCACCAACAGCGGCGGTAAAGGCAGCTGCCGATCCAACGGCCGGCCATGGGCTGGCTTCAACTAGGTGATAGGGGTGTTTGTTTGCACCGCTCATTTTAGTCTCCTCACAATCTGGTCATGCGTTTATGCGCTGACCACCTCTCCACGATTACTTGTTTTCCAATAAAGCCGGAAAAAATGTATAGGACAAAGTGATATCCTTTACATCAACAACATTCTCATCAACTGCAATATCCGGATCGACGAAAAAACGTACCGGCATCAACACCGATTCGCCGGGCTGCAGGGTTTGCTCCTGAAAGCAAAAACAATCGATCTTCATAAAATAAGCGCCAGCTTTTGGCGGTGTCACATTGAATGTCGATGTGCCTGTTGATGCCGCTGGGCCAATATTTGTCGCCCGGTAATTGATGATAACCTCTTCACCGGGTTTTACCGTCACAGGCCGATCAACGGGCTCAAATTTCCACGCTAGCCCGCGGTTAATATTTGCATCAAACCGCACCGTGACCGGGTGGTTTGACACAACATGCGTGGCTGCATCGGCGCTCACCTGGGTCGTACCACCATATCCTGTAACCTGACAGAAAAGCTTATATAGCGGCACCGACGCATAGGCCATGCCCACCATAAATGCGACGACGGTTGCCAGTATAACCAATGTCCGCCGGTTGCCAGAAAATCGCACCGTTGGCACATGCGCTGTGGTCATGATGCGCCCCCGACCTTGATCAGGGTCAATAGGTAAAACAAAGCCACCAGCCCGGCAATAATCCCTAACAGCACCCAATTACGCCCTTTGCGCATATGCTGCATTTCAGTGGCTGTTTTGGGTTGTTTACGCTGTTCCATCATACACCCACCCAAGCAGCGGCAAACCGGTCGATGACCAGACCTAAAAACACCAAAAACAGATATAATATCGAATAGCCAAAAAGCTGCATGGCAGTTTTATCACTGCCATTGGCCCACAGTTTCAGGCTCAACCCGACAAACACCGCCCCGGCCAACCCGGTGACAACACCATAGGCCAGCGAGGTCATGCCGATAAAGGATGGCACAACCGCCAAAGGCGCCATTAAAACCGCATAAATGACGATTTGCCGGCGGGTTTCAACAGCGCCAGATACCACCGGCAACATCGGGATTTTGGCCCGGGTGTAATCTTCGTTTTTGACCAGTGCCAAGGCCCAAAAATGCGGCGGTGTCCACATAAAGATAATGGCAAACAGCAGCAATGGTTCGATTGACAATGTGCCGGTCACAGCGGTCCAACCGATCATTGGCGGGAATGCACCGGCGGCGCCACCAATGACAATATTTTGCGGCGTCCGCCGCTTTAGCCAGACCGTGTAGACCACCGCATAGAAAAAGATGGTGAAAGCGAGCAGACTGGCTGCCAGCCAGTTCGTCGCCAGCCCCAACAGCAAAACCGACAGCGCCGACACCACCAAGCCAAGCGTCAACGCCTCGGCCGGTGCCATAAATCCAGCCGGAATCGGCCGGCTTTTGGTACGGCTCATGACCGCATCAATATCACGATCATACCATTGATTAATCGCCCCCGATGCACCAGCACCGGCAGCAATGGCAAAAAGCGCGATGGCGAATAACAGCGGATGCAGGCTTCCCGGTGCGACATACATGCCGGCAAATCCGGTAAACACCACCAGGCTCATCACCCGCGGCTTTAACAATGACCAGAAATGGCCAACCGACGGTTCAAACAAACCGTCGGCGGCTCCAGCCAGTTGTTGTTGCGACGTAAGCGCCATCAAAATGCCCTTTTCACTAACAGGCTGCCTTATTTCACTTTTGGCAGTTCGTCAAAGGTGTGATACGGCGGCGGTGAAGCCACCTGCCATTCCAGTGTTGTCGCCCCTTCACCATATGGGTTGGCTTCGGCACGACGCTTTTTGAGGAAGGCTTCGATAATCACCACGAGGAACAGGATTGCCCCGAGACCACCGATATATGAGCCGATTGACGCCACCTGATTCCAGCCGGCAAACGCGTCTGGATAGTCGATGTAGCGACGTGGCATGCCCGCCAGACCCAAAAAATGCATCGGGAAGAATGTCAGGTTAACACCAATAAATGTGACGTAGAAATGCAGCTTGGCGAGCGTTTCCGAATATTCATAACCGGTCATTTTGGAGAACCAGTAATAGAAACCGGCAAACAAGCCGAACACCGCACCAAGCGACAGCACATAGTGGAAGTGAGCAATCACATAATAGGTGTTATGCAGGACGATATCGAGGCCAGCATTTGACAACACCACCCCGGTTACCCCGCCTACGGTGAACAGGAAGATAAACCCAATCGCCCACAGCATTGGTACGCGGAAGGTAATTGACCCACCCCACATGGTCGCGATCCATGAGAAAATTTTCACCCCTGTCGGCACCGCGATCACCATCGTGGCGGCGGTGAAATAGGCCCGCGTATCGACATCAAGCCCGACTGTATACATGTGGTGTGCCCACACAATAAAGCCAACAAAACCAATCGCCACCATCGCATAGGCCATGCCGAGATAACCAAATACCGGCTTTTTCGAGAAGGTCGAGATGATATGGCTGACGATACCAAAGGCTGGCAAAATCATAATATACACTTCGGGATGACCAAAGAACCAGAACAGGTGCAGGAACAAGATCGGATCGCCGCCGCCCTCTGGAATGAAGAAGGTTGTGCCAAAGTTACGGTCGGTCAGCAGCATGGTGATAGCGCCCGCCAAGACCGGCACAGCCAACAGCAACAAAAATGCGGTGATCAGCATTGCCCATGCAAATAACGGCATCTTGTGCAATGTCATCCCCGGCGTGCGCATATTAAAGATCGTGGTAATGAAGTTAGCGGCACCAAGAATCGAGGATACACCGGCAAGGTGAAGTGAGAAGATCGCCAGATCCATTGACATGCCGGGTGAACCGGCGGTCGATGACAATGGCGGATAAATTGTCCAGCCAACGCCGGCACCACCATCCATCACAGCTGAGAGCAGCAGCAAAATAAATGCCGGCGGCAACAGCCAGAAGCTGATGTTATTCATCCGCGGAAACGCCATATCCGGCGCCCCGATCATGATCGGCACAAACCAGTTGCCGAAACCACCAATCAGCCCGGGCATCACCACAAAAAACACCATGATCAGGCCATGTGCGGTGGTGAATACGTTCCAGACATGGCCGCTTTCCATGTACTGAACACCCGGGTTCATCAATTCCATCCGCATGTAGATTGACATGCCACCACCAATAAAGGCGGCAAGGATGGCAAACACCAGATACATCGTCCCGATGTCTTTATGATTTGTCGAGTAAAGCCAACGGCGTACAAAACTTGAAGGAGCACCGTGGTCTGCGTGGGCTTGCGCACTCATAGTTAAATCCTCTTTTCTGGGTTAATTAGCAGATGCCAGCTTCAGCGCGCTGTTCGTCGCGTCCGGCATGTCCATGGCAAATTCCTGTTTGGCAGTTTCAAGCCAGGCAGCATATTCGTCCTTTGGCACCGCCTTGATCTCTATTGGCATGTAGGCATGATTGGTGCCGCAGATTTGGTTGCACTGACCATAATATGTCTGTGTCCCCACCGGCACATCAATCCACGCTTCATTGGTGCGTCCAATAAAGGCGTAAATCTGCACAGCAAGCGATGGCACGAAGAATGAATGCATCACATCATTGCCGGTGATCAGCAGCTTGATACGGGTGCCTTCGGGCACAACCATCGGGTAATCAACACTGAGCAAACGTGTCTGGCCCGGCTGCAAATCGGCTTCATCAACCATGTAGCTGTCAAAAGTGATGCCTTCATCCGGGTAGGTGTAGTTCCAATACCACTGGTTACCGCTTACCTTGATCACCATATCGGTATCGGCTGTCCGATCCGTGTAATAAAGCAGGCGGAATGACGGCACTGCGATGCCGACCAGAATCAGCACCGGTATCACAGTCCACAAAATCTCAATCACTGTATGATGTGATGTCTGCGACGCTTTTGGATTGCGCGCGGCGCGGAAGCGCACCCCGACATAAATCAGCAAAGCCAGCACAAACAGCGAAATGGCGGTGATGACAACCAGCAGTAAATTATGCAGATCTGTCGCCATTTCCGCAATCGAGCCGGCAGGCGGCTGCAGATTGAGCTGCCATGGCTGCGGCGCTGCGGCGTGCGATGCAGATGCCAGCATCACCCCGGCCAGACTGGCAAGTGCTAAAATAATAAATTTGCTGGAAGGCCCAGCGATCGTGACCCGCGCAATGGCTGTGCGGACATAAGCCGTAAATGGCATGGATTCCTCTCCCAAAAACATGATCCATCACAAAAGATCAAAAAACCATGCTGGTAACAATGACAGCCACCAGTAAAGTTTCGCTCTGTTTAGACTGTTTCGCGGTGATAGAAAACCCCCGTGCGGCAGCCTGTCGCTATAAATTTTTAAATTTTTTGATTTTTCTAAAGACTGGTTCCGCCAAATTGCCGGTCTGACTGAAAAAAGCCGATAAGAAAACCAAGAGAATGGCTTGAATTTTCTGCAGAAACCACCCATCTCATTAGAAGCGAATATATCAAAACAATTTTGTCAACACACTGTGTTTAAAGGTTATTTCATGGATCTTCTGCAACAGACCGACGCCATATTCTTCGACAAAACCGGACTGGATCTGGCGCGCACCCAAAAAATTGTCAGCGATGCGCTGGCATCGGGAGACGATGGCGAATTGTTCCTTGAAATGCGCCATTCTGAAATGCTGATGTTTGACGATGGCCGCCTGAAAACCGCCAGCTATGACCAATCCAGTGGTTTTGGCTTGCGGGCTGTTGCTGGCGACGCGCATGGCTATGCGCATGCTGGTGAATTATCCGAATCGGCGTTGAAACGCGCGGTTGACAGTGTGTCCGCCGTGACCAAAGGCTATCACGGTCAGGCCGCATTGGCGCCAGCCGCTGGCAGTAACGCGCCGCTTTATTCCGGCGACAACCCGCTGAGTCATACCTCATTCGAAACAAAAATTAATCTATTACAAGAGATTAACAGCTATGCGCGCGCCGCAGACAGCCGCGTCAAACAGGTCAATGCCAGCCTTGCCGGGTCATGGCAGGCGGTGCAGATCATGCGCGCCGATGGCACCCGCATGGCCGATATTCGTCCGTTGGTGCGGATCAATGTCTGGGTCGCGGTTGAGGAAAATGGACGGATGGAATCGGGCGGCGCCGGTGCCGGTGGCCGCGTTATGCTCGACCAGTGGCTGACGCCAGAATCCTGGCAAAGTCAGGTTGACGAGGCGTTGCGCATTGCCGTGCTAAATCTCGATTCGGTGCCGACACCGGCTGGCGAGATGGAAGTGGTGCTAGGCGCTGGCTGGCCCGGCGTCATGCTGCATGAAGCTGTTGGCCATGGGCTTGAAGGTGATTTCAACCGCAAGGGCACGTCGGTGTTCAGCGGCAAAGTCGGCGAGCAGGTTGCCGCCAAAGGTGTGACCGTTATTGACGACGGCACCATAGCCGACCGGCGGGGCTCGATTACCATTGATGATGAAGGCACCGCAAGCCGCCGCAATATATTGATCGAAGATGGCATTTTGAAAGGCTATATGCAGGATCGGCAGAATGCCCGGCTGATGGGCGTCGATGCAACAGGCAATGGCCGCCGCGAATCCTATGCGCATGCCCCGATGCCGCGCATGACCAACACATTTATGGACAATGGCACGGATGATCCGGAAGAAATTGTCAGCTCCATCAAAAAAGGTATTTATGCGGTTAACTTTGGCGGTGGGCAGGTTGATATCACCTCTGGCAAATTTGTGTTTGCCGCGGCCGAGGCCTATCTTGTTGAAAATGGCAAAATCGGCGCGCCGATAAAAGGCGCAACGCTGATTGGCAACGGCCCGGACGCGATGTCGAAAATCACCATGATTGGCAATGATAGCAAGCTCGATAGTGGCATCGGCACCTGCGGCAAAGCTGGCCAAAGCGTGCCTGTCGGCGTCGGCCAACCGACTGTCAAAATGGGCGGCATCACTGTTGGTGGCACCGAAGCCGCCTGATCGGCGGATCGCTTTATGCAGACGCCGGCTGGCGGCGCAGATAAAGCGCAATTGTCAGCAAAATACATGTGATCACCGCGCCAAAGCCAAATGAATATTGAGCGCCGCCAAGGTGATATAACGGGCCAGCCAATACCAACCCGCCAACCTGACCTAATGAGCCAAACCCCTGTACGGTGCCAAGCGCGCCACCCATAGTTGCCGCGCCAGCAGCATTGCTTGCCGCTGCAGACAATGCCGGATTGCTAAAGCCAAACCCGAAACAAACGGCGGTGGTCGCAACCACCATTTGCACCAGCGGATAGTCATTGCCAATCAGCAACCCCAACGCCATGACAACGGTCAAAAGCTGTCCGATGACCAACAGGCTGGCGCCAAATCCGACCGTGCCGACCTCACCAAAACGGCGCACCGCGATATTGATCAACCCGGCCTGCACAAGGATGATACATACGCCAATATAGGTGAACAGCCAGCCGGTCTGGCGCGCCCCAAAGCCAAGATAATCGCGCAGCAACAGGACAAATGACGCTTCCACCTGTGCAAAGGACAGATTCAGGCAAAAGAACGCCACCGCATACAATGCCAGCGGGCTACGCAGCATGCCCGCGATGCGGGGGATCAATGTCTGTTTTGGCGATGCGGACGCTGGCTGCATGCTGGCGCTTTCCTCGATGCGGATCGATAACACCAGCGCCAGAAAAGAGAATCCAGCTGCCAGTAAAAACGGCGCCTGATGCAATGGCCCGCTGCCAATGCCGCTCAGCAACCCACCAAGTGCCGGGCCAGCCACAAAGCCGGTACCAATTGCCGCGCCAAACAATCCCATATAACGCGCCCGATCAGCCGATCCCACACGATCCGCGATGATGGCTTGAATCACCCCGGTGTTACCAGCTGCCAGCCCGGCCAGAATACGCGCCGCAAACATCTGTAGAATATCATCGGAAAATGCGAACCACAGATGCGCCAGCGCATTGATAAAAAGACTGGCAATCAACACCGGGCGTCGGCCAATTTTGTCAGACAGCCGGCCCAACAGCGGATTCGATAGAAACATCGCCATGGCAAAGGACGCCAGCAGCAATGTCATCACCGTTGCTGACAGCCCCAACGTTTCAATTACCGTGTAGGGCAGAACCGGGATCAACGCCCCGATGCCGACAAAATTTATGAAAACAACAAGAAGCAAGACAGGCATGAAACACTCTTTTTCAAATGCCGGTCTCGCAGGCCAGCGGGGCCGCGCACCGGTGTGTAAAACGGCAGCTTACCTAATATTGATTTGCGGTAAACACCTGATCAATATCCTGATTCCAGTCCTGATGATACAATTCAAGCATCACCTCTGCCGGCGTTTTTCGCGATTCAATAATGCTTTTCAATGGCTGCAAAAATCCGGTTTCATCATTGCCACCATCGTCACAAATGCCACGCCGCCGCAGCCCGGCGGTTGCGATCTCCAGCAACCGCGTTGCCAGCTTATGCACATCTTCGCCGGCAAGCTGGCCATTCAAGCCGTTCGTGGCGACCGAAAGCCTTGCATTCATCACATCATCAGGGGTGATATGGCTGGCCAGCGCTTCGGCCTCGGCCAAAGACTCTTCATCATATAAAAGCCCCACCCAAAACGCTGGCAAGGCACAGATATTGGCCCATGGCCCACTATCGGCGCCGCGCATTTCCAGAAACTGTTTCAGCCGGACTTCGGGGAATGCGGTGGTGATATGGTCTTCAAAATCTGCCATATTCGGCGGCATACCTTCGAACCCGGCAAGGCGTGACGCCAAATAATCGCGGAATGACTGTCCGGCCACATCGATATAATCTTCGCCGCGATGCAGAAAATACATGGGCACATCAAGAATATAATCGATCCATTGCTGATAACCGAAACCCGCATCAAAGACACATGCCGGCACCCCGCACCGCGCATTATCGGTGTCGGTCCAGGCCTCGGCGCGGGTCGACAGCAAGCCGGATGGTTTGCCATCGCGGAACGGGGAATTGGCAAACAATGCTGTTGCCACCGGTTGCAGGGCAAGTGATGTACGGAATTTGCGCCGCATATCGGGCTCGTCACTATAGTCAAGATTGACCTGCACCGTGCAAGACCGCAACATCATATCAAGACCAAACCGGCCCACCTTTGGCATATGGTCGCGCATAATTCTATAGCGGCCTTTTGGCATCCATGGAATATCACGCCGCGCCCATTTTGGCTGATAACCGACGCCCAGCATGCCGAGGCCAAGCGCTGTGGTCACGGCGCGCATATGTTTCAGATGACGTCCGGTTTCAGCGCATGTCTGATGCAGATTGACAAGCGGCGCGCCGGATAATTCCAATTGCCCGCCCGGCTCCAGCGTCACAGATCCACCATCACCATCTTTAAGACCGATGATATGGCCTTTTTCCATGATCGGCTGGGCTTTTTCGCCAATCTGGCTACAGAGCGACCCGAGCAAGGCACCGACGCCATCTGCGCCGTCATAGGCAACCGGCCTGAAATCGGCCCGGTGAAACAGAATCTTTTCATGTTCAGTGCCAATGCGCCAGTCGGCTTTGGGTTTGGCACCGGCAGCCACCCAATCGACAAGCTGCGCGGTATCAGTAATCACTGTGCTATGGTTCGCCATAGGCTTACGCTCCTGATTATATCCTTGTGCTGAAATACCGGGCTGATCTAGCCAGATATTTCGCCGTTCCAATCGCCACAGATAGACTGGTAACAAGAAAGCGCAGCGATGGCTGCTGTATCCGCCCGCAATATGCGCGTGCCAAGCGAAATTTTCAAACAATTCTTCAAGCTGTTTAACCGTTTTCGTTCAGCCGGTGAAAACCCGCCCTCCGGGCCAATCAGAATCGCCGCTTTGCTATGCGCTGGCGCGCCCTGTAATGCCACCGCGATATTATGCGCCGGACTGCCGGCACTGGACTCATCACACCAAATCAGCAAGCGCTCGTTCTCAATCTGATCAAGCACCGAAAACAGCCCGGCAAATTCGCGGATTTCGGCAATATCCATACGTTCTGTCTGTTCCGCCGCCTCAATCGCATTGGCTGCCAGCCGTTCATCCTTGACCCGGCTGATCTGGCAGTAATCGGTGCGCACCGGCCAGATACAGCTGACCCCCAATTCGCTCGCTTTCTGCGCGATAAAATCAAGTCGGGCCTTTTTCACCGGGGCAAATAGCAACCACAGATCAAGGCAATTTACTTGCGGCTTCAACTGCGATTCGACGGTGATGGTGCATTGTTTTTTACCAATTTCGGTAATATGCCCGGCCCATTCACCATCTGCGCCATTAAACAATGCCAGCGATGCGCCCGTGCCCAGTCGCATCACATTGACAAGATAATGGCGTTGCGCATCGGACAGCGACAGCTGGCTGTCTGCTGCCAGCGGCATATCGACAAATAATCGGGTTTTTACGTGATCTGCGTTCATTATGAGGTTGTAAGCGTGATCCCGAAACAAGACAAGACACCGCGCACCGGCGCTTGGCAAATCTGGTTGGCTTTTCACACAAGCTTGGCTATCAGTTACAGTTATGTCAAAACCAGACCCCCATCAACCGCACCATAGCGACATGCCGGCGACCGGATGGTGGCGGATATTACCGCAGTCATGGCATCGCTTTATCTATCTTGGTCGCTTTGACCGGCCGATTGGCTGGTGGTTGCTGCTGTTGCCGGGCTGGTGGGTGATTGCCATTGGTGCGCCTTCTGTTACCTCGATGTTCGGGTTGATGGCATTGTTTTGGATGGGCGCCGTTATCACCCGTTCTGCTGGTTGTATCATCAATGATTTGTGGGATCGGCGGCTCGACCAACAGGTTGAGCGCACGCAGCAACGACCATTGGCATCAGGTGCCATCTCGGTTGGCACCGCGTTTCTATGTTTGGGCATTTTGGGGCTTATTGGTGTTGGTATTTTATGGCAACTACCCGTCACCGCGATTTATGTCGGGCTGGCGGCAATTCCGCTGGTGATCCTCTACCCGCTGGCCAAACGCGTCACCTGGTTCCCGCAATTTGTTCTTGGCCTGACATTTTCCTGGGGGGTTCCGCTTGGCTGGGCGGCGGCCACCGGCGCGCTGCCAGATGCGGCGATCCTATGTATCTATGCCGGTTGCGTCGCCTGGGTGTTTGGCTATGACACGATTTATGCGGTTCAGGATATGGCTGACGATGCCGCCATTGGCATCAAATCATCGGCGCTTGCCTTTGCCGGGCATCACAAAACCGCCGTCGGCGCAGCATACGGACTGGCTCTGCTGATGCTATCGCTTGGGTTCTATCTCAAATTTGGCATTGATTTCTGGCTGCTCGGGCTCTGCCTTATGGGGCTACATCTTGCCCGCCAGTTACAGCAATTAGACAGCGCCAATGCAGCCACAGCTTTGCGTCTGTTCCGCTCTAATCGTGATGCCGGCTTGCTTTTGGTGGTGGCACTTTTGGGGATGCGCCTATTTGCCTGAGATTTTTTTTGGCTGAGATTTTTTTGGCTGGGATTGGCGCGTTGCCGGCGATCAGAGATAATCTTCAAGCCCGTCAATGGTTACGGGTATCGCCTGCCACGGGGGCGACCCATGGAATAATGCATAATTCTGCAAGCCAGCAATCACCGCA
>JADHLR010000117.1 GCA_016780525.1 Candidatus Puniceispirillum sp.
AACAGGCCAGCTGAACACGCCCTGCCCTAATTGTGGCGCGACAAATTTTTTCCGGGGCACAGCGGTTTTTGTTGGGGCTGGTGCGACAGTTGCGGTGCTGGCACCCTCTGGCACACCACTGTCCAGAACACTAAAATCAAGGCTCATCGGCAGTTGTAGCCGCTGGCCAACGGTCAGTTCAAACGGTGCCTGTAAATTATTCAGCTGGGCAAGCTGAAACGGGCTGACAGCATAGCGTTGCGAGATCAGATTGACCGAGTCGCCAAACCGCACAACATGTACGCGCGGCGGCGTAATTTTCAGGCTTTGCCCGACGCGCAAATTATACGGCGCAAGCAGATTATTTTCCTGTATTACCGATTGCGGAGTCACCTGATAACGGGTCGCAATGTCATACAGGCTGTCACCGGCGCGGACCTGCACCCGGCCGCTGGCCGGCACGGCTTCAACAGCTTGACGCAGCGGGGCAACCGTGACCGGCGCTGGTGTGGCGCGGCTCAAGCTCAGATTAGGGCCGCAACCAGCCAAAAGCAGGATGCTTCCCAGCAGAGCGCTTCCCAGTAAGATACCGGATAGAGATGATTTTGCAGTATTTGCGTTTGCTATCCAGTGTCGCATGGTTAACATCCCTCAATTAGCGGCACAAAGGTGACCGGCATTAAAACCTCGCGTTCAAAACCGCTCTCACGACGCGTAATCACAACAAGCTGCTGTGCGCTGTCAGCTCCCTCAGGCGCCACCATGATGCCGTCAATTTTCAATTGCTGCAACAAAATGTCAGGAATTTTTGCACTGCCGCATGTCAGGATGATGCGGTCAAATGGTGCCGCTTCGGGCCAGCCTTTTACGCCGTCACCATGTCGCAGGCTAATGTTTGAAATGCGCAAATCACGCAGCCTGTTTTCGGCATCAACAAGCAGCGGTTTGAGGCGCTCCATCGAATAAACCCGGCGGCATAAATAGGTCAGAACTGCCGCCTGATAGCCACTGCCACAGCCAATCTCGAGAACGCGCTCACGGCCCGTCAGGCGCAATGCCTCGGTCATCCGTGCCACCACATAGGGCTGGCTGATGGTTTGATCGAGAGCAATCGGCAGTGATGCGTTTTCATACGCATGCTGACGTAAAGCTGGCGGCACAAACAGCTCTCGCGGCACCGATTCCAGCGCCGATAAAACCGTCGCGTCACCGATCCCCTGCCCGCGCAAAGTCATAATCAATTGCGCTTTTTCGGTGTGAAATTCCTGCATGGCACAACCCCTGATATTATACAGGTTCGGGCGTCAATGGGCTTGGCGTTAATGACGCCATCAGATCCTGTGCAGTAACATCCATAATTAACGGCGTCAGCGAGATCCAGCCATCATCAAGAACCGCGCGGTCGCTGCCGGCCGATTTTTGCGGATCGCTATGCAGCGGTCCAAGCCGGAAATGATGCGGGCCATCGCCAGCGACAATCACATCGCCCAGCTTATGCCGGTCAAGATAGGCTGGTTTTATGCCTTTAATATGCTCGACATCGGTTTTGGGGAAATTGACATTCATCACCATGCGTTCGGGAATGCCAACACCCAGCAAATGTCGTATCACCGACACGCCAAAACGCTGGCTGGCGGCATAATCGGCAATCTCGTCGCGGCCGTGACGTTGCGACAGGGCGATGGCAGGCACGCCAAGCAAGGCCGCTTCCATCGCGCCGGCAACCGTGCCCGAATATAAAATGTCATCGGCGACATTCATGCCATGATTAATGCCGGTCAGCACCAGATCCGGCTGGCGGTCAATAATCTGCGACATTCCGAATATAATACAATCAGCCGGCGTACCAGAACAGCTATAGCGTTGCGGCCCTAGCTGCTGGATCACCACATCGCGGCGCAGCGTGATCGACCGCGAAGCGCCTGACCTGTTTTCAGTGGGGGCAATCACCCAAACATCGTCGCTGAGTTGCGTCGCAATATCATACAGAATTTTGAGGCCAATCGCATCAATACCATCATCATTACTGAGCAGAATGCGGCCAACCGGCTTGTGTGCCTGCATATCCATCAATTTGACGCCATCGGCTGCAGACGATCTGTTCCCATATAGCTGTGCAATGCCTTGGGCAAAACCACCGATCCATCACTTTGCTGGCCATTTTCCAAAACCGCAATCAAGGTGCGTCCTACAGCAAGCCCGGAACCATTGAGCGTATGCACAAAACGGGTCTCGCCGCTTTCGCCATCGCGGAACCGCGCCCGCATCCGGCGCGCCTGAAATGGCCCGCAATTTGAACAGGATGATATTTCGCGATACATGCCCCGGCCGTCATCCTGACCTGCCAGCCAGACTTCAATGTCATAGGTCTGTTGCGCCGAAAAACCGGTGTCGCCACTGCATAGCTTGATCACCCGGTACGGCAATTCCAATGATTGCAGGATGGTTTCAGCACAATTTGTCATGCGTTCCAGCTCATCGGCTGCGTGATCCGGATGACAGATCGATACAAGCTCAACTTTTGAAAACTGATGCTGGCGTATCATGCCGCGTGTGTCGCGGCCAGCCGACCCGGCTTCTGACCGAAAACACTGGGTATAGGCGGTCATCCGCAGAGGCAGTCGCGCTGCCTCTAATATGTCATCAGCCACAATATTGGTCAGTGGCACCTCGGCTGTAGGGATCAGCCATTTATCGTCGGTTTTATAGAGATCTTCGGCAAATTTTGGCAATTGGCCGGTGCCGGTCATGGTTTTGCTATTCACCAAAGCTGGCGGCAATGTCTCAAGATAGCCAAATTGCTGGGTATGCGTATCCAGCATAAAGCTGGCAAGCGCACGTTCCAGCCGCGCCAATTGTCCGGACAGAACAACAAAACGGGCGCCAGCCAGCTTTGCGCCAAGGGCAAAATCCATCTGCCCCAGTGCCTCACCAATCGCCACATGATCCTGCGGGACAAAATTAAATGTTGGAATTGTGCCGACCGTGCGTATCAGGCTGTTATCGGCCTCATCAACGCCATCGGGAACCGATTCATCAAGAATATTTGGCAGTTCGAGCAAATAGCCGTCCAGCGTTTCAGCAAGCGCCATTTCTTCGTTTTCGAGCTCGGGCAATTCGGCTTTAATGCGGTTGACCTCGGCGATCAGATCATCGGCATCTTCGCCTTTGGCCTTGCGTGCCCCGATATGTTTTGACGCTGCGTTACGGCGTGACTGCATGTCCTGAATTGCCGATTGCAGGGCGCGTCTTTTGCGATCTATGTCGAGAATTTGATCAGCCGTGACCGCCACCGAACGACGTTGCATGGCTGCGGTAAATTGTTCGGGATGGTCGCGGATAAAACGTATGTCATGCATGATCAGGATTTACCGTTCAACAAGAGGATGGGCGCGTTCAAGCGTCGCACAAAATATTTAATCGTCGCCAAAATCATCTTTATATGGCGGCGCCACCAGACGCGCACCAAAAATTGACAACTCATATAACAGGATGATCGGCACCGCCAAAAGAAGCTGTGAAATCACATCAGGCGGTGTCAGGATCGCGGCCACGACGAATGCAACAACAATGGCTATTTTACGTTTTTCCGCAAGTCCCTCCGACGTTACCAGCCCGGCGCGTGCCAGCAGCAGCAAAACGACCGGCAACTCAAAGGCCAGTCCAAAGGCAAAAATCAACCGCATCATCAGCGATAAATATTCACTGATCCGCGGTTCCAGTTCGATCGGCAGTGCACCGGCAGAGCCGCCCATTTCAAATGACACAAAAAATCCCCATGCCATCGGTGTGACGACATAATAAACCATCGCCGCGCCAGCCATGAATAACACCGGCGTAGCGATTAGGAACGGCAAAAACGCCTGTTTTTCGTTTTTATAGAGTCCGGGCGCGATAAATTTCCATATTTGAATACTGAAAATTGGAAAGGTGATGCACAGCGCGGTGAAAAATCCAACTTTGATCTGCGTGAAAAAGCCTTCATGCAGCGCGGTAAAAATCATCCGGCCGCCACCTTTTGCCTCTAATATCTCGGCCAGTGGTGCCTGCAAAAACACAAAGACATAATAGGCGATGCTGCTGCTGGTTGTCCCCGGCCAGGGCGCAACACTGACCAAAAACAACAGGATAAAGGCAGCCAAAGCGATGCCAAGACGGTTGCGTAATTCGGTCAGGTGATCGATGAGCGACATCCGCCCTTCGTCAATATCAGAAGATGCCGCTTGCTGATCCGCCATTTGGGTTAACTCTTCTTCTTCGCAGCTTTAGCTTTTGCTGATTTTTTAGCGCCTGCATCAGGTTTCGTCGCTGATGCCATTTGTTGACTGGTCTCGTCACCAACATCTTTCAAACCGGCCAATTCGCCCGAGGTGGCATCGAGGTCGGCACTGGATTTTATCTCAGCCACCGACTCTTTTAACTCGCCGGCCGGGTCTATTTTATCGGCAATGCCCGTTAAATTGCCAGATTTGACATCGGCGATGGTGTTTTTCAGATCACCAAGTTCACTATCGGTGGCCAAATCTTCCATGCCGCGGGTAAATTCAGACGCCATTGACCGCACCTGCCGCATCGCACGGGTGAAACCGCGCAGCATTTTCGGCAACTCCTTTGGCCCGACGACCATGAGCAGCACAAAGGCAACAATTAAAAATTCCCAGCCACCGATATCAAGCATAAGGCAGGCCTAGCGCCTACTTCTTGGCGCTAGCTTTTTTGCTAGCCGCTTTCTTTGTCGAGGCTTTCTTGGCTGGGGCTTTCTTTGCTGCGGCCTTTTTTGCCGGGCGTGGGGCGTCTTCGATCGCCTCAGCCGCCTCGTCTTCTGCGTCTTCCGCCTCCGGGCCTTTTAGACCGGTTTTGAAATTGCGCAAACCTTTGCCGAAATCACCCATGATGGCTGATACCTTGCCGCGACCGCCAAACAGCAGCAAGACGACTGCCAACACCACAATCCAATGCAGTATACTAAATGAACCGCCAAACATGCTTTTGCTCCTCATAATAATTCGTTGGTGCGTTCGGCCAATGCAGCCGCGCACTC
>JADHLR010000013.1 GCA_016780525.1 Candidatus Puniceispirillum sp.
ATTCTGGCATTGCGGCCCTGCACATAAATATCAGCTGAACGCCGGCTCACTTTGGTGACAAGCGCAGCATAGTGATTGGGGCGCAGTTTTGCCGTGTAGGATTGAAGCGTGGCATCAATATCGGCACCATCCTGCATCTGCCCGAGTGGGCCGCGCCAACCCTGCCGGCGATCAAGCGCCTCTAGCCCCCGCTCCAGCGCATCATCAGCCAGTTGCTGCAAATGCGGATCTAGCGTCGTGCGCACTGATAAGCCGCCGCCATACAGCGCTGTCTGGCCAAATTGCGCCAGCAGCTGGCGACGGACTTCTTCGGTGAAATACGGCGCATTTGCCGAGTCAAAACCTGATTGGCGTTGCAGCTCCAACGGTTCGGATTTCGCCGTTTCGGCCTGATCAGCGGTGATATAACCATTCTGCCACATTTCATCTAACACCCAGTTGCGGCGGGCAATGGCAGCACGGTTATTGCGCTCCGGATGATAGTTATTCGGGGCTTTTGGCAGCGCCGCCAAATAGGCCATTTCAGCCAGCGCCAGTTGATCCAGAGGTTTATCAAAATAATTCAGCGCCGCGGCGGCAACACCATAGCTGCCCATGCCGAGATAAATTTCGTTCAGATAAAGCTCTAAAATCTGATTTTTACTAAAGGCGCGTTCCATCCGAAGCGACAGAATGGCCTCCTTAATTTTGCGGTCGATCGATAATTCATTGCTGAGCAGAAAATTCTTTGTCACTTGCTGGGTAATCGTCGAGGCGCCAATCGGGCGGCGGCCCGAACCATAATTCATAATATTGGTAACGGCGGCGCGCATCAAAGCCCGCAAATCAACGCCAAAATGCTGGTAAAACCCCTTGTCCTCAGCCGAGACGAATGCTTCGACAAGTTTGGGCGGCATCGCCTGCACCGGCACAAATAACCGCTTTTCATTCGCATATTCGGCCAGCAACGCCCCGTCACCAGCGTGGATGCGCGTCGCCACCGGTGGCTCATAATCGGCAAGCTGTTGGTAGTCAGGCAAATCACGCCCATAGGTCCAAAACACCCACAGCACCATGCCGGCGGCGATAATCACCCCCAAAAACACCAATGATATGAAAAAGGATATAAATCTAAACATCGTACCTATCTAAGCGGCAATTTTGGCATATATGTGGCAGCCATCCTGCAAATCTTGTTCCGCCCCGATCGGCTCTAGTCTGGTTCGAGTTACTATTTCGGGCCATAGGCCGTGAGATAATTTATGATCGCCGTGGTCAGCCGCTGGTTCAGCTTGCTGATATAGGCAGGGTTGCGCAAATTCTTTTCATCTTCACGATTTGACAAAAACCCCATCTCGACCAGCACTGATGGCATGTCCGGCGCTTTTAGAACGGCAAAGCCGGCAAACCGGTGACCACGCCGGTCACCCCCCGGCATGTCGCGGATTTGCGCCAATATAGCCGCCGCCAATTGCGATGACTGATTCATCGATTCGCGCTGGAACATGCGCAGCAGTTCTCCCGCCGCGTCGGGATCTTCAACCCCTAGATCCGGCCCGCCAATCAGATCCGCTTTATTTTCCTTGCGCGCCAATGCCGCGGCTTCTTTATCAGATGCGGTATCAGATAGCGTAAAAACCGATATGCCACGGGCTTTGCTCGAATGCGCCGAGTCAGCATGAAGTGAGATAAACACATCAGCCTGCTGGCGGCGAGCCAGCCGGATACGTTCGCGAAGCCGCAGATAGCGGTCGTCACTGCGCGCCAGAATAGGTCGGATCTTTCCCGTTGCCTGCAGTTTTTTGGCCAGATCACGCGCCGCGCCCAGGGTGATTTTTTTCTCCAGCGTACCGGCTTTGCCAATCGCCCCCGGGTCTTTGCCGCCATGGCCGGCATCGATAAACACAACCCAGCGCCGGTTCTTGCGCGTTGGGACTGTTTGGGGGGCAGTCGCCGCCTTGCCGGTGCCGGCAGATCGCCTGCTTAATAAGGCTGACTTTGATTTTGGCAGCTTCATTTGCCGGGTGATGGCAGTCGTCGCGCTGCTGGCGGTTTTTGCATCAGCCGGAATCTGCGCAAAACTAAAAACCGGATTCTTTTTGAGTGCCGCCGCCGCCACCATAAAGGCCGTATCACCCACATCAACAAGATCGACGACAAATCGCTGACCGCCAGACGCCGGTGGCAGGACAAATGCACGCACCGGGGCTGCTGGCTGCGCAAGTTCAATGACCAACCGCCCGGTATCGGGCTGCGGCACACCAAAACGATAGGCGCTGGCCGGCCCAACCGACAAATCACCGCGTCGTGGCAATGTCGTCACTTGCCAGCTGGTATCAGCCATATCAATGATCAAGCGATAGGGATCACGCAGCAGCGACAATTGTGCCTGTAATGGCGAAACTGTCTCGACCACAAGGCGCAGCCCCGGCGCCTCATCAATTGTCACCATGCCAACCCGCATGCCGGTGACGGCATTTTGTGCCGAGGCTGCGGTCACAGACGCCAAACCAATGCCCAGCCCAAAACATAGCAGCGCCAGCATCGCAAGACCAAAATGCCAGACAGCAAACCAAAGGCCAACTATTTCGGCTCCGCCAGCCCTGTCGGTTCTGTCGGCTCTGTTGGCTGAAGAGCGGCACCCCACATGCATGCTTTTAAACACCGGCATAGTCGCGCTGTCCTGTCGAAACCAAATGATCTGATTCTTCGCAACCTAGCCGATCCATCAAATGCAACAAAGTAAAAATCAGGTAAATCGCAAAATGAGCATTAGTTTCTTGGCAAATGCATTTAATAGCGTATATATAGATAGATGTAAGGTGTTGAGATTTGGATATTCTCACTTCATTTGCCGGGCAAAAAGCGACCGGATTAGTGAGAAATTCATGTTCATCAGCGCCTTTATTTATGTATTCCTGCTGGCGTTGCCCAGCCGCACTATGCGCCAAAGCGCGATTAAATCAATAATCGACGCGGTCGTCAAACGGCCCCGCATACCATGGCAGCACCACCGGCTAACAAACCGCGTAACGTGACAACTATCGGATCAGTCCAATGACCTTCAACGCCCAAACATATGATCAGCGCCGCCATGCTATTGCGGCCTGTGATGTCGGCGGTCTTTGCGCATTGCATCCTTCTACAACATGCCTGCCATCATCTGCGCCGTCGCCACATAGCTGGCACCGACAGAGTGATCCGGCCGGGGAAAGACAATTTTATGACAAAGCGTATATTAATCGACGCCCGCCAAACCGAAGAAACCCGGGTGGTGTTGCTTAGTGGCACCCGTATTGACGATTTCGACTATGAAACAGAGAACCGCAAACAATTAAAAGGCAATGTATATCTTGCCAGAGTGACGCGTGTTGAACCCTCGTTGCAGGCTGCCTTTGTTGAATATGGCGGCAATCGTCAGGGGTTTCTGGCATTTAGCGAAATTCATCCGGACTATTACCGAATCCCGGTGGAAGACCGTGAAGCGCTGATTGAGGCAGAAACCGCTGTTAGTGACGACGAAGCCGAAGATGCCCCCGAAGATGATGCGCCGGAGACAGTTGGCGGCGAGAGTGCAGAAGACGAGGATATTCGTCCAAAACGCCGGATAAAAAAATATAAAATTCAGGAAGTCATCTCGCGCAAGCAGATCATGCTGGTGCAGGTTGTCAAGGAAGAGCGCGGCAATAAGGGTGCCGCATTAACAACCTATCTGTCGCTTGCCGGACGTTATTGTGTGCTGATGCCAAATAACAGCCGCGGTGGGGGCGTCAGCCGGAAAATCACCAACCCAGCTGATCGCAAACGGCTGAAAACGGTCGTTGGCGGGCTGGATATTGCCAAAGGCATGGCGGTGATTGTGCGCACGGCCGGGGCCAAGCGTACGAAAACAGAAATCGCCCGCGACTATGCTTATCTATCTAAATTATGGGATGAAATCCGTAACCGCACATTGGAATCACAGGCCCCATGCCTGATCCATGAAGAAGGCGATCTGATCAAACGCTCAATTCGCGACATGTATACCAGCGAAGTTGACGAGGTTTTGGTCGAGGGCGAAGAGGCGTATAAAATTGCCCGCAACCAGATGAAAATGCTGATACCCAGCCATCTGAAAAACGTCAAAAAATTTGCCGAAAGCCAGCCGATCTTTCAACATTTCAACGTTGAAAGCCAGATGGAAACGATCCAGAGCCCACAGGTCACATTGAAATCCGGCGGTTATCTGGTGATCAACCAAACCGAAGCGTTGGTCGCGGTTGACGTGAATTCGGGCAAGTCGACGCGCGAACGTAATATCGAAGAAACCGCGCTAAAAACCAATCTTGAGGCGGCTGATGAATTGGCCCGCCAGCTGCGCTTGCGCGATATGTCTGGTTTGATTGTCGTTGATTTCATCGACATGGAAGACAACCGCAACCAGAACGCGGTCGAACGCCGCATGAAAGACGCGATGCGCAACGACCGGGCGCGTGTTCAGATTGGCTCGATCAGTCATTTTGGATTGCTCGAAATGTCGCGCCAGCGCCTGCGCCTTAGCATCAATGAGTCAATCAGCAATCTGTGCCCGCATTGTGAAGGCACAGGCCGCGTCCGCTCAATCGATACGGCCGCCATGCAGGTGCTGCGGTCGATCGAGGATGAGGCGCAAAAAGGCAAAATGGATGTTCTGCACATCACCGTGCATCGTGACATTGCCCTATTCATTCTGAATCATAAACGCATCTCATTGGCAGATATTGAAAGCCGCTTTGGCCTGACCATTGTACTGCATTCAGATGATACTTTGATCGCGCCGGAATATCGTGTCGAGCGTGAGGGCTTTCAGGGCAAGTCACAGCCCCGCCAGAATAACCGGCAAGATCAGCGCAGGGTGCAAAAAACCGAGCCGGTTAAAGCCAGCGATGATGACGATGATCAAAGCGATGCGGCTGATGGTAATGGTCAGTTTACCGATGATGAATCGGGCGATGGCGACCAACCAAAACGCCGCCGCCGCGGACGTCGGGGGGGTCGGCGTCGGCGCGGCAAACGCAATGGCGAGGAGGCGCAACAAATTGACGCCAGCACGGCTGAGGATGCAGCCGCCAAAAGCGATAATGCCAAAAATGACAATGCCGAAAGCGACAATGACGCTGTGTCCGCACCAAACGATGAGGATGCAAAACCGAAAAAGCCAGCACGAGGCCGCAGCCGCGGTCGGCGTGGTGCGAAAAATGATACCGCTGATGGTGAGACTAACGCCAAAAGCCAGATCGACCCGTCACCAGCCGATAGCACATCAGCCGTTAATGCCGCGCCAGATGCCGCAAATGCCGCAAATGATGGCGAGGTGGTGAAAGACAGCAAAGCCGCACGCAAAACAACCCGCAAAAAAGCCGCGAAAAAGCCGGCGAAACAAAGCGCCGATGCTGGCAGCGATGATGCTGGCAGCGATGATGCTGGCAGCGAGACGGCAAAGCCGGTTGCGAAAAAACCAGCACGCGGCCGCAAGCCGAAAATGGCGAGCGCGGCGGCCAATGACGCGGCGGCATCCGATGATGCAGAGCCAAAAGCTGTAGCGAAAAAACCAGCCCGGGCGACGCGCCCAAAAAAGGCAACAAAAGCCGCAGCCAGCCTGGCCAGTGATGCAAGTGATGCGAACTCGGCCGGCGATACCAGCACAACGTCGGCGAATGGCGATGCTGAGGCTGGTTCGGCAGCGGCAAACCGCGCGCCAATCAGCTCTGCCCCACAGGATGTGATCGAGGTTGGCAATGCAGACCCGGCCGCCCGCAAACGGGGATGGTGGTCGCGCAGCGACTAGGTATGACAGCTGAAAGGCCGGCGCTGTTTTTTGCGCTGGCCTAGCCTGCGGTTGGCAGCCAGCGATTGATTCGCTCAATCGCGGTGCTGATGGTGGCGTGACTGCCAGCATAAGACAAGCGCAGATATCGCACCCCTTCTGCCCGATCGAAATCAACACCGGGCGTGACAGCGACGCCAGCCTCATTAAGCAGACGTTGCGCAAAGGCGACAGCATCAGTGCTCACCGCGCTGATATCCGCATAGAGATAAAAGGCACCGTCGGCCGGTGCATGCTGACCTAAAAACTCGCTCGGCAATCCGCGTAGCAAGCTGTCGCGATTTTCCTCATAACGCGGCAGATGCGCATCAAGCTCTGCATAGCAATCAAACGCTGCCACCGCCCCATATTGGTTGATTGTGGATGCCGAAATAAACAGGTTCTGAGATATTTTTTCAGCATTATCAACAAGATCATCAGGAAAAATAACCCAGCCCAAACGCCAGCCTGTCATGCAAAAATATTTGGAAAAGGAATTGATGATAATCGCATTCTGATTGAATTGCAGCGCACTGCTGCCGCGCCTGCCATAGGTCAGCCCATGGTAAATTTCATCCATGATAAGCCGCACCCCATGCCGCGCGCACCAGCCGCAAACTGTTTGCAGATCATCATCACTCATCACCACACCTGTCGGGTTTGCCGGGCTGGCCAGCAAAATTCCGTCAGGCAAATTTCCGGATGATTCCAACGCGTCCAGATCCGGCATCCAATGTTGATCAGCACGTGCCGGCAGCAAATCCGGCACCAACCCCAACGCCACCATCAAATTGCGATATGCCGGGTAACCCGGCGTTGCGATCGCGATATGATCGCCAGCGTCAAATGCGGCCAAAAATGAAATTGCAAAGCCGAGCGATGAACCGGGCGTGATGGCAATATGATTCCAGTCAGGGCTTAACCCGTACCAGTCCTGATAATGAGCGGCGATGCGCTGCCGCAAGACCGGTTGGCCAAGCGCCACCGAATAGCCATGCGCCGCGGTATGATCAAGCGCGGCGGTGAGTGCCCGGCTGACAGCCGCGGGCGGCGGGGTTGATGGCTGCCCCACTTCAAGATGCTTGATGTCCTGACCGGCGGCTTCCAGATGCTGGGCATTCTGCATCACTTGCATAGCAAGAAAAGCCGGAATCTGGTTGGTTTTGCCGATCTTTAAGGTCATTGTTTTGTCCAGAGAACCCATGCCATGCTGTGTCGACGGACGGGCGGTTGGTTTTTGCAAAAAACCCGATATAACAGAGCCGCCATAAACAGACCATAAATTTATGTAATTGACGTGATGATGAATATGATGCTGATGATACGACATTATGCTGTCCGCCTTGTGGTGCTGCTGCTTTTTGCCAGCCTGCCCGGCGTCGTATCTGCCGGCATGATCCGTGACACCGAGCTTGAAAGCGGTCTGCAAAAATTAATGGCACCGCTTGTCAAAGCCGCCGGATACCCCCCCGGTGCTATCGCTGTCAGAATCATTATCGACCCGAATTACAATGCGTTTGTGGCCGGCAAGCAGATTATTTACGTGCATTCGGGCTTGCTGTTAGAGGCGCAATCGACTGAGGAAATTATTGGCGTGCTGGCGCATGAGATTGGCCATTTAAAAGCGGGTCATGTGCCGCGCCGCGACGCCGCCATTGCCGATGCCAATTCGGCGAACGCACTGGCGGCACTGGCGGCTATTGCCATTGCCGCCGGCGGCGGTGGCGGCGATGCGGCGGCTGGTGTATTGATCGGTGGACAGGATCAGGCCACCAGAAAATTGCTGCAAACCATTCGCTATGACGAAGCCGTTGCCGATGAGTTAGGCTTGTCACTTCTCGATAAAACCGGCATTTCAGCCAGTGGATTACGCGACATGATGCAGCGTATGGCGGCACAGCGGGCGCTTCCCGAAAGCCGGCAGTCGCGCTATTACCAAACGCATCCCGGTGCGGTCGAACGACTTGGCGTTTATCAGGATCATGTCAACCGGAAAGACCGCGAAGCCACGCCACTTGCCGATGATATACTGACGCTGGCTGCGCGGCTCAAGACCAAACTGCGCGCCTATGTCGAGCCACCACAATCGGTGTTGACGCAGTTCACTGACGAGACCGTGCCCGGTCATTTATACGCCAGATCAATCGCACGCTATCGCCGGGGCGAGCTGGAAGCGGCGCTTGCGGTTATTGACCGGTTAATAGACATGGTGCCGGACGATCCGTTTTTCCATGAATTTCGCGGCGATATCTTGCTGTCGATGGCACAGCCAAATGCTTCCGCACTTGCCTATGAAACGGCAATCTCACTGCGTCCCGACAGCCCACAAATTCTGCTGAATTATGGCCGGTCTTTAATTGCTGGTGGCCGGGCGGATGATTTTACCAAAGCGATATCAGCGCTGGAAAAAGCCCGTAACGGCGAAGCAAAATGGGCTTTTGCGCACCGCCAGCTTGCCATTGCCTATGGGCGCGCAGGCCGGCTTGCCGATGCCGACATGACGCTTGCCGAAGAGGCACTATTGACGGGCGATACACAACAAGCCATTAAAATGGCGCGCCGCACCCTATCCTATGAAAACCTGCGTGATGAATTACAGAACCGTGCCAATGATATTTTATTTCGCTATGGTGCCGCAGCAAAGTGACGGTTTGCAATAACTATGGCTTTCTATATAGTCAGCATATCAAAAAAAACAGATGCAACACCCTAGGCTGCGGCATCTGAACCGATGGGAATACAGCCATGCGCGTGATCATTGCCCTGTGCTCTTTGTTGGCTTTGTCCAGCACATTGCCTCAACTTGCCAAGGCCGAGCTGGACATATCAGATCGAGCCGCCCTCGATAGCATTATTAAAGAGTTCATCCAGAACAATCCAGAAGTGGTGCGCGACACGCTGATCGCGCTTGCCGCCCGCGAGGAAACTGAACGCAAACAGGCCGGACTGTCCCGCGTGCGTGATGATCAGGGTGATCCGGTCATGGGCAATCCAGATGGTGCCATTACGCTATATGAATTTTCCGACTATAATTGCGGCTATTGCAAACGGGTTTTTGAACCGATCCAGCAGATGTTGCGCGATAATCCGGATGTCCGTCTGGTGATCAAGGAATTTCCGATTTTAAGCCAGTCTTCGCTGGTCGCGGCGCAAGCGGCCATCGCGGCTGAGATGCAGGATAAATTTGCTGATTATCACATTGGCATGATGAGTTATCGCGGGCAAATCACCAATGATGTGGTGATGCGCGTGGCAGAACAGGCCGGGCTGGATAACACACAGCTGCAAAAAGATATGGAAAGCGCGGAAACAGCCGCTATCATCCAGCGCACCCGCGAGGCGGCGGCGGCACTGGCACTGAATGGCACGCCGGCTCTGGTGATCGGTGATACTGTCGTTCCGGGTGCCATCAGCCTTGATGAGCTTGTCGGATTAATTGCTGATGAACGCGCCAAACAAGGCTAAGCTGTTTTCTTACCCCCTCAAACAAGTGTAAAAATGTCATATGGCCCACACATCTAACATCGCAGTTTTGAACGGCCCGAATCTCAACATGCTCGGCATGCGTGAGCCCGATATTTACGGGCATCATACCCTCGCTGATATCGAAGCCAAATGCCGCCTATTGGCGGAAGAGAGAGATATGGGGATTGATTGGTTTCAATCCAATCTGGAAGGGGATTTGATTGACAAAATACAGGCAGTTGCCGGATCGGCAGATTGGATCATCATCAATGCTGCCGGGCTGACCCACACCTCGGTCGCATTGCGCGATGCGCTGGCGCTATTTCCCGGCGGCGTTATTGAGGTACATTTGTCGAATATTCATGCACGCGAATCATTCCGGCATACCTCGCTTATTTCGGCGGTTGCCAAGGGCGTTATTGCCGGCTTTGGCCCGGCATCCTATTATATGGCCATCGACGCCATTTCCTATCTACAATTGGAGACTTGAATAGTATGGCACCTTCATCAAAATCCACCTCGACGCGTTCCGAAACAAAACTTGTTCAGGAATTAGCTGATATTCTGGATCAGGCTGGCCTTGCCGAATTGGAATATGAGACCGAAGCCGTTGCCATTCGCTTGTCACGCGTAAGCAACACGGCCCCGGCTGTTGCCATGGCGCCTGCCCCAGCCGCACCAGTTTCGGCCGCATCACTATCGGCCGGATCAGCACCAGCCGAACCTGCGGCACCTGCCAACCCGGCAGATCATCAGGGTGCTGTGACCTCGCCAATGGTTGGCACGGTCTACACCGCACCAGAGCCAGGCGCCGCTGAATTCGTCACCGAAGGCGATATGGTCAAAGCCGGGCAAACCCTGTTTATTGTGGAAGCGATGAAAGTGATGAACCCGATCACCGCGCCAGCGGCCGGCAAAGTGACAAAGATTTTCGTTCAAAATGCCCAGCCAATTGAATTTGGTGAAGCTCTGGCCATCATAGAATAATCGCCATGTTCAAAAAAATTCTGATCACTAATCGGGGGGATGTGGCGTTACGGGTGCTGCGTGCCTGCAAGGAAATGAATATCCCCTGCGTCGTTGTTCATTCAACAGCCGATGCTGACTCAATGCCGGTGCGGCTTGCCGATGAATCTGTTTGTATCGGCCCCCCGAGCAGTGCCGATTCCTATTTGAATGTACCGGCGATTTTGTCAGCCGTTGCAATTACCGGCGCAGATGCTGTCCATCCCGGTGTTGGATTTTTGTCGGAAAATGCCGATTTTGCCGAGATTGTTGCCGCCCATGGATTGACGTTCATCGGGCCAGAGCCACGTCATATCCGCGCCATGGGTGATAAGGTTGAGGCAAAAATCACTGCGGCTGCGGCTGGCTTGCCGCTGGTACCGGGGTCACCCGGTGCGGTGCATACGATCGACGACGCCAAAAAAATTGCTGCCGAAGTTGGCTATCCACTTCTTGTCAAAGCCGCATCAGGCGGTGGCGGTCGCGGCATGAAAGTGGCCGAAACGGCAGATGATCTGGCAACAGCATTTAGCGCCGCCCGAGCCGAGGCCAAAGCTGCTTTTGGCGATGACACGGTGTATCTGGAACGCTATCTGGGGCAACCACGGCATATTGAGATACAGGTTATTGCCGACTCGCATGGTAATGTTGTGCATCTTGGCGAACGTGAATGTTCGGTGCAACGCCGTCACCAGAAATTATTTGAAGAAGCACCATCACCCGCACTGACAGCCGAAATGCGTGATAAAATTGGCACTATCGCGGCTGAGGCCACCCGCAAAATGGGCTATCTTGGTGTTGGCACGATGGAATTCCTGTTTGAAGATGGTGAATTCTTTTTCATTGAGATGAACACCAGATTGCAGGTTGAACACCCCATCACCGAAGCCATTACCGGGGTTGATCTGGTACGCGAACAAATCCGCATTGCGGCTGGTCATCCGCTGTCTTTCTCGCAACAGGATGTGACCTTTACCGGCCATGCTATTGAATGCCGGATCAATGCCGAGCATCCGCAGACATTCATGCCAACCCCTGGCAAAGTCACCTCATTTCATGCGGCTGGTGGCCCCGGTGTGCGGGTTGAGTCCTGCTTGTATTCCGGCTATTCGGTGCCGCCATATTACGACAGTCTGATCGCCAAGCTGATTGTGCATGGGGATGATCGGGAACATTGTCTGGCGCGGCTGAAACGGGCGTTAGAAGAGTTTGTTGTAGAGCCGATCCCAACGACGCTGACGCTGCATCAGCAACTGGTCGATGCGCCAGCGATCAAAGATGGCAGCTATAATATAAGATGGCTGGAAGAAGTTTTTTTGTCAGAGAATGAAGCGTAAGAAACCAAAGCGTAATTTGCGACATCCGAGACAATGCTATGGCGGATAGCTATCTATATGCGCCCGAAACCATCATAAAGGCCTATGCGCTCGGGCTGTTTCCAATGGCCGAAAGCCATGACAGCAACGAGATCCGGTTTTATGATCCGGATATGCGCGGTCTGATCCCATTGGATGACTCAATTGGTGGCGGGCTGCATATCCCACGGCGTTTGCGGCGCCGGGTCAAACAGCATCCCTATGAGATTACCATTGATCAGGATTTTGCCGCCGTTATCACCGCCTGTGCCGCGCGCAGTGATACCCGCACCGACACCTGGATCAATAAAGATATCCGCCAGCTCTATATTGCCCTGCATAAACTAGGCTTTGCCCATTCCGTCGAAGCCTGGCTGGATGGAAAATTGGTCGGCGGGCTTTACGGGGTACGCCTGCGGTCTGCGTTTTTCGGTGAGTCGATGTTCTCACGCCAGACTGATTCATCAAAAATTGCTCTGGTGCATTTGATTGCGCGCCTGCGCCATGGCGGCTTTCGCCTGCTGGATGCGCAATTTACCAACGAGCATCTCAAGCAATTTGGGGTCACCGAAATGCCGCGGGTTGATTTTCAACGTCATTTGGCTGATGCGCTGTCGGCTGAAGCTGATCTCAATCTGGCCGCGCCAAGCCTGCCTATGGTCATGGCGATGCTGGCGACAAGCTAGTCAGGGTTACAGGCCAGAATTGTGATGTCATACACCGGATGCTCGAGCGCCGAGATGGCCGGGCTTGAGGAAAACATCCACCCGGAAAACACATCGGTGGGCGGTGCAGACGGGTCATAACCAAGATCCCGAATAACCACAAAAGCCGCATTTTCCGGGGTTTCTTCGGGCGGGTGAAATACACAGCGCTGAACCGTGACTTCTAATGTGCCAAACTGGCGCGGCTCGCCAACCGGTGCCGCCAGCGTCGATATGCGTGCGGTGATTTTATCCAGCGCCTGCATCGTCGCGACGGTGCCGTCAAGCCAGATGCTCGCCTGCGCTGATGCTGACCAACCGACCAAAAGCACGGCCGACAGCATCATTTCACAAAAGCCAAAGCGCCCTAAACCGGCGCTGTATTTATTGTGACGCCGCATTATTGCCAGACGAAAACACCATTTTACCAAGCAAATCACTGATGCTCACCGGATCGCGTGTATCATAAATCACCGCCCCGGCTGCCAGCATTTCATCTTCCGCCCCCGGCATTAATTCCAGATAATTGCCGCCCAGCAAAGAGGCCGCGGTGATCCGCGCACTGCTATCGGCTGGAATTTCGATGTCGGGTGCAATCGCCATGGCGATGCGGGCACTATAGGTAATCGGATCAAGGCTCTGCTCGGTTATGCGGCCAACCTTAATGCCAGAAATACGCACATCATCACCAACCGACAAACCCCCGGTTGAGCCAAATTCAGCGATGATTTCATAGCCGCCATTGCCTTTGATGTCAGCAGCCTCATAGGCCAGAGTCACAAAACCGGCCGCTGCCAGCAAGACAATAGCTCCCATCACAGTTTCAAGTGTGTTCCGCTGCATGGCTTAACTCCCTGATAAATGCGCAAACCAATTTATGTGATTTGATTACGGCAATTTAATTACGGCAATTTGATTAAGACGGTGTCCACGGTTCATAGTCACCGGTCGCCGCGGCGCGCTTGCCGCCTTTTAGCAGATGCCCGGCCGGGCGGTGTGCATGGCTTGTGCCGGTGGTGTTTGGCTGATGCTCTTGTTGCCAGTCATGCCGCAGATAGCCGCCTTCCGGGGGTGGGGTTGCTTCGGTATGGTGCAACCACCCATGCCAGTCGGCTGGCACTTTTGAGGCTTCGGTCATGCCGTTATAGCGCACATAACGGCGCGGTGGCTTGCCAGGCCGAGCCCGGCGTTCTTCATAATAGCGATTACCAAATGCGTCTCGCCCTACCTCGTTAGAGGATAGTTTAACGGAGATTAATGTAATCAAATCCATAGGGCACCCCACAACAATGATTTTACCGCTGTCGCCACGCCTGATCTGCGCCTTGAACCGGGATGGTTCTGACAACAGCTGGCAAGCGGACGACGCGTCGCGCCGCGACCGAGTATAGGCGAAAGCAAACAATCTCGTCCAGCACCCTTATCCGCCTCGGTTTATTTTTTCCCAGCCAGCACCCGTCGATCACCAGAAAGCTGTTGATCAATTGGCACCCCAACGCGATCTACCGCGGCTACAAATGAACCGGTGCCACCCCCGCCATCAGATAAATCAACCCGGACAATGACTTGTCCAAAACGCAGCAACAATCATGCCGCGCATAACCATCAGCCAAACATATAAATTTGTTCAAAACAGGATAATAATTAGTTTTTTTTATGTTTTGCCTATTTACCAGAAGCCGCTAGATAATGTAGTTTACACCAATGGACGGCCCTACATGTTGTTGTCCCGGTCGAATTATTCATCACAAGTTTCGGAAAAAAAAGACAAAAACTCACCCCCTCGGTATGTGAGTAAAAAAGATGACAAAGGAATAAATAGATGCAGTTAGAAAGACGGTTCACAAAGGTTGGCCAAGAGGCATATGCGAACATCGAATTCAGACACGCAACCAGCGAGATTCGCAACCCGGATGGCACCATTGTGTTCCGCGCCGAAAATATCGAAGTGCCAGCGCAGTTTTCGCAGGTTGCCACAGACATTCTGGCACAGAAATATTTTCGTAAAGCCGGTGTACCAGCCGCGCTGAAGCAGGTTGAGGAAAATGCGGTTCCGTCATGGCTATGGCGCAGCGAGCCCGACACGAAAGCGCTGGCCAAACTGCCAGAAGACCAGCGCTATTCCGGCGAAACATCAGCCAAGCAGGTGTTTGACCGTTTGGCTGGCACCTGGACATATTGGGGCTGGAAAGGCGGTTATTTTTCTGACGAAAGCGACGCCAAAACCTATTTTGACGAGATGCGTCACATGCTGGCAACACAGATGGCGGCGCCCAACTCACCGCAGTGGTTTAACACCGGCATGCACTGGGCCTATGGCATTGATGGCCCAAGCCAGGGACATTTCTATGTTGATTACAAAAGCGGTAAGCTGACCCGCTCAACCGGTGCCTATGAACATCCACAGCCACATGCCTGTTTCATCCAGTCGGTCAGCGATGATCTGGTGAATGAAGGCGGCATCATGGATTTGTGGGTGCGCGAAGCACGGCTGTTCAAATATGGGTCAGGCACCGGATCGAATTTCAGCCGCTTGCGGGGCGAAGGCGAGAGCCTGTCTGGTGGTGGTAAATCATCTGGCCTGATGAGCTTTTTGCGCATTGGTGACCGGGCAGCTGGCGCCATCAAATCCGGCGGCACAACACGCCGCGCGGCGAAAATGGTGACGGTCGACATCGACCATCCTGATATTGAGGCCTATGTTGATTGGAAGGTTGTCGAAGAACAAAAAGTCGCCGCATTGGTGGCAGGCTCAAAACTAGCGCAAAAGCACATGGGTGCGGTGATGGCCGCATGCCAGCTGGTTGACAGCTATGGCGAAGATGACCGGTTTGACCCGAAAATCAACAAAGAGCTGAAGAAAGCCATTCTGGCCGCCCGTAAATCAATGATCCCGGAAAATTACGTCCAACGGGTGATTCAATTCGCGCAGCAGGGCTATACCGATATTGAGTTCAAGACCTATGACACAGATTGGGACTCAGAGGCCTATCTGACGGTTGCCGGACAAAATTCAAACAATTCTGTGCGGGTCAGCAATGACTATCTGCAAGCCGTGCTTGATGATGGCGAATGGGAATTAATCAACCGCCGTGATGGTGGTGTCGCCAGCCGAATTAAAGCTAGAGATTTGTGGGAGAAAATTGCCTACGCAGCGTGGGCATGTGCGGATCCCGGCCTGCAATATGATACCACCATCAATGAATGGCATACCTGCCCCGAAGGTGGCCGGATTAACGCCTCGAACCCATGTTCGGAATATATGTTCCTTGATGATACCGCCTGTAATCTGGCATCACTGAACCTGATGCAATTCCGCGATGCTGACGGGGAATTTGACATTCCCGCATTTGAGCATGCTGTGCGTTTATGGACAGTGACGTTGGAAGTGTCGGTATTGATGGCACAATTCCCGTCCAAAGAGATTGCACAATTATCATATGAATACCGGACGCTGGGTCTGGGCTTTGCCAACATTGGTGGCATGTTGATGGCCGCCGGTCATTCCTATGACAGTGATGAGGGCCGCGCAATTTGTGGTGCCATCTCGGCGGTAATGACAGGCATTGCCTATGCCACATCGGCCGAAATGGCCAGTGAGGTCGGAGCCTTTCCAAATTACAAGAAAAACGCCAAACATATGCTGCGGGTGATGAAGAATCACCAGCTCGCCGCACAAGGCAAGGCCAGTGGCTATGAAGGGCTGAGCATCCTGCCAGTGCCGCTGGATACCGCGTCATGTCCGGATAAAGCACTTGTCACTGCGGCTGCGGCTGCCTGGGACAAAGCGGTATCGCTTGGTAAAAAGCATGGCTATCGCAACGCGCAAGCCACAGTGATTGCCCCAACCGGCACCATTGGTCTTGTCATGGATTGTGACACCACCGGCATTGAACCTGATTTCGCCATCGTCAAATTCAAGAAACTTGCTGGCGGCGGCTATTTCAAAATCATTAACCGGGTGGTTCCAGAAGCGCTGCAACGGCTTGGCTATGCGCAAAACCAGATTGACGATGTGATCAATTATGCGGTTGGCGCGGGCAGCCTGAAAAGCTGTCAGTCAGTGTCGATCAATGCGCTAAAAGACAAAGGCTTTGGCGATGCTGAAATTGATAAAATCGAAGCTGCTCTTGGAAGTGCCTTTGATATCAAATTTGCCTTCAATCAATTCACCCTCGGGGCCGATTTCTGCAAAGATAAACTGGGAATCAGCGATGCACAGCTGAATGATTTTGATTTTAACATGCTGGAACATCTTGGTTTCAGCAAAGATGAAATCGACGCTGCCAACATTCATATCTGTGGGGCGATGACGCTTGAAGGGGCGCCACATCTCGATGAGGCGCATTTGCCAATCTTTGATTGTGCCAATGTGTGCGGACGGATCGGCAAGCGCTTTTTGTCGGTCGACAGCCACATCACTATGATGGCGGCAGCACAGCCATTTATTTCCGGTGCGATCTCAAAAACCATCAATATGCCAAATTCTGCCGGTGTGCAGGAATGTGGCGACGCCTACATGAAATCCTGGCAACTGGGTCTGAAAGCGAACGCATTATATCGCGATGGATCAAAGCTGAGCCAGCCATTATCATCAGGCCTTATTGACGAAATTGATGACGAAGATGAAGAGATCACTGCCCCAATGGCGGCCACGACATCGCCGCAAGTCATTGAAAAAGTGGTCGAGCGCATCATCAGCAAAGTTGAACGTGAACGTCTGCCGCACCGCCGTAAAGGCTATACACAAAAAGCCACTGTTGGCGGTCATAAAGTCTATCTGCGGACGGGCGAATATGAGGATGGCCGGATTGGCGAAGTCTTTATTGATATGCACAAAGAAGGCGCTGCCTTCCGCTCATTGATGAATAACTTTGCCATTGCCGTTTCAATCGGCCTGCAATACGGCGTGCCGCTCGAAGAATTTGTTGAGGCCTACACATTCACCAGATTCGAACCACAGGGCATTGTCACAGGCAATGACGCCATCAAGATGTCAACCTCAATTCTGGATTACACCTTCCGGGAATTGGCCATTTCCTATCTGGATCGTGGCGATTTGGGCCATGTCAATGTCGATGACCTTGATGTGACCACAACCGGTGCCGGCGAAACCCAGTCCGACCTTGTCAATAAAGTCACCAGCCGTGGATTTATTCGTAAGCAGGGGTTGGTTGTCTATTCAAATGATGGGTCGGCCGCGGTGGCAAAATCATTCGATGCGGATGCGGAAACCATGCTGGCTGGCGGCGCAGGCGACACTGCGACTGTCACCGCCACCGATACCGCCGCAGAAGTGGTGGTTGGCGCGGTTGCTGACCAGACAGCCGAACGGGTGAAACAGGCGCGCATGCAGGGCTATGAAGGCGAGGCCTGCCCGGAATGTCAGAACTTCACACTGGTGCGCAATGGCACTTGTTTGAAATGCAACACCTGTGGCGGCACCACAGGCTGCAGCTAGATCTCTCCCTGCGGCATAACCTGCAGAACTGGCCCCGTGCTTTATGCCGGGGCCTTTTTCTGTGGCGGTGCCGGCACAGTCATTTTCCTTGCAGCGCGGCGTCGGCTGTGCGAGATTTTTTGAGATAAACCAGTAACCAGACAGCGGCGACATAACATATGGTTTTGCCGCAAAACCAAGACGAGACAATGATGAGCAAAGTCGAAGCAAAACTGAATGAAATGGGAGTGACTATTCCCGACGCACCAACTCCAGCGGCAAATTATCTGCCATTCACACAATCTGGTAATCTGGTATTTGTGTCTGGTCAGGTGCCATTTGTCGATGGCAAGCTGCAGGTGACAGGCACCGTGGGTGCCGATGCCAGCCTTGAAGATGCGCAAGGCCAGGCACGGATCTGTGCGATCAATCTGCTGGCACAGCTAAAAGTGGCTTGTGGTGGTGATCTGGATCGGGTGACACAGGTGGTAAAGCTCGGCGCTTTTGTCGCCTCAGCCAATGATTTTCACAGCCAGCCGACAGTGGTCAATGCGGCATCAGACCTGATGGTGGATGCGTTTGGTGAAGCCGGCCGGCATGCCCGTTTTGCTGTTGGCACGAACGCTCTGCCACTGGGATGTCTGGTGGAAATAGACGGGATCTTTGAAATTCGGTAATCTGTCATTGACACCATTTCGTAACATAACAGCGTTAGCGGCCAGCGGTTGCCGGTGCAGCTTTTTTGGCCCGGCAGTTCATGGATAGTGACGCTTTTACGCTGCGTGTTCATAAAACCATCAGCAGCTTTACGCCGGGGGACTGGAATCGTCTAGCCGGACCAGATAACCCGTTTATCCAGCATGATTTTTTATGCGCCCTCGAAGATGGCGGCGCGGTTGGTGGCGACAGTGGCTGGGACAGCGCGCATATTGGCCTGTCTGACGCCAGCGGTAAGCTTGTCGGGGTTATGCCGCATTATCTGAAACATCATTCCTATGGCGAATATATTTTTGATCACAGCTGGGCAAATGCCTATGCACAGGCGGGCGGCGCCTACTACCCTAAATCGCTGAGCGCGGTGCCGTTCACCCCGGCCACCGGGCCACGGTTGTTGACCGATAGCGATGATCCGGCGGTAAAAGCCACAATGGCGCGCGGGCTGGTGTCGCTTGTCGATCAACACCAGCTGTCATCGGCCCATATCAATTTTTTACCGGCCGACGACGCCCGGCTATTGGCTGATGCTGGCTGGTTAATCCGCAGCGGCACACAATTTCACTGGCATAATCACGGCTATGAAGATTTTGACGGGTTTTTGCAGAACCTATCTTCACGCAAACGCAAAAATATCCGAAAAGAACGCGCCAGTATTGCTGATGCCGGGGTAAAAATGCTGGCGCTGAGCGGTGATGATATAAAGCCACATCATATCGATCATTTTTACGCATTCTATCTCTCAACAATCGACCGCAAATGGGGCGGTGCCTATTTGACCCGCAGGTTTTTTGATATTGTGCATGCCACCATGGCCGAGAAAATTTTATTGGTAATGGCGATATATGATGGCGATTTGATTGGCGGCGCGCTGAACTTTATCGGGACAGACACGCTGTATGGGCGCAATTGGGGCGCATCCAGACATATCCAAAACCTGCATTTCGAAGCCTGTTATTATCAGGCGATTGAATTTGCTATCACCCACAAGCTGCGCTGTGTCGAAGCTGGCGCACAAGGCTTTCACAAAGTTCAGCGCGGCTATCTGCCGGTGACAACCTATTCGGCGCATTGGATTGCGCATGACGGGTTTCGCCACGCTGTCGAGCGGTTTTTACGCGCTGAGGCGCGCGGCGTCTCTGATGAGCAAAACCAGATCGCGCTGGCAAGCCCGTTCCGAAAAAATGCCACCAACTAAAACGTCGCCTTTAATCCACCTACGGCGTTATTACTCCGCCTGCGGCGCTGGCATTAATCCGCCTGCGGGGCTGGTAGGGCTGATTGCCGTTTGCCGGGAAGCGCCTTTGGCGGCGGGGCTTTGACCTGAACCTTGAGCTGGCCGTCGACAACATCTACCACTGCCAGACCGCCACCGGTCAATGCACCAAACAAAAGCTCATCGGCAAGTGGCTTTTTAATATGTTCCTGCACCACCCGGGCGAGTGGGCGGG
>JADHLR010000014.1 GCA_016780525.1 Candidatus Puniceispirillum sp.
GTTGAAGTTGTTCCGGAATTTGCCCAGCTCATGGCAATGACCAGCAAGCCGGCACGGCGTTTTGCCGAGGATCAGGTGACCATTGTGCGTGGCTCGCGACGGACAATTTTGCGGGCCAGACTGGTCAGTGAGCGTATTGAGGGGCGGGTCATCGGTTTTGTCGTGACTTTTGATGATGTCACCGATTTGCTGAGCGCGCAGCGCAAAGCCGCATGGTCGGATATCGCCAGACGTATCGCGCATGAAATTAAAAACCCACTCACCCCCATTCAATTGGCGTCTGATAGGTTGCGCAAGAAATTCAAGCCACAATCGGCGGCTGACTCGGAACGGTTCGAGGAATATGTCGATATTATTTCACGACAGGTCGATGATATTGGCCGGATGGTCGATGAATTTTCAGCCTTTGCGCGGATGCCGCAGCCGGTGATGGAGCGCCAGTCACTCTATGATCTTGCGGCCGGTCAAATCACCCTTTTTGAGTCGAAAAAGCTGGAACTATCGCTGGAAGTCGATAATGGCAAAAGTGATTACGTGATTTTGTGCGATGCCGGATTGTTGCGGCAAGCTGTCACGAATTTGTTGCAGAATGCGCAGGAAAGCTTGTTCGAGCATCAGATCAAATCACCGAAAATCAACCTGTTTCTCGAAGAAAATGATGATGAGACGACGTTGACGATCAGCGATAATGGCCCGGGCTTTCCGGAGATGGATGTGGCGCAGCTTCTGGAACCGTATGTGACAACCCGGCAAAAGGGCACTGGTTTGGGTCTTGCTATTGTCAGTAAAATCATGGATGACCATGCCGGGCGTATGGAGCTTGGCGCGCGCGACGAGGGCGGTGCCAGTGTCAAGCTATGGTTCAAGCGTCCACAATCGGGCAAGGGTTAGATCATGACTGCTGATATACTTGTTGTCGATGATGAGCGTGACATCCGGTCATTGATCAGCATGACGCTCACAGATGAGGGCTATGTGACCAAGCAGGCAGCCGGCGCTGCCGAGGCGCGTAACCTGCTGTTGTCACAACCGCCAAAACTGGCCATTTTAGATATCTGGATGCGTGACTCGGATATGGACGGGCTGGAATTGCTCGAATGGTCAAAATCGATTTATCCGGATCTGCCTATTTTGATGATTTCCGGGCATGGCACTATTGAAACCGCGGTGCAGGCAATCCGCAATGGTGCCTATGATTTTATCGAAAAGCCATTTAAGGAAGAACGGCTGTTGATGATGGTTGAGCGCGCCATTTCCAGCGCGAAATTATCCCAGGAAAATAGTGAATTAAAATCCATGGTGGCCGATGCTGTGGCCCCCGAACTTATTGGAAATTCTGCGGTTATGCGGGGGATTCGCCAATCAATTGAGAAAATTGCACTGACCTCCAGCCGGGTGCTGGTGAGTGGGCCTAGTGGCAGCGGTAAAGAATTGGCGGCACGTTGCATCCACAGCAAATCGACCCGGAAAGACGAACGGTTTGTGGTGGCGAATTGTGCGCGGCTTGCGTCTGAACGTGTCGATGCTGAATTATTTGGTTCGGAAAGCCTGCAAAGCCACCGCCGCGTCGTCGGGCTTTTTGAACAGGCGCATCAGGGCACCTTATATTTCGATGAAATTTGTGATCTGCCAGTGGATACGCAGGGCAAAATTGTCCGAGCAGTGAATGAACAGCGGTTTCGCCGGGTTGGCGGCAGTACCGAGGTTGTTGTCGATGTGCGGGTGATTTCCGCATCAAGCCGTGATCTGGCCGCCGAGATGAGCGCCGGACGATTGCGTGAAGATTTATATTACCGGCTTGGTGTTGTGCCGCTGACCATGCCACCATTGGTGCAGCGCCGCGAAGATATACCGCTGCTTGCCAAACATTTCACCGCAGTGGTGGCAAAGCGGCTCGGCGTTTTGCCATTTAAGCTCGGTGACGAGGTTTTGGCAGCGCTACAGGGCTATGACTGGCCCGGTAATGTGCGGCAAATGCATAATGTGATTGAAACCATGTTAATTCTCGCCCCAAATGACAGAAATGAGCCGGTTGATCTGAATTTACTGCCAGCAGAAATTCATCAGGTGGTGCGATCGAGTAATGATTCTGAAATGGACACGCTGATGGGGTTGCCATTGCGGGGCGCGCGCGAAGAGTTTGAACGGGCATATCTGGTCACACAATTGCATAGATTTGATGGTAACATATCGCGTGCAGCCAGCTTTATCGGCATGGAGCGTTCGGCGCTGCACCGCAAGTTAAAAGCCTTGGATATTGCCTCGGATAATCAGGACGGAGGACGTTCGGAATGAAAATTGTGATTTGTGGTGCCGGGCTGGTGGGCAGTGCGATTGCCTCGCACCTGTCCGAAGAGCAAAATGATGTCACAGTTATCGATGCCTCGGCTGAAAATATTCAACGCATTACCGATCATTATGATGTGCATGGTGTTGTCGGGGTGGCATCGCACCCGGATCGACTGGCCGAGGCTGGTGTGCGCGATGCTGAATTATTGATCGCCGTTACCGAGTCAGATGAAGTGAATATGGTGGCATGTCAAATCAGCCACACGATTTTTAACACGCCGGTAAAAATTGCACGAATTCGCAGCACAGCCTATCTGGATCCTGCCTATGCGGGCCTTTATGGCAATGGCAATCTGCCGATCGATCATATCATTTCGCCGGAAGCCGAAGTGTCGGCATCGATCAGCAACCAGCTGCGCGTGCCCGGGGCATTTGACATCAAGAATTTATGTGACGGGAAAATGAATCTTGTCGGGGTGTTATGCACGGCTGACAGCCCAACCGTGGGGACACCACTGCGTCATCTGACAAGCCTGTTTCCTGATTTGGCGCTCACCGTATTGGCGATTATTCGTGATGGTGCGGTGATTCTGCCGCGCTCTGGTGCGGATGCTATGCAGATTGGCGACCGCGTCTATTTTGTCTGTGACAGTGCGCATCTCGATCGCGCTATGGCCAGCTTTGGGCATGAAGAAAGCGAAGCGCGTTCGGTTGTCATCGCCGGTGGGGGCAGCATCGGCATGATGCTCTCGCGAGAGATTGAGGCGCATTTCTCAAATACACATAATCAGATTATCGAGCTTGATCCGGTGCGCGCGCGGCTTCTGGCACAAGAGCTGGAAAATACGGATATCATTAACGGTGATGCACTGGACAGCGCGATCCTGCGTGAAGCTGGTGTGCATAAAACCGAAACATTCGTTGCGGTGACCGAGGATGATGAAGTCAATATTCTATCAGCGTTGCTGGCCAAGCGAACCGGCGCACAACATGCGGTGGCGTTGGTCAATATCCCGGGATTTATTTCGCTTGTCGGAACGCTGGGTGTTGATGCGGTGATTAACCCGTCACAAATCACCGTTTCGTCGATTCTCGAACATGTGCGGCGCGGCCGCATTCGTGATGTGCATCCGATTGTCGAGGATCTTGGCGAGGTGCTGGAAGCCGAAGCGCTGCCGTCATCTTTGCTGGTTGGCAAGCCCTTGCGGACTGCAAAAATTCCAAAAGGGGTAGCAATTGGCGGCATTTTGCGTGATGGTGTTGTGATGGCTGTGCGCGGCGATACAGTGATTGAAGCTGGCGACACAGTGATTATTTTTGTGATGCGCGGAAAAATTGCGCAGGTTGAAAAACTATTGTCAGTGCGGCTTGATTTTTTCTAGTCAGGAACAGAATGGTGTCTCTTTCGGATTGAGACGCGCCGCAGTGATAAGTGGGGGGACAAAATGGCCAGTGAGAAGAGCCGTAATCTGCAGGAAGTGTTTTTAAACAGTGTCAGAAAATCGCATGTAGCTGTCACAGTTTTTTTGGTGAATGGTGTCAAATTACAAGGCAATATCACCTGGTTTGATAATTTTTCGATTCTGCTCAAACGCGATCAGCATGTGCAGCTTGTTTACAAACATGCTATCTCCACAATTATGCCTGTGTCATCAGTCCAGCTTCAGGAATTTGATGAAGAGGATTTAGCCGCAGATAGTGACTGACATGACCAACGGTAAATCGATGCAGTTGCCGGCGGTCAATGATGCCTTGCGGCCAGTTGTTGCTGACTATCTGAAAGCTGCCTCTGAGATGTTTGTTTTGCCAAAATTTGGCAATTTGCAAGCCACCGAAATTGATACCAAAACTGGCCCGCAAGATCTTGTGACGGTCGCCGACAAAGCGGCCGAAAATTGGTTGGCCCCCCGATTGCTGGAATTGCAACCCGGCCATTGTATTGGCGAAGAGGCTGTCGCTGAAACACCGGCGCTGCGGCAACATGCCGGTGATGGCTATGCCTGGTCGATTGACCCGATTGACGGCACCAACAATTTTGTCAAAGGGGTGAGTGATTTTTGCAGCATGGTGGCGCTGATGTGGAATGGCGTGCCGGTGCAATGCTGGATCTGGTTGCCGGTCACGCAGATATTATATTATGCGGCGGCTGGCGACGGGGCGCATCGCTATCATGATAATATGTCATCGGCGCTGCGCATTGGCCCGCGGCCGGTTAATCCGCTTGATATGAGCGGGTCTGGCAACACCAAAGGCCTCATAGAACCGCAAAAAAGTCAGGTATTAAACCGTATGCGGACGATTTCCGGACGGCATTATATAGGCAGTGCTGGTGTGTTGGCGACACGCATTGCCGATGGCACCGAAGATTTTTTGATTCATAGCCGGGCAACACCCTGGGATCATGCGCCGGTTGATCTGTTGTGCCGCGAGGCCGGGGGGCACGCTGCGATGGTCGCCGATGCCAAACCATTTAATGCGGTTGATGATGGGGCTATTATGGCCACCTCCAGCCTGACTGGTTGGCAGCATCTGCACCAGCATGTGTGGCGTGATGATCAATAGCTGGCCTGTTGACCTGGTATCAGCGACGGGCTGTTTTTGCCTCCTGCCATAGCTGTTCCATCTCTTCCAAGTCACAATCATTGATAGATTTTTGTTTTTTGTCAATGTTTTGTTCAATATAGTTAAATCTGTTTTCGAACTTTTTATTGCATCCAATCAAAGCTGTTTCCGGATCAACACCAGCTTTGCGCGCTAAATTCACCGCGACAAACAGCAGATCGCCCACCTCATCAGTGATGCGTTGATTGTCGCGCGGCGTTGCCTCTAACTCGGCGGTTAGCTCGCCAGCCTCTTCCTGCATTTTATCGATAAGCTGTTCAATGTCCGGCCAGTCAAAGCCAACACCGGCTGCCCGCTTTTGTAATTTAAGGGCGCGCTGCATGGGCGGCAGGCCTGCCGGGATGCCATCCAAAACGCCATTTTGACCTTTGGCGGCGCGTTCGGCCTGTTTGATATCTTCCCATTGCTGTCGTTGCTGGGCCACATCAGGTTTGCTGTCATCGCCAAAAACATGCGGGTGACGGTTGATCATCTTGTTGGAAACCGATCTGGCGACGTCGGCAAGGGTAAAACTGCCTTCCTCTTCGGCGATACGGGCGTGAAACACCACCTGTAACAATAAATCGCCAAGCTCATCACACAAAGCAGCACGATCACCGCTTTCAATGGCATCAGCAACCTCATAGGCTTCTTCAATGGTATAGGGGGCGATGCTGGCAAAATCCTGTTTGACGTCCCACGGGCATCCGGTTGCCGGGTCACGCAGCTTTGCCATTATGGAGATGATTTTTTGGAGTTGTTCAAGCGTATCTGACATGCTGGCGAGGCTAGCAAAACTGATCGACGCTGAAAACGAAATTCGGCATCACCGCGTTTTGCCGAACATTGCCAAGCATGACCGCGCATTTCCACACATTGTGCGAAATATCGTCAGCCGGCGTTGGCGCATATTGAAAGCCATTGCTAATCTGTTATATAAAGCGCAGACAAGAATGCGCTGGATCAATGGCCAGCCGAAGTCGCATCAGCACAAACGGGATTGCCAACAGATGAAACAGACAGACAGCGCAGCAGAAATAAGCAAACCTGGCGGGTTTGCGCGGATCCGCGGTTGGTTTTTTACCGGCTTGCTTGTTACTGCGCCGGTTTTGCTGACAGTCTATATCACATGGGCAGCGATCAAGCTGATCGATTCACAAGTTAGCAATTTATTGCCCGGATTTGAAACCAGCATTTTAGGCAATGTGCCGGGTGTGGGGCTGGTTACCGGTGCCGTTCTGATCACCTTTATTGGTGCTATTGCGGCGGGGTTTTTGGGGCGCTACATCATCCGGCTTGGCGAGGGGCTGTTGAACCGCATGCCCGTTGTGCGGTCGATTTACGGTGCCACCAAGCAAATATTGGAAACCGTCATTTCGACCCAATCTGATGCGTTTCGTGAAGTCGTGCTGGTCGAATATCCGCGCAAAGAACTGTGGGTTATCGGTTTTGTGACCGGCAATACCAAAGGTGAAGTGGCGAATCGCATTCCGAAAACAATGGTCAATGTGTTCGTGCCGACAACGCCAAACCCAACATCCGGGTTTTTGCTGTTCTGTCCGCGCAAAGACGTCATTTTTCTGAAAATGACCGTTGAAGAAGCGGTAAAGCTGGTGGTCTCTGGTGGTATTGTGACACCGCCCGACCGCAGCGTGACAACGCCACCAGCCAAGGCTGTTGCGTCTAAAAAAACCACCACGCAGCGGGCGGCAACTAAAAAAGCGGCCGCTAAAACAGCTGTCGTTAAAAAAGCGGTTGCCAAAAAAGCTGTCGCCAAAAAGGCGGGGGCAAAGACTCCAAAAAAAGCCGCCCCAAAAAAAGCGGCGCCAAAAAAAGCCGCGTCAAAAAAATAATTAAATAAAATGACCGTCGGGCGGGGTTAACCTGCCGCCAGAAATTTGACCGCACTGTCGCGCTCAAACAGGCATAGCAACAGATTTATATCGCTGCTGGCGTTTGCCGCAAGCATTGTGTGGGCTTCAGTGCGCGCCATGGCCAGAAGGTCGCGATGAACGGCGAGGTCTGCCAAAACAAATTCCGGCACACCAGACTGGCGTTGCCCCAAAAATTCACCCGGCCCGCGCAAACTCAGATCTTCTTCAGCAATCACAAACCCGTCATTCGTCTCGCGCATAACAGATAGCCGTTTACTGGCTGTCTCGCTGAGTGGGGGGTAATAGACAAGCAGACAACTGCTCTGCGTGCTGCTGCGGCCAACGCGCCCCCGCAACTGATGCAGCTGCGCCAGACCAAAACGTTCGGCATGTTCAATTACAATGATACTGGCCTCAGGAACATCGACGCCCACTTCAACAACGGTTGTGGCGACCAACAGCTGCGCCCGGCCTGTGCGGAAATCCTGCATCGCGCTGTCACGCTCAGCGGCTTTCATTTTGCCGTGCGCCAGCGCGACGCTGATGCCGGGCAGGGCATGACTTAAACTGGCGAACCGAGCCTCGGCAGCGGCAATATCCAGCTGGTCCGACTCATCAACAAGCGGACAAATCCAATAGGCGCGTTTGCCATCGCCAAGTGCCCGCCGCAAACCATCAACAATGTCGTCAAGCCGCTCACCAGCGATAACACGTGTATCAATTGGCAGGCGTCCGACAGGCTTTTCGTCAAGTTGTGAATGGTCAAGATCACCATAGGCGGTCATCGCCAGACTGCGCGGGATAGGCGTTGCCGTCATCACCATGACATCAACATTACGGCCTTTCTCGCCAAGCAAAATGCGTTGCCGCACACCAAATCTGTGTTGCTCGTCAATCACCGCCACCCCCAGATCTTTAAAAACGGCGGTGTCCGACAACAGCGCATGCGTTCCCACAACCAGTGACAGCGTGCCATCGGCCATGGCTGCCAATGTGGCTTTGCGGCTGCGCTGTGTTGGCGGCGGTTCAGCTTGGTTTTGCTGGCTGGCGTCCGGTTTTTGCGCGCTGGTGCGCCCCTGACCCAACAATAGGCCAACCTCTATTTGTAAGGGCTGCAACAGCGCGCTCAGGCTGGCATGATGCTGCCGCGCCAATACTTCGGTTGGCGCCAGAAGCGCTGCCTGTGCGCCAGATTCAACAGCGGTGAGCATGGCGGCGAGTGCGACCAGGGTTTTGCCCGAGCCGACGTCGCCCTGTAACATTCGGAGCATGCGTTTTGGTGCCGCCTGATCGGCGGTAATTTCACTTATGGCGCGGTGTTGCGCAGCTGTCATATCAAATGCAAGCGAGTCTTTTAAAGCGCCGACTAACTTGCCGCTTGTGGTAAAACTGCGTCCGGGTGCGCTGTCACCTGCCTGTTGGCGCACCATGATCAGTGCCAGTTGATTGGCCAGCAATTCATCAAAGGCAAGCCGTGCCCGTGCCGGGCTGGTTGGCAGCAGGTCGGCTTCGGATTGCGGCGCATGGACGGCGCGCATGGCATCGGCAAAGCCGGGCCATTTCTGGGTGGATAGAATAGCCTCGGGAATCCATTCAGGCAGATCCGGAAGCCGCGTCAGCGCATCGGTGAGTGTGCGCCGCAAAATTTTCGGGGTCAGCCCGGCTGTCAACGGATAGATCGGCTCAAGCAATGGCATGCTGTCACTGTTTTCGGGGGCGACGATATGGTCAGGGTGCGCCATTTGCACACGCCCCTGAAATAAATCGACACGGCCGCTGACAATACGGCGGGCCCCGACCGGCAATTGTTTGGCGATATAGTCGCTATGCGCGTGAAAGAAAACCAGTTCCAGTTCCCCGGTCTCATTTTGACAGAACACCCGGTACGGGCGGCGCACCCCGCGTGCTGGCCGGTCATGTTTCATCACCAGAATTTCGAATGTGGCGATACTGCCATCAACAACCGCCGAAAGTGCCGGACGTTGGCGTCGGTCGGTCAGACCAATGGGAAGATGTCGCAAAACGTCAATGACATGGCTTCCGACACGCTTTTCCAAAACCGCGGCAAGTTTTGCGCCAACCCCGGACAAACTTGTCGTGGCAGCAAATAGCTGAAAAATTTCGGGTGGGCGTTTGGGATGCACAGCGTTGTTTTTCACTCCTGCTTTGGGCTGTTATGAGCGCGTATGCCCGAACCGATAGCCTAGCAAATATTTACCGGAATTGACGTTAAAAATTTCTTTCAAAGCGGATTACGGTCAAAACTGTTTTCCCGCTATATCGCTAGGCATGCTGGCCGGTTTCTGCTATGTGATGCGGCATTATTCGCCATACACACGGGCAATCATCCCCGGGCAATTATCCGCGGGCGATCATTAAAGGGCTATTTGTGATGTCATCTTCATCAACGGGCGCAACAGCGGTTCATTCCGACCGGGTGAGGCGGCTGATTTATCAGGCAAGCTACACCGGTATGAAGGAAACCGACTTATTGTTGGGGCATTTTGCACGGTTACATTTGCCCGGGCTGAGCGACGCTGATTTGACTGATTTTGAAAACCTGCTGGCGGCTGGTGACCCGTCAATTTATGCCTGGGTGATGGGTAACGCACCGCTGCCTGCGGCTTATGACACGCCGGTGTTCAAATTAATTAAAGAGTTTAAAAACAATAAATAGAATTATGAATTTTATAAATAAAATTTCAAATACAGGTGATGTGTGGGGGGCGCCGGATGGCGCCCTTGCTTTGGTTCTTGCCGATGCGGCACGGGCCGGCAGACCGCTGGTTTTTGTGGCCCGGGACGATGCCAGATTGGCGGCGGTGCAATCAGGTCTGCAGCATATCGCGCCGCAGCTTGACGCATGGGTGTTGCCAGCCTGGGATTGTCTGCCATTTGACCGGCTGTCGCCGCAAGGCGGGCTGGTTGGCCGCCGTATTGAAACTCTGGCACGACTGGCGGCTGGCGAAAACCCATCGATTTTATTGACAACAATCAGCGCGGTTTTGCAGAAATTGCCGCCGGCGTCTTATTTTGCCGACAGCAGTATGGTGATGACGCCCGGCAGTGCGCAAAGCCCCAAAAGCCTTGCTGAATTTCTCGCCAATCATGCGTATTTGCGCACCGATACGGTACGGGAAACGGGCGAGTTTGCCATTCGTGGTGGCATCGTTGATGTGTTTCCACCCGGCCATGCTAACCCGGTGCGGCTGGATTTTTTCGGTGATGACATCGAAACTATGCGCACTTTTGATGCCGCATCACAGCGCAGTACAGGCAAGCTGGATCGGTTAATTTTGCGACCTGTTGCTGAATTTATGCTGACCGAGGCGGCCATTACCCGCTTTCGCACCGGCTATTTACAAGCCTTTGGCGCCGCTGCAAGCCGCGATTCGTTGTATGAATCAGTATCGGCCGGCCGCATGCATCCCGGCATCGAACATTGGCTGCCGCTATTTCATGATCATTTGGAAACCGTGGCGGATTATTGCCCGGGTTGGCCATTGTTTCTCGATCATGAAGGCGATGCCGCATCTGCCGCGCGTCAGGCGCAGATAAAAGACTTTTATGACGCCCGTAACCAGCATGACAGGGATGATCAGGCGGCGCCGTACCGTCCCTTGTCGCCGGATCATCTGTATCTGACTGACCAGCAAACCGAGACTTTGATTCTGGGCGAATCAACGCGGCGCTTTTATGCGTTTGTGGCGCCTGATGCGGTGCCAGCCACAGCGTCTGAACCGGTGAAAAATGATGCGGGCGGCCGCCCCGGTATTCGATTGTTGTCCGCCGGCGCCGCCAGCGCCAATACCGCCAGCCCCACTAACGCCAGCGCCATTACCAACTGTGTGACAGCCATTGCGTCTGAAAGACAGGCGCATAACCGCCCGATAGTGATGGCATGCAGCTCGGTCGGGGCGGCCAGTCGCTTGACTGATCTGCTGGAAAGCCAAATGGGCGCTGGCGTGGTGCAGAGCGTGGCTGATCTGTCACATTTGCAGGCTGGCGGGCTTTATATGGTGCAATGGCCACTAGAGACCGGCTTTCAGACAGATCATCTTTTGGTCATTGCTGAGCCGGATATTTTTGGTCAAAGGCTATCACGCCCGCAATCCAAGCGTGGCCGTGGCGATGATTTTCTGCGCGAGGTCAGCGCGCTTGAGACCGGTGATCTGGTGGTGCATGCCGAACATGGTATTGGCCGTTATGAAGGGCTTGTCATTATCAACAGCGCTGGCGGCGACCATGATTGTCTGCATCTTGTCTATGCGGGTGGTGATAAACTCTATCTGCCTGTTGAAAATATCGAACTTTTAAGCCGTTATGGCAGCAGTGACAGCGATGCCCAGCTTGACCGGCTTGGTGGTGCCGCCTGGCAGGCACGGGTTGCCCGGATCAAAGGCCGGGTGCGCATTATGGCCGAGCAATTGATTAAAATTGCCGCCGCACGGCAACGCGCCAAAGCCGAACCATTACTGGCGGAAGATGGCAGTTTTGCTGAATTTTGCGGGCGATTTGCCTTTAGCGAAACCGATGATCAGCTCAATGCAATCGCCGATGTGGTCGATGATCTGGCATCCGGCAAGGCCAGTGACCGGCTGATTTGTGGCGATGTCGGCTTTGGCAAAACCGAAGTGGCATTGCGTGCGGCCTTTATCGCGGCGATGGCCGGCTATCAGGTGGCGGTGGTGGCCCCAACAACCTTGTTGGCACGCCAGCATGGCAAGGTTTTCATCGAGAGATTTGCCGGTTTTCCGATAAAAATAGGTGTGCTGTCGCGGATGACACCGGCTGGCGAGGCGAGAGACATCCGCCAGGACATCGCCACCGGTGATGTGCAGATTGTGATTGGTACGCATGCGCTGCTCGCCAAATCCATCAGCTTTAACCATCTTGGCTTATTGATCATTGATGAAGAACAGCATTTTGGCGTTGGTCAAAAGGAACGACTGAAGGAGCTGCGCGGCGATATTCATGTATTAACGCTGTCGGCAACGCCAATTCCGCGCACCTTGCAGATGGCGTTGTCCGGGGTGCGCGATATGTCGCTGATTGCGACGCCGCCGGTTGACCGGCTGGCGGTGCGCACATTTGTTGGCCCGTGGGATGGGGTGGTGCTGCGCGAGGCCATTCAACGCGAGATGTTCCGTGGTGGACAGGTATTTGTTGTGTGTCCGCGTATTGACGATATGCAGCGGGTCTATGACCGAGTCACCGGGCTGGTGCCAGAGGCGCGTATTTTATCGGCACATGGCCGTATGGCACCAAACGAGCTGGATAGTGTGATGACACGATTTGCCGATGGTGAGGCGGATATTCTGCTTTCAACCAATATTGTTGAATCAGGCATCGATATCCCGTCGGCCAATACGATGATTATTCACCGGGCAGATATGTTTGGGCTGTCGCAACTCTATCAGTTACGGGGTCGGGTCGGGCGCGGGCGTCAGCGCGCCTATGCCTATTTGACATCGGATCCAAAACGCCTGCTTAGCCCGCAAGCGCGTCGGCGTCTTGAGGTGATGCAGACACTGGATACATTGGGTGCCGGCTTTACGTTGGCGTCTTACGATATGGATATTCGCGGCGCTGGCAATTTGCTTGGCGATGAACAGTCTGGTCATGTGCGTGAAGTCGGGGTTGAACTCTATCAGGAAATGCTGCGCCAGGCAGTTGATGCGGCAAAATCCGGCAAAACCGCAGATGATGATAGCCCAGCTGAAACGGTCTGGACGCCGCAGATTAATTTGGGGATCGAGGTGCGTATCCCCGAGTCTTACATCCCGGATTTGAATGTGCGTTTATCAATCTATCGCCGGATTGGTGATCTTGCCGATCCACAGGCAACCGATATGATGATCGCCGAGCTGGTTGACAGATTTGGTGCTTTGCCAGATTCGGTGCGTAACCTGTTTGCCTTTATCGAATTAAAACAGCTGTGTCGGCGCGCCAATATCGAAAAAATTGACGCTGGCCCAAAGGGCATTTCGTTGTCTTTTCGTGACGATCAATTTGCCCGGCCCGAACAGCTTATTGGCTGGATCGCCGGGCAGGGCGGCCGGGTGCAATTGCGCCCTGACCACAGGCTGTTTGTTAAATTAGCGTTACAGGATCCGGCCATGCAGGTGCCAGCCTGCCGTGACATCACCCAGCAATTGATCAGCCTGCTATAAGTGCGCCGGCCATTGCCTAATGAGACCAGCTACCTAAGCCGCTGCCGCGTCAATCACCGGCAAAAAATGTTCAGGCATATGTGCGCCGGCAACAGCATATTGTTCGGCAAAAATGAAATAAGGAACGCCGTCAAGTTGCAGTTGGCGGGCCATAAATAAATCTTGTTCAAGCTGACGATGCGTCGCCGTGCTGTGCGCCGCTTCTTGGTCAATATCCAGCCCGGTCGAATCAATCACCTGTGCCAGCACATCAGCGTCGCCAATATCTTTGCCATCAATAAAATACGCCTGATAAAAGGCTTCGCTAAGACGCTCAACATGCTGCTGTGCCGAAATCAGCACATGATGCACCGTGCGGCTGTCCGGTGTGCGGGTGATTTTGTCAAAATCAAAACTGATGCCACTTTCCAGCCCTGCGGCGGCAATACGCCCATAAACAGAGGCTGCGGCGCTGCCAAATTTATTGTGCAAATAGGCCTGCCGATCCATGCCCTCTGCCGCCATGCCCGGGTTGAGCAAAAACCCACGCCAAAGATAACGCGGCGTCACATGTGGCCGTAACGCAAAGGCCGCATCAAGCCGCTTTTTTCCGATATAGCACCACGGACAGATGATATCGGCATAGATCTCGACAGTAATGATTTTTTGATCCATGACTGATGCTTCCTTATGATGATCTGTCGCCGATAGACAATGTGTGGCATGCGAGGCGCAAACCAGCGTGCTGGCATCGAACCCTATTACCGTTGATTTGACAAGGGTTGCCGCGGAAAAATCATCGTGCCAGTTCATGTTTGTGCAAAGATGGTGTAGAACCAAACGCAATGCGGCTTGCCGGCCGCTTGTAAAAAAACAAGGTCTGATCGATGGATGCAATAACAGATTATGAGCGTTCTTCCGGCATGTCACATGCCGCGATTGTCGCTGCCCGCGATAATGTGCTGGCCCAAAAAACCCTTACGGTGGCGGTTCTTGATGGTACGGCTGTGCCTGATATTGGCGTGTCCCCCTTTATTCGCCATGATGATGGGTTGTATATTTACACCAGCCATCTTGCCGGTCATGTGCAGGCCGTTTTGGCGCAAAAACAAGCCTGTTTTATGATTTCGGTGGACGAATCTCTGACGCAAAATATCTGGGCGCGGCACCGCTTGAAATTTTCCGCCGCCGTCACCGAAATTCCGCGTGATGCAAATGATTTTCATCAGCTGTGTGACGCATTTGCAGCGGCGCATGGCAATGTCATGGGGTTGATCCGCGAATTTTCTGACTTTCATATGTTGCGTATCGTGCCAGACAAAGGCGTTCTGGTGTTGGGATTTGCCAAAGCCTTTTGCGTTGAGAATGTTGGCTTTGACATTGTCGCACATTTGTCGCGTGGCTGATCAGCCAGCTATGACCGGTCAGCAACAAATCTATCCGGTGTTGTGGAGCTTTCGGCGTTGTCCCTATGCCATGCGCGCACGGTTGGCTATCGCGGCGGGCCGCAGCCGGGTCTGGTTACGCGAAATTCTGCTGCGTGACAAACCAGATGCTTTTATCGCCGCGTCACCAAAGGCCACCGTGCCGGTGTTAGTGTTGCCCGATGGAGCGGTCATTGAGGAAAGCCGCGATATCATGATCTGGGCATTGCAAAATTCTGACCCGCAGGGCTGGTTGTCTGTGTGGCAGAATGATCAGCCATTCTGCACGCGATTTCTTGATCATCTTGACGGGCCATTCAAACAGCATCTTGATCACTATAAATATGCCAGCCGTTTCGCGGCTGAAGTGGGCGAGGAAAGCCGCCGGATGGGCGCTGAATTTCTGGCTGAAATAGATCAGAAATTGGCAGCAGGATCAGGGTTTTTGTCTGGTGCCGGCTTTGGTTTGCTCGACGCGGCAACATTGCCTTTTGTGCGGCAGTTCCGCGGCGTCGACGCCAACTGGTTTGATCGCCGGGACTGGCCAGCATTGCATCACTGGCTTGGCATGTTTTTGGCGTCTGAACATTTTGCTGCGGTGATGCATAAATATCCGCCATGGCATGTTGGTGACAGCGCATTGTTGTTCCCGGCGTAAATTGATACGCTGATATATCTTGGTAACAGGGCGGCATATCTGGTTGCCGTCATAAATTTGTAATATAATCGGATTACCGTGCCGACATGGACAGCCTGGCAGTTTCATTGGATGCAGACGCGCAAACCAAACCGATTGATAGTGGTGCGGTTTTGTTGGAACAGGTGCCCGGACTTGCGCGCTATCCGAATTTTCTACGCAGATTTTTGGTATTCGCCCTGCAATGGCTAATCTGCGAAGACCGGATAAATGCATTTTTGAGCGAACATGCGCTGGCCCGCGATTTTGATTTTGTCGATCAGGTGTTTCAGCATCTCCAGACAGATTGCACAGTCCGCCACAGTGATCTTGAAAATATTCCAACACACGGAAGGGTGATTATTGTTGCCAATCACCCGCTTGGTGGTTTGGATGGTCTGGCGTTGCTGCGGCTGGTGTCTCGTGTACGCCGCGATGTGCGCATTGTGGTGAATGAATTATTGTTGAATATCACCCAACTCAATAATGTGTCCCTGCCGGTTGATGCGCTGGGCGGTGAGACCCGAAAGGCCGATATCAGCCGTATTCGCGACGCCCTCAACAATGATGAAGCTGTGATTATTTTTCCCTCGGGTGAGGTGTCCCGCGCTGGCCCCAAGGGTATTCGTGACCGCAAATGGCTGCCGGGCTTTATCCAGCTTGCCAAAACCACACGCGCGCCGGTATTGCCGGTGCATATCAAAGCCCGCAATTCAAATTTGTTTTATGCCGTATCGCGGCTCAGTCAACCCTTATCGATGTTGATGCTGCCCCGCGAAATGCTTAGTTTTCGGGGGCAGATCAAATTTACCATCGGTCAGATGATTGCGCCAAAGGCGATCGAGAGCTTGCCATTTTCCAGAAAAAAGCGGGCATCGCTGGTCAGTGATCATCTACAGCGCATCGGATCGGGGAAAAAACCCCTGTTTGTTACGGAAACAAGCATTATCCACCCACAGGATCGGCAGGCCATTCGGGCCGAATTGAAACAGGCTGAAATATTAGGCCAGACGTCTGACAACAAAACGATTTTACTGTTTGATTATCGGGATAATTCGGTTGTTTTAGATGAAATCGGACGGCTGCGTGAGATGACCTTTCGCGCTGTCGGCGAGGGTACCGGACGGCGCAAAGACACCGACCATTATGACCGCTATTACCGTCATTTGATTTTATGGGATGATGATGATCTGGAAATTGTCGGTGCCTATCGGCTGGGTGAAATATGGAAATGGCCGGGTCACGACAGTGCGTTACTCTATAGCAACTCACTATTTGACTATGCCGATACAGCGGCCCCATTATTTGCTGGCGGATTAGAGCTTGGCCGCAGCTTTGTTCAGCCGCAATATTGGGGCAAACGCAGCCTTGATTATTTATGGCAAGGCATTGGCGCCTATCTCGCGCGCCATCCGGATGTCCGATTTTTGTTTGGGCCGGTATCGCTGTCGCAAAATCTGCCAAAAAAGGCCCGGGACCTGCTTGTCAGCCATTATGGCGACTACTACCCGGATCCGCAAAACCTTGCCACTGCGAAAAAACCGTATGTTGTCGATGTTGGTTCGACGGCATTATGTGCTGGCCAGCAAGATACTGAAAATGCGGCGGCTGCATTTGTCGATATGCGCGCACAGCTTGATTTTCTGGGGGTAAAAATTCCCACCCTTTATAAACAATATGCCGAAGTGTGCTTGCCCGGCGGCACCCGGTTTTGTGGTTTTAATATCGACGAAAATTTTGGCCATTGCGTTGACGGTCTTGTGGTTGTCGATCTCGATCAGCTCAAACCCAAAAAACGCGAGCGATATATTACGCAGCATGAAATGTCGCAACATGCTGAAAAGCCATCAGAAAATTAATCGTTTGTTTTTTTAATCATCTATTGGCATAGCTTTTGCATGTCATCTGTATCTGATTTTAGGGAGGCAAAAATGTCAAAAAAACCAGATACGGATATGATGGTCGAGGTCGTCGAGGCGGCGATCCGGATGCTGTGTGAGAGCGGATTTACTCGCGATGAGGCCTTGCAACTGATGCTCAGCCAGATCGCTGTACAGGTCAGCCCAGAGGTCATGCAGCTTGGCGTTACACTCAGCGAGACGCATCATGAAGATTTTGCCAAGGCCGAATGGCGAAGTGATGACGATGCTGCCCCGCATGAGGTGGGGTCGGTCGAATATGCGCTGGGGCCGCTATAGAGCCGTTGGTTTAATCGCCAATAATACGAACAATACCGGCTTCAGGATCAATTTCCAGCTGCTGGCCAGTGGTGACAAGCTGGGTGATATCACCATCTTCAAACCGGTCACACATGGCGATGTCAGCAAGTGCAGCGCCCTGCACCAAAATGGTGTTGGCCTGATTAAACAAAATCGCCTTTGGCACAATATCGCGTGCCGCCATTTCATGTAGCATCCATGCCGAGGCAACGCCGCCCTTGGCGGTATTCAGCACTAAAATTCTATCTTTATAGGACTGACCAGCCAATTTATGCTGCGGTCGTGAAAAAATGCCTTTGATCCGGTCGAGGTCATAGCGTGCGGAAAAATTATCATCAGCAACCAGCGCGATACCGGTGACTTTTGGCCCGACCCCCGGATGACATTTCAAATGTTTGGTCATTGGATGATCCCCTCAATCGCTGATGCCACACAATTTTCCATGCTGGCCAATGCTGGCTTATAGCCATAACCACCCAAAATATTGACAATTTTTGCCGAGTTGCTGAGCAGCCGTACCCAGCCATTCGCCTCGCCAATTTCGCGGGCATATTGATTGTAAAAGCAGGTGCCCTCTAAAACTGTGCCGCCGGCTGTTTCGATCAGATCAATAAAGCCCATACGCCGCGCGTCACCGATAACTTGTGGGGCGGTGCAGACAATCACCGGCACTTTAAACCGCACGCCGCGGCACAGCCCGGCCAATTGTTGCATTTCGACGATAGATAATTGCGGCGCGGCAAACACCACGACATCAAGCTTGTCACCGGTGCCGCTGAAACCGCCACCAAGCGCGCTGATATCATCAGCGGTAAGGGCTTCACTGGCGCATTTGTCACCGCCGCAATCAGCGATGGTTTGGGCCTCTGGGGTGATGCCGGCGATATGAAATAACGGGGTCGAGCCGTAACTGGCCATGGCCGCGCCAAAATGTTTTATCTCATCAGATGTGGGCACATTTTCGATCCCTTCCAGCAGCGGCACTTCCCAGTAAGACCCGGATTTTTTGCCGATGATCGCGCCCAGAATGCCCCAATCTGTCAAATTTTTAGGCTGCGCTGATACATGAAACCGGCGGGTCGCCTGACGCTGTTCATCGAGATGCAAGCCATAGCGTGGGGTGCGCCCGGTCAGGCCGGCGGCAAGGGCGGATGGGCCACCCTCAAAATTGGATCGCGCACCGCAAACGCTGTTGGCATAGATCACCACACCGGTATCGCCATAGGCAAGGTGATCACCACGCACCGGCGGCATAATCGTCTGATAATTAATGCAGGTATTGGTCATCATGATGCCGATGGCCTCGCAGGCGGCGATAAAGCGGCGTTCAAGTGTCGCCATTTCCTCGGTCTGGCCAAGCGGCTGATAATGCGCAAGATCAACGCCGCGCGGGTCAGTGATCATCGGGATAACAACTTTGCTGCCGTTGCTGGCAAGGTCTTCGACAAAGCTGACGCCGGCGTCACCAACCGATTCCGGATCTGCCATCATATGCGCCTGACTGACCGGCACCATATCAACAGCGTCAAAAAACCTGCCAACCTTCATTTGATGATCAATGGCCCATTTCTGGGCCGGGCCACGCGCGCCGGTTAGCATGGCGTGTTCTTCGTCATTCAATCTCATTTAAAAACCCCAACTTTTCTTTAGGTTAAACCTAAACATATCGCCGTCACTGTCACGCGGAAATTTCGCTGGCTTTATCTTTATGCGCGTTTTGCGTGCATCTGTCATTCCCGGCGGTTCTTGAAAATGACCGTTGCGCGCCCCACTTTGAGATGGGGAAAAACGCGGATCATAACGTGATCGGAAGGTTTATGCTGACAGTATATTATGATGGTAAATGCGGTCTGTGCCGCCGGGAAATCGAGTATTACAAAAACATTGCGCCGGCGGATTCTTTTGTCTGGCTGGATATTGCAAACGACCCGACCAGTCTTGCCGCACTTCGCATATCACAGGCTGATGCGCTGCGCCGGTTGCATGCCCGTGATGCGTCCGGTGTGATGCATGTTGGTGCGGCGGCATTTGTCGCGATCTGGCAGCGATTGGCCTATTGGCGGTATCTTGCTCTGCTGATGAAATTGCCGCTGGTTTTACCGCTGGCATCGATTATCTATAACCGATTTGCTGATCACCGGTTTGCGCGTCTGTCGCATTGTCAGCTGGCTGTGACGGCTGGCGACAATAAACCATGATGCATAATCTGCCCGATTGCGATGCAGCGCCAATTCATATCATCCCGATCGCCTGATCAAGCCATTGCCATTGGCTTGTTGCTTCGTCATTGCGGGAAAAATAGACGCGGCGGGTAAATTCAGGTACGCCGTCCAGAATAAACAGGCTGTTATTGGCCAGATGCTGTTCAACCAGCCGGTAAGGCAGATAGGCAGCGCCGCCATTTTGTAACAGATGCTCTAGCCCCCAAAGCGGATTGTTAAAGCTGATATTGGCGATGCCGGCACTGGCAAATGCCTTGGCATGTTGTCGCCCAAAATCCGTTCC
>JADHLR010000015.1 GCA_016780525.1 Candidatus Puniceispirillum sp.
TTCGCCGCGCTCTCCATAGGACAGACATACAATTGTGACGTCATAGCCCCGCTTTTTGTGGAGTGCGATAGCGCCACCACAACGCCAGACAAAATCGGCTGCATGAGCAGAAATAACTAAAGCTGTTTTCTGTGACATCTGAATCCAAAGCCCAAATTAAAGAATGGCGGGTTTTATGTTGTGATATATTGGCATCGCAGTCGACTGGGCCTGTTATTTCCCGGTAAAATTTGGTTTACGTTTTTCCATAAATGCCTGCCGGCCCTCGATATAGTCATCTGACGCAAAACATGCCGCGACCATTTCATCACATTTTTTTAACCCATCACTGTCTGGCTGTGTCTTCATCGCCTGTGTCGAGATATATTTCATCGCTGCCACTGTTAGTGGCGCATTCTGCGCAATCATCTCGGCGACTTCCATGACCCGTGATTCAAGCTGATCTTCGGCGACGACGTCCTGAACAAACCCCAGTCTGAGGGCGGTGGGGGCGTCAATGCGTTTTGCGGTGAACATCAGCATCCGTGCCTCGGCCGGGCCAATCGCATTGATCAGCCTTTTCACCGCATCAAAAGGATATCCCAAAGCCAGCTTTGCGGCAGGCATGGCGAATTGTGATTTGTCAGATACGATTCTGAAATCTGTGCATGCGGCTAAATTCAAGCCACCGCCAATGCAATAGCCATTGATCATAGCGATCGTTGGTTTGGCGAAGTTTTCGATGATGTTATAGACGATTTTGATGCGCGCATTGTAATGGTCAACAGCGTCTTTAGATCCCCGCTCGCTGTCGAATTTTGATATATCCGCGCCAGAAACGAACGACTTGCCGCCGGCGCCTGACAAAATCACCACACGCACATTTTCGTCTTTCGAAAATGCCAGCAATGCCTCTTCGACCGCATCCCACATTTCAAGCGATACCGCGTTATGGCGTTCTGGATTGTTGAAAATAACATGGCCAATTTTATTGGTGATGTGCGCCAGAACTTTATCTGTGGACAATGTGATTTCTCTAACTTCAGACAAAACGATACCTCTCTTTATTATTAGATGTTTGGCTGGACATAACAGCCCATGCCTAATGGGTTTTCATAATGGGTGGCGACGCAATTTGATCCGATATATGTACGTCCCATAGTGCTGGTTGAGATGATTCATGAAATGCATCAAATGCTGCCTGCATGTCGTCCAGGCTGGTAAATTGTTTGGCGGCAATGCCGAAACCATTGGCGATTGCGGCAAAATCTGATTTGCCAAACACAGACCCGGCAAGCGGTGCGTTGTCTTTGCGTAATTTATGTATTTCTGATCCGTAGGCACCATCATTCATCACAATAATAAGTATATTTAAATTGTGACGTTGGATAGTCTCCAATTCCTGTGCATGCATGAGCAACGATCCATCACCATCAATCAGCACAATTTTACGATCCGGAAATGCTGTTGCTACACCAATGGCAAATGATGTCCCATTGCCGATTGCGCCAAATTCTCTGATAACCGTGAAATGATCATGTGGATGTGCATTCATTTGCGCCGAATAATAAGCACAATGCCCGGACGTATTCACAATATGACATGTTTTGGGGATGATCTCGTCAAGCTTTTTGATCACAGCCATGGGGTGAAGCTGGCCATCCGGCGTGTCATTATCATCTGGTAAAATTAACGCATCAGCTGCTGTGTGAAGCATCTCTGGCGTACGCCAGCCGGTTTGTTTTTTCACCGCTGCGGCAAGTGCCTCAGCCCCATATTTCGCATCTGCCGGAATCAGCAGATCTGCCGCATGGCGCCCTTGAACCGTTGCTTGTGGACTGACATCAAGATGCATCACCTTGGCGTTCGGGGTTAATTGGCCGCCATCAAAACTATGCGACGCCAGCCGCGCGCCGATGCCGATGACCAGATCAGATTGTGCAAAAATAGCTTTTGACTTTTGCGTTGCATAACCGCCAGCGACACCAAGATTGTAGGGTTGATCGTGAAACAGCCCCTTTGCCGGCAAGGTTGTTGCCAGCATCGCACCAGATTGTTCGGCAAGCGCCACACAGGCTGGCTTTGCCTGCGCGGCAACCGCCCCAAGCCCGGCCAAAATAACCGGACGCTTGGCTTCGGCGATCTGTCGCGCTGCGGTCTCGATGATATCTGCTGTGAGATCAATGTTTTTGGCTGTTTCGGCAATGATTTTACGGGCGGCCAGTTTCGGCGTGTCTGTATGCGGCATTTTTTGCAGATCAAATGGCATGCCCAACACAATTGGCATTTTGTTGTGGTGCGCCTTGGTGAAGGCATCATTGATCTGCTCGCCTAATCTATTGAGATCATGCAAGGCATGATATTCGGCGCCGCATGCCGCAACAAATGGGGCCTGATCGATCATTTGATTATACCAAGCCTTGCCAATTGGCGCCTCGCCGGCAAATATGATCATTGGAATATGCGCCCGCACGGCAATCGGCAGAATCGTCATAATCTGCGTCAGCCCGGGCCCACAAGTGACACTCGCACAGCCGATCTTGCCAAGTGCGCGGGCATAGGCAGCGGCTCCGGCAACGGCGGCATGCTCATGCCGCGTATAAACAAATGTGACGCCACGCTCATGCATGGCCCCGGCCCAATGCATGTTGGCATCGCCAAGCAGGGCAAAACATCTGTCGATTCCATGCTGGCAAAAAATGTCAGCAACTGATTCATAATATTTGTTCATATCGTCTTATACTTAAACAGCATTTTCGCCACCGCCGCGCCGGCCAGAACGGTTAATACTATACGGCACAGATGGTGCAAGGCCACAACAACAGGATTAAAATTCAAGGATAAAGCGATCAGACTCATTTCAGCCAAACCGCCAGCCGCAAAACTAACAAACAAAGCGCCGAAATCAGCTGGTACTAAATCCAGCAAAGCAAAAGCAATCAAGGCGCCGACACCTAACATATAGATGCCGACAAAAAACCCAACCTTTAACCCGTTCATCAGGGTTTTAATGGTTATCCCGGAAAATTGCGCGCCAAGTGCGGTGCCAATGAAATATTGTGCCACATCCAGCAACCAGTCGGGTACAGACAGATCGACTGTGCCGGTTACCGATAAGATAAGCGCAATAAATAACGGGCCCATCATATGCGCTGCAGGAAGTCTGCTGACCCGCCCGATGCCCAGCCCGACCGCAGCAATCAGAACAAACAATGCCAGATCACGGAAATCGCTGGCGCTGGTTGTCATTGATACACCCGCAGCCGTGCCAACAGCCTGTCCATCAATCGCCAGAAATAACATCGGGATGCACGCAACAACCAGAATAATTCTGATGAAATGCTGGGTTGTGACAATTTTCAGATCTGCACCCATCTGCTCGGCCAAAGCGATAGAATCGACGATACCGCCTGGCAATGTTGCAAAATATGCATCCTGTTTTTTGTAATTACCAAGTTTCCGCATGATGGCGTAACTGCCGCCATGTGCGAGTATGATATAGGGAATAAGTGCTAGGCCGGAGAGCCAGAATTCAGGCAGAAGTTTTAAAACCTCTGGTGAAAAACGCGAACCAATAATCGCGCCGATGACAGCCATGAAACTTAGCCTGACCCAACGCGACATGACCGGTGATTTGCGACCGCCTCTTTCGTAAAACAGAACGAAGGCGGCGGCGCCAAAAATACCACCAAGCATAAAGGGCATTGGCAGGCCAAGCCAGAGCGCTACCCAACCGCCAAACAGACCGGATCCAAAAATAAGCAGATATCTGGCATCCATATTCGCGCGCTTTATGAGCCGGCTTTACTTTTCGCACGTTGCGAAGAGATTGCCCGAAACACAACAACAGCTGTTCCAATTATCAAGAAGATCGGTGCGTAGGAAAATTTGTTCTGATACTCAAAGCTCAGGAAAAGCATCAACCCATTATCCGAAATGATCATTGATTGACGGAACGCTTCTTCCATACTTGCTGTCAGAACAAAGGCAATTATGAAGGCCGCCGCAGAAAAATTCGTACGGCGCATGCCATAACCAATGACACCAAACAGCAGCGCAAACCCAACATCCCAAATTGACGCACGCGATGAATAGCTCGCGGCAATCGAAATCATAAATATGAATGGATAGAGATAATGCGTCGGCAATTTTGAGATTACCCGACCAATGACAGGCGCCAGAAAATAGCCAATAAGCGCATAACAAGCAATGCCGACCAAACCCGCAGCAAACATGCCAAAAATAAATTCACGCGGACTGATTAACTGTCCGCCCATGAACAATGGCGGCTCTGTGGCAAAAATCTGTGGTCCAACCTGCAAACCATTAACCAAAAACATACCGATCAGAACAGCGGCGATGGTTGAACCAGGTATGCCCAGCGTCAGCAGGGGGATCATTGATGGCCCGGATACCGCATTATTTGCCGATTCTGGAGCCGCGATGCCTTCAACCACACCGGTGCCCCATTTGTCTTTATTTTTGGCTTTGCGCTTTTCTTCGCCATACGCAACAAAACAAGCGACGGAAGAGCCAAGACCCGGCATCATACCAATCAATGAGCCAATGATTGACGAACGAAACATTAGCGGCAGACAGCGTTTAAATTCTGCCCAGGTAAAATACTGCGCTGTTGGATCATCAATGCCGTCGGCGCTCATGTCGATCATTTTCACTTTTGCCGATTTTTCAGCCTGAATGATCACCTCGGAAATGACAAACACACCACTAAGTAGTGGAACAAGAGCCATTCCTGACTCCAACTCGTCAATGCCCATTGTCATTTTAAATTGACCGGTGATTGTGTCTTCGCCAATAAGGGCGATGGATGCACCAAAAAGCGTGGATATAATGCCTTTGATGATGCTGTCACTGACCACCGAGCCAATGATGATAAACGCCATAAGGTAGATCGCAAAATTTTCTGGCGGGCCAAATTTTCGGGTAAATGTAGCGATGAATACAGCGCCAAAAATCAGCACGATTTCGCCAAAATAATCGCCAAATGCAGAGGAAATAGTTGCGGTTTTAAGCGCCTTTCCCGCACGGCCAGATTGCGTCATCGGATAGCCGTCCTGCATCGTCGCGGCAGACGCGGCGGTGCCGGGCGTGTTGAACAGAATAGCGGCGATTGACCCACCATATCGCCCTGACTTGCCAATCACATAAAGGAAAGCTAATCCGGCCAAACCACCAATCTCATCATTATAGGCAATCAGAATTGGCAACATCATGGCGATGGCGGCGGCGGCGGTCAGGCCGGGTAATGCACCAAATACGATTCCAACAAATGAAGCGAGCAGGACAAACCAGATAGCATACTGATCATTAAGCAGAGTTTCAAAGCCGCCGAGTATATCTGTAAAAATCATCTGAACTTATTCCCCACTGATGATGTTGGTGTATGGGCGCAGATCTAACAGCGCGCCGCTTGGATCATTCAGTCGCATGATCCCCATGAAAAGCCACTGGAATACGAATGTCATAAGAAGCGTTGAAACCAAGATTTTCACTTTGTCTCTTACACCAAAGGACAAAAGCATCAGGGTATATCCCAATATGATTGCTAAAAAATATCCAAATAAATAAAAGGTCAGAATAAATGCCGCGCCTGAACCAATGACCCATGATATGCGCTTCAAATCGCTCTCTAAAAAGCCATAACCAGCCTGCACCGCGCCAACCTTGCCGCGAAAAGCTCTACAGGCAAGCCAGATTCCACCTAAAACAGTTGAGATAGAAAGCGCGAATGGCATGGCGTTCGGCCCAAACATCTCTTTTGAGGTGCCTATTGTCGATGCCAGATAAATAAAGAATAGACCAATCAGTATAACAACGGCACTGACGCCGAACTCCACTTTGATTTTGTAATTTTCACGCAGCATCATGTGCCTCTATCAAATCTTTTTGGAAATGGATCCAGATAAAATTTGGGGCAAGTAGATGTTCACTTGCCCCAACCTTAATTATTTTTGAGATTCCTGAATTTTACGAGTCTTTTAGGATCTTTTCTAAAATGGGTTCCATAGTCTTATACATGGCGTTTTGTCCCGCTACACCTGTTTCTGCATCCAGATAGAATGTCCCGAGGTTATTTTTCTTCATGAAACTCTTGAAGCCTTTGAGGCCGGCAATATGTTCGATTGCAGCTGCCCATTTTGTTTTGACTTCATCCGAAACACCCTTTGGCGCAAACACACAATAAAGACCAGTGAAATCTGCCCCATCCATGCCCTGTTCTTTAAAGGTTGGCAAATCTTTCATTGTTGGATCTCTATCAGCGCCTGCTGTTGCTAGCGGACGGATTGTGTCCTCAAATCCGGCAATGGTGTTGTTGCCGCCAAATACCGATTCAACAGATTGTGAGACAAGCGCCGCGCGGGCTTTTGAACCACCTTTGAAAGGCACTTTTTTGTGTGGGATGTCGTAAGTATCGAAGAAATAGTGGCCAATTCCAGCGTGCATTGTTGTTGCACCAGAAGTGCCCCATGTGTGAACATCGCCCTTAGCTTTAGTGTGGGCAATAAACTCGGCCATATTCTTCGCTGGGTGCGATGTATGAACTTGGAGCGATGTTACCAATTGTGACATGCATCCAAGGTTGTCCCAATCATATCTGACACTGTATGGTGCGTCTGCGCCTTTGGCCAACTCACCGACAATAAATGTGCCGATGTTAATTATGTAAAGGGTGTGCCCATCGGCCTTTTCGTCGAGCACGGCTTTTGCCGCTTTTTGACCTGATGCGCCGGGCAAATTGACAATGTAGCCTGGTGTGCCACCCAGACTAGGTGCCTCGTGCATGTAAGATGCAAAGCCTCGTGCTGTGGTATCAGTACCACCACCAGCAGAAAAACCGACCATTATTTTGATTGGCTTTTCCGGATAAGCGGCAAGTGCTGAACCTGCGCTCAAGGCTGCAGCAGCGGCGACGCCGATAGCGAACTTTTTGGTTAGTTTCATAGTATTCTCCCGCGTTTTTTTATAAATGCCACAGGAAAGCGGCTCCTTAATTTAATGGAGCAACCTTGTTTGACACAAGATGATATGTCAACCATGAATTGTGGTCATTTATGCGAGATTTTCAGTGGTCTTCAATTATAGGCAAAAACGAGTGCCACGATGAGTGCTCAGCAAGCCAAGTACGTAAATGCAATCCTCACATGGGCAAACGTCAAACGGGGTGGCTTGCCAAGCCAACAAGCTAAATGGCTTTTGATGCACGCAGCTTGTCTATATCGCTGTCGCTGTAACCAAGTGATTTCAAGATGTTATCAGCATCGCCACCAGCCAATGGCGGTGGTGCTGCGATCTGGCTGGGTGTGCGACTCATGTTGATCGGCTGCCCAACAAGCTTGGTGTCGCCACGCTCATGGCTGGTAACTGGCTGCACCAAACCCAAATGCTGGATTTGCGGGCTTTCAAAAACCTGGCCAATATCATTAATGTCACCAGCCGGCACACCTGCCAGATTTAAATTTGAAACCCAATAGGCCGAAGTTTGTGTCTTGGTAATTTTTTCAATCTCAGCATTCAGAATGTCACGATTCTTTGACCGCGCTTCATTTACCGAGAAACGTTCATCATCGCACCATTCAGGTTTCTCCAGCGTTTCAGCAAGCCGTTGCCAGATGAGTTCACCCGCAACAGCCATGTTAATATATCCGTCTCTTGTCTTGAAAACCCCGGTGGGAATCGATGTTGGATGATTATTTCCAGCCTGTTTCGGCACTTCACCATCCATCAGATATCGTGCGGCCTGAAAATCCAGCATAAAGGCCTGTGCTTGTAGCAAAGAGGTTTGCACCCATTGCCCCTTGCCGGATTTCACCCGTTCCAGCAAAGCGATGAACACGGCTTGCGCGGCAAACAGACCGGCGCATAAATCAGCGATTGGGATGCCAACGCGCATTGGGCCTTGTCCGGGTTCACCGGTAATCGACATTAACCCCCCCATGCCTTGCGCGATCTGGTCAAAACCGGGTCTGTCGGCCAGCGGCCCATCCTGTCCAAAACCAGAAATAGATGCATAGACAAGCCCTGGATTGTGCTTTGCCAGACTGTCATAATCAATGCCGAGCCGGTGTTTGACGTCGGGCCGGAAATTCTCAACGATCACGTCAGCTTTTTGCGCCAGCTCCATGAATATTTTTTTGCCTTCGTCAGATTTAAGATTGAGCGTAAGGCTGCGTTTATTGCGGTGCAGATTCTGAAAATCCGGCCCGGCCCGGGGCCCGCCCATCTGTGACTTGTCACTCGGTGCCTCAATCTTGATGACATCTGCACCCCAATCTGCAAGTTGACGCACACAAGTTGGCCCGGATCTAACTCTGGTGAGATCAAGAACCAGATAGTCACTCAGCGCGGTGCTTGCCGGCGGGGTGCGTTCACCACATCGGCCAAGGTTATTATCGCTATCGTTACGAGGGCTCATTGAATTCTCCTGAAATAGATCATGGCCGGAAATATATTATGGCTGGAATAGGCCTCGGCGGCCATTGCCACAAGGAAATTGAACACCAACCTAGCATATCAATAAATGGTGATGAAAGAGGCTTAGAAATTAAAATTTGTTGTTGAGGGTCGCAAGGATTGTTGCTTTGTTGGAAAAATTGTTGTGCGATGTGATGCCGGCTTGGGGCAAATGGGCATGCAGCGAATAAGGGTGAAAAATGCAAACAGCGATTCCATTTCTTTTCATGCGAGGCGGCTCGTCACGGGGGCCATTTTTTCAACTTAAAGACGTACCCGCAGACCGCGATAAATTGAGTGAGGTTCTGATCGCGGCTGTTGGCTCGGGTCACCCCTTGAATATTGATGGTATTGGTGGTGGCAATTCGGTAACGACAAAGGTGGCGATTGTCTCGCCCTCGTCCGACGACTGGGCCGATATCGATTATCTTTTTGCGCAGGTCAGTGTGTCTGATCATCTTGTTGATTACAAACCGACCTGCGGCAATATGTTAACAGCCGTCGGGCCGGCAGCGATCGAAATGGGTCTGGTTGCTGTGTCTGCTCCCTATACCGAGATTAAAATACGCGCGGTCAATACCGGCGCGCATGTTGTGGTGAAGGTGCGAACCGACAATGATCAGGTCATTTATGAGGGTGATTCGCAGATCGATGGTGTGCCGGGCACCGCCGCACCCGTTGAGATGTGTTTTCTGAATGTTGCCGGATCGTCCACCGGATCATTTCTGCCAACCGGCAATCTGATCGACAGCATTGACGGAATTGAGGTGACTTGTATGGATGTCGCCATGCCAATGGTCATCGCGCGGGCTGAGGATTTTGGCTTGAGCGGTCACGAGACAGCCGAGCAACTCGATACGGATCGGGCGTTTTTTGAACGGATGGAGCAGATCCGGCTCGCGGCAGCGGTGCAGATGGGCATGGGTGATTGTGCGCAATCTGTAACGCCAAAATTTGCATTGGTGGCGGCAGATGAGCGCATTAACCACATGACCGTACGTTATTTTGTGCCGTGGAAAACGCACCCCACGCTGGCTGTTACCGGCAGCCAGTGTCTTGCCAGCTGTGCATTGACACCGGGCACCGTGGCCTATCCATTGATGCAGTCGTCAGGCGCGACGCCGATCCATGTGATTTTGAACCACCCAATGGGAAACATGGAGGTGATCACCGATTATCAGATACGCGACAATGAATTTATCCATCATTCAGCCGGGCTTGTCCGTACCGCAAGAAAACTGGCCGCAGGACAGGTCTTTATACCCGGAAAAATCTGGGACGGAGATGCCGGGTGAAACTTGCCATAATTGATGATTGGTCGGACGCGCTTCGGACATTGCCCTGTTTTGCCAAGCTGGATGGCTTGGATGTCGCGGTGTTTAACGACCATGTAGATGACCCAGCAGCACGCGCAGACCAGCTGGCCGCATTTGACGCGGTGATTTTGATCCGCGAACGGTCGCGCATTACCCGCCGATTTCTCGAGGGCCTTCCAAATTTAAAACTGATCTCACAATTTGGCAAATATCCGCATATTGATATTGATGCTTGTTCGGATCACGGCGTTTTGGTGTGTTCCGGCAAACGGTCGCATGCACCATCGCATGCCGCCGCCGAACATAGTTGGGCGCTGATCATGAGCGCCATGAAAAATATACCGGGCCAGATGCAAAATCTGCAAAATGGCAAGTGGCAACAGGGCGTTGGAAAGGGTTTGTTTGGCCGGCGTCTCGGGCTTTATGGTTATGGGCGTATTGCCAAACGAGTGGCCGAATATGCCGAAACCTTTGGTATGCAGGTTGAATGGTGGGGGTCGGCTGATGGTCGCGCACGCGCGCAAGCTGATGGCCGCAGAATCGCCAAAGACCGTGCGGGTTTTTTTGCCGAAAATGATATTGTGTCGCTACATGTCAGGTTAACGCCCGAAACCCGCGGCATCATCACCGCGGCTGATCTTGCACAGATGAAACAGGATGCTTTGTTGGTCAATACGTCACGCAGTGCATTGCTTGGCCCGGACGTTCTGTTACAGGCACTTGATGCTGGCCGACCCGGCGCAGCGGCAATTGATGTGTTTGACGAGGAACCTATTTTCTGGCGTGATGACAAACTGGCGTGCCACCGGCGGGTTATCGCAACACCCCATATTGGTTTTGTTACCGAAGAGGAATTGGAGATGCAGTTTTCCGAAGTGTTTGATCAAGTGGTCGCATGGTATAAAGGGGCGCCGATCAATATGGTGAACCCGGCGGTCTGGCAGCCCGTATCTGATGACGCGTAGCGTGCCCGAAGCTATGCCCGATACTATGCCTGATTCAATGAAAGTGATTATTGCATCACCGGTTGGCGGGCCTGAAACCCTGCAGCTGGCGACCCGCCCTTTGCCGCAGATGAAGTCAGAAGAGGTGCTGATAAAAGTCAGCGCCGCCGGGGTCAATGGTGCGGATATGAAAGAGCGGCAGGGCAAATATCCGGTGCCGCCGGGCGCACCGGATATTATGGGTCTTGAGGTATCCGGGGAAATTGTCGCTGTGGGCCAGGGCTGTCGCAGATTCGCCGTTGGTGACCATGTGTGTGCGTTGCTGATTGGCGGCGGATATGCCGAATATGCTGTGGCTCCCGAGGGGCAATGCATGGCTGTTCCGAAAAATGTTTCGCTGATTGAATCGGCGGGCATTCCTGAAATTTTTTGCACGGTTTGGGCCAATATGATCGATCGTTGCGCGCTACAGGCTGGCGAGACGGTTCTTATTCAGGGCGGCACCAGCGGTATCGGATATGCCGGGATAAAACTGGCAAAAGCGTTTCAGGCCACGGTGTTTGCAACCGCACGAACCGAAGAAAAATGCGCGGCAATGCGCCGCTTCGGCGCTGATCATGTGATCAATTACCGTGAACAAATATTTGATGAGGTCTGCCGCACCGAAACGGATGGGCGGGGGATTGATGTGATTGTTGATATCGTTGGCGGGGACTATCTGCCAAAAGAAGTGGCATTGCTGGCGCATGGCGGCCGACTGGTCATTATCAATCTGCCAGCTGGCAAAATAGCAGAGGTGGATTTCGGACATGTTCACGCCAGACATCTGACGATCACCGGTTCACGCATGCGCCCGCGATCAATTGCCGATAAATCAAAAATATGCCGGGCATTGGAACAGCATGTGTGGCCGCTTTTTGAAACGGGCGAGATATGCACTGAAACCTGTGCTGTATTTCCGTTTTCGCAAGCCGCTGAGGCGCATCGGCTGATGGAATCAAGCAACCATATTGGCAAGATTATTCTGACGCCATAGCGCCTTCATTTTTATCATCAAACGAGAGAGACAGTTTTATGACACGGCTGAAGCCACTGGATACCGGTTTGATGACAGACCGGCAAAAACAGGTTTATGATGCCATTGTATCTGGCCCGCGCGGTCAGGTACGGGGGCCGTTGGCGGTCTGGTTGCATCGCCCGGAACTTGCCAGCAAGGCGCAAGAGCTTGGTCAATATTGCCGCTATGATTCGGCATTGCCGCCGCGCCTGTCAGAGCTGGCTATCCTGACGACAGCGCGTATCTGGGATGCTGCATTTGAATGGCAGGCGCATGTGCCGCATGCGCTTGCTGGTGGCATCACGCCCGCGGTTATTGCATCTTTGGAAAGTGATGAAACGCCGCAATTCGACAAGACGGACGAAGCCGTCGTATATGCGTTTGCGCGCGAGCTCAATATGACGCGGGCAGTGAGCGATGAAACATTTGATCGCACGATTGCATGTCTTGGCGCTGACGCAACCGTTGATCTGGTCGGGGTGCTTGGATATTACGCGCTGATTTCGATGACCATCAAAGCCTTTGATTTGCCCGGGTTGCATGATGGTTCAGAATGAAAAAAATACCGGGCGCCGCCCGCTTGTAACTGAATCCCACACTGTTCCGTTGTGGGATTACACAATCGCGGTTTATCGCAGATCAGGTGTCGCCGCGGCATGTCTGGAATTGCAACATAGCGCTCACATTGATGTGCCGTTGTTTTTTTGTGCCGGCTACGCATCACTGACAGGCAGGCGTTTCGACAAAACCGCGCTGGCGTGGTTATGCGATATCTGCACCCCATGGCAAAAAGACATTGTTCAACCGCTGCGACTGATTCGAACGCAATTGAAACAGGGTCATGAAATGATCAGCCGCACCACAACCGAGGCTTTCCGCACCGATATTAAATCAATGGAGCTTGGTGCTGAACGGATTCAAATTGATCTGATGCAGGATCTGGTCACAGAATTACCGATGCAGCAAGCCGCCTGCAGCATTGACCAGCTTACCTCAGTCCTGACGATGGTTGTCGAGCGTTACAGTCAGGTGGCCGCAGATGCCCCCACATCATCAAAAATCAGTTTTTTGGCAGATCAGATGTATCATTATTAGATTGTTTTGAAGATTTGCCAGTCCAGCGTTTCACAAGATCAAGATCAAAATCGAACAAATCGAGGGCCCGACCAACCGATTGCGTGACAATATCGTCAATCGTTTCTGGCCGGGTGTAAAAGCCGGGTACCGGCGGCATGATGATGGCGCCATTCTGCGTGGCCTCGGCCATTAAGCGGATATGGCCTGCATGCAAGGGCGTTTCACGTAACATCAAAACAACGCGCCGCCGTTCTTTAAGGCAGACATCAGCAGCGCGCGCTGTGAGCTCTCCATTAAAGCAGTTGGCGATACCGCTTAAGGTTTTTATCGAGCAGGGCGCAACCAACATGCCTTCGGTCTTAAAGGAACCAGATGAAATCGATGCGCCAATATCATCGTTGCTATGAACATAATCAGCCAGACTGCGCAGCTGTTCTCCGTTCAGATCAACCTCAGACAGCGCGGTACGATAAGCCGAGCGTGTGATGATCGCGTGGGTTTCAACATCGTCAATTTCAGCAAGGATTTGTAACGCGCGAATGCCATAAATGACACCAGACGCGCCCGTTATAGCAATGATGATTCGCCGCATATTATGGCCTTTCTTGTTAGTAAGTTAATGACGATAGATGGATTGAAAAGCCGCAGGCTAAGTTGTCTCATCACCAGAGGCTTTCGAACCATCCGGATCGACCTTGGTCTCAGGCTTTAACCCCTCGACCGCAAGCTTGGCTGAGATACGCCCGTTTTCCAAATATTCTCCAGCCGCGGCGCGCTGGCCAGCGGCGTCCCATATTTCGTGCCAGGCGCCCAAAGAATAGCCATGCCACGGGCTTTTTACGTTGAGTTTTGGCAGTCCAAGCTCTTGCCAGATTTCCATTGCCCGCTGCATATGTTGTTTCGCTGGCAGCGCCAATGGCGGCATTTGTGATTTCATTGTCGCGTCAATTAATAAAGATGAATCTTCTTCACCTCTATGCTCGCGTTTCGGCCCATGGCCCTGTCCGCGAAAATCAACGGTTTTTATGTCTTTAACGGGGTTGGAACGATACGAGATCGCCCATAAAAGCGCATCAGCATTATCCACATCAATATCTTCATTCACCGCGATACATATTTTGCTACAATCCCCTTTAAAAAAGGCGGCATTATAGAGCGAACGCCAAATTTCTGTGTGCGGCATATTTTCTTCACAAGTCACCACAGTGACGCGCAGCAGTCCGGTAAGTGGCTCGTGCAAAGATACCTTTTTGACGCCTTTAATGTTGCATTCATCCCGCAGATGTTTGAGGAATAGTGGCTCATAGGCAACCCGCTTTATCATGCTTGACTCGCTTGGGGCGACCTGGCTGATATATGATGGCACGACGGCTTTTTTTCGCCGTGTTATTGCGGTTATACGCATTGGCATATTGTATTCTTCGAGCGCGATATGCCCGTGTGATTCGCCAAAAGGCCCCTCAGGTTCGACTTTTGTTGTGTCAATAAACCCCTCAATAATAATTTCAGCCTCTGCGGGAATGGTCAGATCAACTGTTTTGGCTTTTGTTACATGAATCGGTGCATTGGCAAGGCCGCCGGCAACGGTAAATTCATCGACGCCCAATGGCAGTTTTTGCGGGCCCATGAAGGCGACGATCGGTGGACAGCCCAGAACAATGGCAACAGGCATTTCCTTGATGCCAAGCTCCTGATATTTCTGATAATGCTGGAAACCACCGGCACCACCAACACGTGTTGCCATGCGCACAACAAGCCGGTCGGGCGCTTTTAGCGCGCATCTGTATGTTCCCATATTTTGAACTGAAGTGTCTGGATCTTTTGTGATGACATTACCAGCGCTCAAGGTCGGCGCGCTGTCAAAGCCGGGGGTCGATACAGGGATTGGCAGCGCGTCAAGACCGCCGCCTTCTTTGGTCAGACTTTCCCCAGTCTCGACAATTTCATGGCACAGGGCGTTGTCGATGAATTTTGGCGGGATCGGGTTGCTGATCGCCTGTTCCCATTTCTGCTGGACGTCATCAATGGGGCAACACATGCCCACACTGTATATTTCACGATTAGCTGCCAGCCCGCCAACCAGAACGGGTGTCTCATATTTGCGGCCCCGGCCATCATGAATATTGGTAAAGAGAAATGCCTTGCGCTCAGACTCTTTCATGCCACCTTGAAATTGCCAGCGGACCAGCGGATGCATCTCACTGTCTTTATCAATCGGTATATCGACTTCTATAAGCAAATCACGTTCACGCAAGATTGCAATATGTTGGTGGAGGTCGTGGTAGGGGCGGGTCATCGCTATCTCCGGTGATTTGATCAAAAGAACAAATCGAAATAAAATCCTGTAAATTCATCTATCAATGATTGAAAGTATGTCTCAAATCGATGAATAGGTGCAAGTGAATCTCTGGCGTCACTTGAATCTCTGGCGTCACTGTTCCGTTTGATGCCTCTGGAAATGCGATGGTCAGTTTTTTTCAGAAAATGGTCAAAAAAACCGCCTGCGATCGCGTAAGATGCGGATTAATTTTTCGGCTCTGACCGCATCTGTGCCTGCTTGCCGGCGGCGCGTTTAACGGCGGCGAGTTCATTGGAAATTTCATCAAGCTTGGCATGTAGTTTCTGCAGATCGCGCTGGGTCACCGGGGCGTCATCATCCTGCCCGAGAGCTTCGGCTTCAAGCTTTTGCGCGGTTTGCATTGAATCAACAATGATGCCGATGAAAAAATTCAAAACAGCAAAGCTGGTAATGATGATAAATGGCAGAAAAAATGACCAGGCCCATGGGAACAAAGTCATCGTCGGCCTGACCACGCCCATTGACCAGCTTTCGAGTGTCATAATTTGAAATAATGTGTATGCAGACGCGCTGATGGTGCCAAACCATTCCTGCATATTTGGGTCTGGATGAACGCCAAACAATTTTGTCGCTAAAACAGCCGCCACATAAAAGATTAGGCCAAGCACGCCCACCACCGATACCATGCCGGGGATCGAGTAGCCGATGGCTGAGACCACCCGCCGCATCTGCGGCACAACCGAGATCAGGCGCAGAACCCGCAAAATCCTCAATGTACGCAACACGGTGAGCGCACCGCTGGTTGGTAACCAGGCAATGCCGACAATCACAAGATCAAAAATATTCCAGCCTGAACGAAAGAAATTCAGCCGGTATACGTAAAATTTTAATGCCAGCTCAACAGAAAATATCACCAGAATGATACGGTCTATCCAATGCAGGGCGGCACCAAAGTCGGACAGAATCTCGGCGTCCGTTTCCAACCCAAGGGTGACGGCATTGATCAGTATCAAAATGGTGATAAAACTTGTGACCGCACGACCTTCTAGCGATGATGCGATGGCGTCTTTATGAGTTTGAGCAGACATGAAATAACACTATCCAGATAAGATTTGGCCGCAAGATATGTGCTTATGAACCGAGATACAAGGTTGAAAATCATCTGCGTAAATGGCGCTGATCAGATCGATGCGACGGGCTGAATTTCTGTGGTCATGTGGGTGATCTGCATATTGCGTGAAGGCTCTGTTTGCTCTTCTTTTCTTACATAAGCATATTCTGAAATGATACGGCGTTGCGCCAGTACATCCGTATGGCGCACAAAAACGAACAATTGATAAAGATTGTTTGCAGATTTTCTTTCCGCCAATTTGCATCACCGAAGGGCTAGGTTTGCGCCGTTAGCTGGTGTTGAATGGGTGAAGGGCTGTGATTAAACTGGGATAAGGCGACATCGGATGGGTGAGACAGTAAGGGGCGCACATGCTTGAGGTTCTGGGTAATACAGAATTCACCTTTCAGATGTGGAGTTTGTTCACGCTGATTGTTGTTGCGCTCATTTTCTATGCAAATGAAAATGTACCGATGGAAGTGACATCCGTCGCTACCCTTGTTCTGCTTTTACTGTTTTTCCATTTTTTGGCGATTCTGGATCAGAATGACAATAATCTGCTTGGCGCTGACCGGTTGCTTCTTGGCTTTGCGAATACAGCGCTGCTGACGGTTCTGGCGCTTCTTGTTGTTGGCCAGGGCATGGCCAGAACCGGTGTTCTGGAAATTGTCGCGCGCTATATTTTGCGGATCAGTTTTGGCAAATTATGGCTGGCTGTGCTGATCGCGCTGCTTGCGGTGTTATTCATCAGTGCGTTTTTGAACAATATTCCCGTTGTGGTGATTTTTATTCCGATCCTGCAGGGCATTGCCCAGCGCTTTAAAGTGCCGGCTTCAAAATTATTGATGCCGCTCAGCTTTGTTGCGGTTGTTGGCGGCATGACCACATTGGTCGGTTCGGGAACAAACCTGCTGGTGTCCAGCGCTTTGATTGAGGCTGGATATGAAGAGTTTAGTTTCTTTGAGTTCACTGTTCCGGGGCTTGTTCTGGCGCTGACCGGTCTGCTGTATGTGATGCTGGTGGCACAAAAGCTGCTTCCCAATCGAACCACCCTAAGCCACCGCCTGCGGGAACGTTCGGGCCAGCATTATATCGTTGAACTTGCCGTGTCTGCCGATTCTGAACTGATTGGCGAAACCATTACGGCTGGCGATATGCCCGGTTTGACCGGCGTTAAGCTGCATATGATCCACCGCCAGGGAAGAACCATTTTGCCCCCCTTTCGTAATCAGCGAATTTATGATGGTGATGTGCTTGCGGTATCAGCAAGCCGGGATAATTTACGTGAGACAATCAATCGGGATGTTGGCCTATACCAGATCGGCACTCATTTTGACGCGCAGAGTGAGCATGCCTCATCAGATCAGATTGTTGTCGAACTTATGATTCCACCATCCTCTGCGATGGTGGGGCAGGCCGTTGATAAGGCCCGTTTCGAGGCCAGAAACAATTGCTATATTCTTGGTGTTCAACGTCATGCGCACATGATTCGAAGCCGTATGGGGCAAGTCAAGCTGCTTGCCGGTGACATGCTGCTGGTGCAATGCGCTGCGGAAAAACTGCATGATATATGTGATGATTTAGATGTGGTGTTGGTTGAGCTGTCGATTGAGGAGCTGCCGAACAGGAATAAAATTCTGGCCGCGGTTCTGACCTTTGCGAGTGTGGTATTTATGGCTGCATCCGGTTTGGTTCCGATTGTCATCGCGGCCATTTTCGGGGCCTTGATGATGATCCTCACCAAGGTGATAACGTTGCCGCAAGCGGTGCGCGCGATCGATCCGAAAATTGTGACAACAATCGTAACGGCGCTGGCGCTGGGAACGGCAATGCAGGTCACCGGCGGCGCGGCGTATCTTGCCGAACTGGTGCTGCTGGCAACCGGCGATAGCGGCCCGGAAGTGGTGCTGAGTGTGTTCTTTATTCTGGTCGCCTGCCTTGCCAATATTGTCAGCACCAAGACCTGTGCCGTGCTGTTTACGCCGATTGGCCTCAGTCTGGCGTTACAAATTGGACTGGATCCGCGGATTTTTGCGGTTACCGTCGTGTTCGCGGCCAATTGTGCATTTGCCACGCCATTTGCCTATCAGACAAGCCTGTTGGTGATGGGGCCGGGCAGCTACCAATTTAAAGATTTTCTAAAGGTCGGATCACCCCTGGTGATCATCATCTGGATTGTCTTTTCACTGTTTGCGCCCTGGTATTACGGCATTTAAGGGCTGGGGCTTTATCGCGCAAACCATCGCATGCTGCCCCTCTTTCGATTTTTGCTCGCAAAAGGACATGCGTTTTGACGAAATGATGATCCTGGAAAATTGGAGCGGGTGAAGGGAGGTTCGACGCCTAACCCACGCACCAACAAATACCTGACTTTCAGTTATATCAATTACTTAGCATATATAAGCGCTATCTAAAACACCTTATTTTGGCTAACAGTTTGGCTAACAGCCGAGTTTCAAGG
>JADHLR010000016.1 GCA_016780525.1 Candidatus Puniceispirillum sp.
TTATCCGCCGATACAATCACCTGCCGGCCATCTTCAACCAGCGCGTTAAAGGTGTGAAAAAACTCTTCCTGCGTTGATTCCTTGCCGCTGATAAACTGCACATCGTCAATCATCAGCACATCAACCGAGCGAAATTGTTCTTTGAAGGAAATGGTGTCTCTGAACCGTAATGCCTGAACAAACCTGTTCATAAATTTTTCGGCAGACAGATACATCACCTTGCGGGATGGGTTTTGCTGGCGGATTTGCCAGGCAATGGCATGCATAAGGTGGGTTTTGCCAAGCCCGACACCGCCATATAAAAACAGTGGATTAAACGCGACTTTTTCACTTTCGGCGGTGCGTCTGGCAACAGCGAATGCCAGCTCGTTCGGTTTGCCGACGACAAAATTGGCAAAGGTGTATCTGGGATCAAGTCCCGCCGATAAATCGTAGGATTTTTCTCTATGCTTTGTTTCAGCCGGTTTTGTTCCAGCCGGATTTGTTCCAGCCGGCTTATTGTCACTCATCCGGTGCGGGCGGTCAGTGCGTCTGGCCAGCCCGTTAGAAACACGCACCTCGACATGTTGGACACCGGTGGCGACGGTCTTGAATTCAGCCGCAGAAATCACCCGCAAACGGTCTGCATATTGGCTGTTGACGCGCTCGCGGGTCAGCGTCGAGTCGGTCTCAAGCGTCAGCGTGCCTGCTTCCAGCCGGTTCACCCGCAACGGCTTAATCCAGTTACGCCACGCTGCATCGCCAATATCATGACGCATACGCTGGGTAACGCGGCCCCAACATTGGGCCACAACCGGGTTGTCTTCAAACAGCTCGCTCACGGATGACATTGGCGCATTGATCTGCATGAAATGGCTGTCGTCAAAGCAGACATGCGCGCTCTCCCTTCGGCTGGCTGGTTTGTTGTACTGTCCTTAGTGGTGGCTGCATTGATGGTGGGTTACACCGCTATCGGCCAGCGTCAAGGCGTGGGTGGATAGTAGCGATTATTTTACATTCTCGGCAAGATGCCAAAGCGGCGAAAAGGGAAAATAAACTGGTCAAAACCACAGTTATTTTTATTGACATTTGATTGCCCCGAATTCGGGTAAATTTGGCAAAAACCACATGTAATCAAATGCCGAATCGTTAACAGGTGAGACACCGCACGAATAACAGGCGTTAACCGGCACCAGATAAAACACGTCTCAATGCAACGGCAACAGGCCAGATATGATGCATAAATAAAAACCCATAGCCCTGATTCGGGCTATGGGTAAAATGGGGGTAACAGCATGTGGGTGACAGAATCGTCGCACTAGGCGGCATGCCAGCACCAAGTAAACCCAGCAACAAGTCGAAAGGGCAGCAACCCCTAGGCGGCGAGGGCTTTGACCCGCGCTGCCAGACGTGAAATCTTGCGTGACACGGTGTTTTTATGCAGCACACCGCGCGAAACGCCGCGCTGTAATTCCGGCTGTGCGGCGCGCAAGGCTTCACGCGCAGCATCGGCGTCGCCAGCGGCGATTGCAGCATCAACTTTTTTCACGAATGTTCTGATTCGGCTGACCCGCGCGCCATTGATCAGGGCGCGGTTTGCGTTGCGGATGATCCGCTTTTTCGCAGATTTATGATTTGCCATCGAGGTTGTCCTAAATTTTCAAAATTCCATAGCTAGAGCGGGCTTATAAGCGCTTTTGCGGCAACAGGTCAAGCTTTTTGGCATCTGCCGGCATAATTGTTGGTTTCGCACGCCCGACAGCCAACATTCACTGTGGGCGCACCATCAACCGCCACAGCCTGCCTGCCGCGGTAGTCACTTCGGAAATCAACAGCGCTTCCGAGCCACGACGCCAGCTGCCGTCACCGCCCGTCCATCCAATCGCCGGCAGTGATTCATTATAAAACCGCATAATGTCCGGCGCCGCTGCCGCGCTCGAAGCAAAGACCATGACGATTCGGCCATTTGGTGAGTCAAAGGCAAAGCCGAGCGCCGGCTCAACCGATAATGCCGGCATAATAGGCAGATCACCAACCCAGCTATGCTGTTGGCTTTCTGCTGCCTGGCTGGTCTGCAAGCTGGCAGAGGCGAGCATGCCAAAACTGGCCAGAAACAGGCTGGCCACAAACAAATTGACCGGTAGTAATCTGCTGACACGGCGCCTCAAAAAGCCGCTGGCAAACCTTTGTAGCTGCACCGTCTTGATAATCGTCTCAGCAATCGTCTGGCTAATCATCGTGATAACCGTCTTGATAACCGTCTTGGCAATAGTTTTCGGCGTCGATATGTCGGTCATGCCCCTACCTGTTTTGATTTCAACACTGGGTGATGTTATGCGCATGCCTCACTATCGCATGATAATCTCACCGTTGGCAACGCGGACAATAGAAACTTGAGCGACCGGATTGCACAAGCATTTTGATCGGCGTTGTGCAGATCTGGCACGCCTCGCCAGCCCGCCCATAAACAGCCAGCCGTTGCACAAAATAGCCAATTTCACCGCCGGGCTGAACATGGTCACGCAGCGACGTGCCGCCATCCTCAATCGCCGCACGCAATGTTTTGACAATGGCCGCAGCCAACCGCACGGCGCGACCGCCAGCAATTGTTGCCGCTTTGCGACGGGGTGATATACCGGCATGAAACAGCGCCTCGCTGGCGTAAATATTGCCAATACCGGCGATCAATTGCTGGTTCAACAAGGCATTTTTCACCGGGCCCTGACGGCCCTTGAAAGCAGTTTGCAGATATTCGGCAGAAAACGCATTGCCCAGCGGTTCCGGCCCCATATGCTGTAGCAATTTATAACTGGCCTGTGTCGACAGCGCAAATAAATCCACCCAGCCAAACCGGCGCGGGTCGTTCAACACAACATAATGCGTGGGCGATGTCGCCTGTTCGCCGTCCGCCATCGTCAGCATGATATGATCATGCCTGCCAAGGGTGGGGGCGCGATCATGGATACGCACTGACCCTGACATGCCAAGATGCAGCAGCAAAACATTCTGATCATCAAGCGTCATCAGCACATATTTGCCGCGCCGCGCAACATGGGTGAACCGGCGTCCCTGCAAGCGGGCTGCCAGATTCGGCGGCAGCGGCCAGCGTAAATCATCACGACCAACAAAAGCCGCGGCGATATAACGCTGTTCCAGCACAGGCGCCAGCGCCCGGCGCACGGTTTCAACTTCTGGCAATTCCGGCATAATGCCTCCCGGTTTTTGTATTTTGACGCTGTATGGTGGGTAAGGCTGGCACGAAATCCTGTCAACGCCGTTTCGTATTTTGCGCAAGGCTGATATAGATAATGCCAGCGAAGTGAACCAAAGGCAATTTATGCAACATCCAGCAGACAGAACAAATCATCGCACCGCCGCCGGGCAGCCATCTGAAGTAGCGACGGATGACAGCATTGATTTTGGCTTTCAAACGGTTGAGCGCGCGGCAAAGGTCGGGCTTGTGCGTGGGGTATTTGATTCGGTTGCCAGCCGCTATGACGTGATGAATGACGTGATGAGCGGCGGTGTGCATCGGCTCTGGAAAAGTGCGATGATCGACTGGATGGCGCCACAATCCGATCAGCATCTGGTTGATCTGGCAGGCGGCACCGGCGATATCAGCCTAAGATTCCTCAAGGCTGGTGGTGGGTCAGCATGCGTTACTGATATCAATCAGGCGATGCTGCAAGCCGGCCAGCAACGCCCGCAATTACAGCGCCATGCGGCACAGCTAAGCTGGTGTATTGGCAATGCCGAAGCCCTGCCGCTGGCCAGCAAAACCGCTGATTTTGTCACCATCGCATTCGGCCTGCGCAATGTCACCGACCGGCAGGCCGCACTGGGCGAAGCCTATCGTATCCTCAAACCGGGGGGACGATTTCTCTGTCTGGAATTTTCCCATGTACAAAGCCAGCCGCTGGCAAAACTCTATGATGCCTGGTCGTTTAACCTGTTGCCCGTGATGGGGCAGATGATTGCCGGTGATGCCGCCAGCTATCGCTATCTTGTCGAATCAATCCGGCAGTTTCCCAGCAAGGAAGTGCTGGCTGATATGTTTGCCGCCGCCGGATTTGCGCAAATTCGGGTGCGCAGCCTGTCGGCTGGCATTGCCTGTATTCATTCCGGCTGGAAGCTCGATTAATGCGGCCGGTATCGCTATTGCTGGCATTGCTGCGATTGCCATCAATAGCCTGGCATCTGGGGCGTGCTGGTGTTTTGGGACATCTGGCAGCGGTCACCTTGCTGCCAGCGTGGCTGCGGCAATTATGCCATATTCTGGATAAAATTATCCGCTCGGGTTCCGCCACCGCCGATGCGGGCGGGGCGCTGGCCAATGCGCTGATGCGGCTTGGCCCCGGATTCATCAAATTTGGTCAGGCATTATCGACCCGGGCAGATCTGATTGGCCCGGATATGGGCCGCGCACTGGCCCAGCTGCAAGACCGTTTGCCACCTTTTCCGGCGGCGGTGGCACGCCGGCTTGTTGCCAGTCAGTCTGGCAAACCGCTGGAGGACAGTTTTGCCAGCTTTGACGATGCAGCGGTGGCAGCGGCCTCAATTGCACAGGTTCACCGGGCGACATTGTGTGACGGGCGCAAAGTTGCTGTCAAATTGCTGCGCCCCGGCATTGAACGGCGGATGCGGGCCGATACCGACCTGTTTGACTCGCTGGCACATATATTGGAATGGCTTGCCCCCGGCCTGCGCCGGCTTAAACTTGTCGAGGCCGTGGCACAGTTTCGGGAGATTTCAGACACCGAACTTGATTTCCGGCTGGAAGCCGCCGCTGGCGGGCGGCTGAAAGATAATCTGGCGGATGATACCGGAATCTATGTGCCTTGGATCGATCTTGAACACAGCACCAGTCGCATGCTGATCATCGAATGGATCGACGGCATCCGCATTGATGATGTGGCTGGTCTGCGCGCCGCCGGGCATGATGTTGCAAAAGTGACCGAAATTGCCGCCAGCAGCTTTTTCAATCAGGTGTTTCGTGACGGCTATTTTCATGCCGATATGCATCCGGGTAATATTTTCATCCGTGATGACGGCGTTCTGGTGCCGATTGATTTTGGCATTATGGGGTATCTGGAATTTAGCGAAAGGCTGTTTCTGGCGCGGCTTCTCAGCGCCATGCTTGAGCGTGATTATGACGAGGTGGCACAGCTCCATAAAAATGCTGGGATGTTGAAAGACAGCATTTCAGTTCACCAGTTTTCACAAGCCATTCGGGCTGTTGCCGACCCGGTGATGGGCAAAGCCCTCGGCGACGTATCACTCGCCACTGTTTTAGGTCAAATTCTGCAAATTTCCACGCGGTTTGAAATCGAGATACAGCCGGAATTTAATTTGCTGCAAAAAACCATGATGATGGCCGAAGGTGTCGCCCGACAACTCAACCCGCAGGCGGATATGTGGCAATTGGCAAAACCGCTGGCGCAGGACTGGATGGCGCAAGAGGCCAATCTGTCCAAACAGGCCGGACAGGCGATCAAAACCATACTGGCGCTAAGCGCCCGCTTGCCGGCAATTTTTGATGCACTTGAACAAATGCAACCATCACCCTCGCGGCCATCCTCTCGGCCAAACCCGCGACCATCGCGCTGGCCACTCGGTCTGGCGATACTCGCACTAGGGCTTGCTATTCTAAGTTTTTTCACGCATTTTCATTGAACTGAATTTTCGTGAATATTTGTGAAATCCGGGGCATCACATGGCACCAGCCAATAACGTTGATTTAACAGCCATCATGACCGCACTTGGCGGGCGTCAGGCTTTGCAGGATCTGCTGGGGGTTGGTGCCAGTGCGATCAGCAATTATGTCGCACGCGGCACCGTACCGACACATGTCCGGTCAAAATTATATGGTGCATTGACCGCCCGCGGCTATCAGGTGCGGCTGGATGATTTAGCCATTTTATGCGCCCCTGATGCCCCCGCCACCGCACCGGCAAAGCCGATGGTGTTATTGATTATTGGCGGCGGCATTGCCGCCTATAAAGCGCTGGAAACAGCCCGCCAGATGCAGCGGCTTGGGCTGGATGTGACCGGTGTTATGACCAAATCGGCGGCGCAATTCATCACCCCTTTAAGTGTGGCAGCGCTGACCAATCAAAAATGTTACGACGATCTGTTTTCGCTGACCGATGAGGCCGAAATGGGGCATATCCGTCTGGCACGCTCGGCGGATCTGGTGCTGGTAATGCCGGCCACCGCGAATCTGATGGCGCGCGCCGCCGCCGGGATTGCCGATGATCTGGCGACAACCATCCTGCTTGCCACAACCGCGCCGGTGTTAATGGCCCCGGCGATGAACCCGGCCATGTGGACGCATCCGGCAACCAGCGCAAATCTGACAATATTGCAGCAGCGGGGCGTGCATATGATCGGCCCGACCGAGGGTGACACAGCTTGCGGCGAGATTGGCAGCGGCCGCATGAGCGAACCTGCCGATATTGCCGCTGCGGCCTATCAGCTGGCCGTTAAACGGCCCCGGTTACTGGCTGGAAAAACCGCGATTGTCACCGCTGGCCCGACAGTTGAGCCAATTGATTCGGTGCGATTTATTGCCAATCATTCATCCGGCAAGCAAGGCTATGCGGTGGCGGCGGCGTTGGCCGCACATGGTGCCGCCGTGACGCTTATCAGCGGGCCGGTCAATTTGCCGCCACCGGCGCAGGTGAACCGGATATCGGTACAAACCGCCGAACAGATGCTGGCGGCGACGCAAGCCGCCTTGCCGGCTGATATTGCGGTTTGTGCAGCGGCGGTTGCGGATTGGCGTGTTGCCGGGTCGCGGCACGCAAAGCTGAAAAAACCAGACCGGGACACGGCCGAGCCGATACAGCTATCACTCTGCGAAAACCCGGATATTCTGGCATCCATTGCACAATCTGATCAGCGCCCCGAACTGGTGATTGGATTTGCCGCCGAAACCGAGGATTTGCAGGAAAACGCGGTTGCCAAACGGCAACGTAAACAATGCGACTGGATCATTGCCAATCAGGTTGGTGGGGCAGCAGACCCGGTATTTGGCAGTGACATGAATCATATTATGCTGATCGGTGAAACAACGGTTGAAAATTGGCCACGGATGCTGAAAACTGAGCTGGCAGACAGGCTGGCGGAACGCATTGCCGAGGAGTTGTCAAAGTGAATGCTGTACATGTCAACTTTCAGCGATATGCCGCTGATGTTGTCTTGCCAGACTATGCCACGGCTGGTGCGGCGGGCATGGATATTGCCGCCTATATCGACGCTCCGGTGACATTAGCGCCATTTGAACGGGCCGCCATTGCCACCGGCTTTGCCATGCAATTGCCGGATGGCTATGAAGCACAAATCCGGCCACGCTCCGGGCTTGCACTCAAATATGGGGTGACAGTGGCGAATGCGCCCGGCACCATCGATAGTGATTATCGCGGTGAAGTCGCGGTGATCTTAATCAATCTAAGCCAGCAAAGCGTTACCATTACACCCGGCATGCGCATTGCACAGATGGTGATCGCGCCCATCGCACGCTGTGTCCGACAAGAACAATCACAGCTCGATATATCAGAGCGTGGCGATGGCGGTTTTGGATCAACCGGTTTTTGAGAGGCCCATGTTAAGCGATTCAGATTTAGAGCGTTATGCCCGGCAAGTGATCATGCCCTCTATCGGTGAGGACGGGCAGGAGCAATTGCTTGCCGCCAAAGTTCTTATTGTTGGCGCTGGTGGCTTGGGCGCGCCCGTTATCCTGTATCTGGCCGCCGCTGGCATCGGGCATATTACGATCATTGATGATGACCTTGTATCGCGCAGCGATTTGAACCGGCAAATTATCTATCGGGAAAAAGATGTTGGTGGCAGCAAGGCGCAACTGGCGGCAAAAGCTGCGCAATCGATCAACCCGCAGATCCAGATTTCCAATCTGGTAACCCGCCTCACCCCGGGCAATGTCCGCCGTCTTGTCGCGGCCCATGATGTTATTGTTGATTGCTCGGATAATGCCGAAACCCGCTATTTGCTCGGCGATGCCGCGCATCATAACGCACGACCTCTGGTGTTTGGCGGGGCAGTCCGGATGGAGGGGCAAATTGCGGTGTTTCAAAGCAGCGTCCCCGGCTATACGGGCACTGCCTGTTACCGCTGTGTTTTTCCCGCCATGCCGGACGCCAAACAGGCACCGGGCTGTTCGGAAGCGGGCATTTTGGGGCCGGTAACGGGCCTTGTCGGCAGCCTGCAAGCCCTCGAAACGATCAAATTATGTCTGCATCAGGATAGCAGCCTCACCGGATCACTGCTGCTGATCGAAGCCGGACATACAGAATTTATGAAAATCGCCACATCCGCACGGCAGGATTGCAGCTGTTGCGGTAGCAACAGCGCACCAGACTGATCACAGCATCGCCTCAATCACCCGATCTGGCGGGGTATGGCCGTCCCAGAATGTCTGCACATTGATGATGACCTTATCGCCCATTTGCAGGCGGCCCTCGATGGTTGCCGAGCCAATATGCGGCAACAGCACCACATTTGACAGGCTGCGCAGCTTTTCATTGATCACCGGCTCGTCAGCATAAACATCAAGCCCGGCCCCGGCGATATGACGCTTTGCCAGCAATTCGGTCAATGCCACCTCATCAACAACATCGCCGCGCGATGTATTCACCAGATATGCCGATGGCTGCATCAGCGCCAGCCTGTCGGCTGACAACAAATTACTTGTTTGCGCGGTATGTGGGCAGTTCACCGATACAATATCGACGCGTGCCAGCATCTGTTCCAGCGATTCCCAATAGGTGGCTTCAAGCTCTGCCTCGGTTTCCTGATGCACGGCTTTGCGATTGTGATAGTGAATCGACAAGCCAAAGCCGCGCGCCCGACGCGCCACAGCCTCGCCAATCCGGCCCATGCCAACAATGCCAAGCCGTTTGCCATTGATTCGATGCCCAAGCATACCTGTTGGCGCCCAGCCTTGCCATTCGCCAGACCGCACCAGCGCATCCCCCTCGGCAATGCGCCGCGGCACCGCCAGAATTAACGCCATGGTCACATCGGCGGTGTCTTCGGTTAACACACCCGGGGTATTTGTCACGGTGATGCCACGCGCCCTGGCCGCAGCCAGATCAATATGATCAACACCGGTGCCAAATGACGCAATCAAACGCAACTGGTTGCCAGCCGCAGCAATCAGATCAGCGTCGATCTTGTCAGTCACCGTCGGCACCAGAACATCAGCCGTTTTCACAGCCTCTTCAAGCTGTGCCCGACTCAGTGCAGTATCTGTTTCATTCAATGTTGTGCTGAATAATTCCCGCATGCGGGTTTCAACCGTTTCCGGGAGCTTGCGGGTCAAAATGACTTTCGGCTTGCTTTGCTTCATCGACATACCTTTTGGCTGTATTTCACAGCAGACCCGCTGCTGGTATTCGCCGGTAAAACATATTATGCTTTGGCTAACGGTGGTTTTATCCCATCGCCAGCTTTAATCTGCAACAAAATCTACCAAAACACCACCAGAACAGCAAAGCCGATGAAAAAAAAATATCATAAAGCTGGCGCCATCCTGATCCGATTTGGCCTTTTGGCTGTACTGGGATGCGGCGCCATTATGTCACCTGCTGGCATCGCCGCAGCACAGGAAGCAAAATTGACAGTGCGCGGCAGTGGTTTGCCAGTGCCCAGATTTGTCTCGCTCAAATTTAACGAAGCCAATCTGCGCGCCGGCCCGGGCAGCGAATACCCGGTTTTATGGCAATATAGACAGGCTGGATTTCCCCTGTTGGTGGATGCTGAATTCGGTGTATGGCGCAAAGTCAGAGACGCCGACGGCACCACCGGATGGATGCATGGGGCAGGCCTGTCTTTGCGCCGCATGGCTTTTATTCATAACGGTATGGCGAAGCTCTATCAGCGCGACAATAAACAGTCGGGTGTGGTTGCCGTTGCCGAAAAAAACGCTCTTCTGGAACTCGAATCCTGCCCTAAAAACTGGTGCCGGGTGGCCACCGACAATGTCAAAGGCTGGGTCGAACGCTCGGCGGTTTGGGGCGTTTTAGACGGTGAAAGCCTGAAATAGACCAAACAGGCCAAACACACCCCGGCTCATGATCAGCTGGCATATAACCTCACCCAAAATGCAAAAGACGCCTCACCAAAGTGAAGCGCCTTTATGATGTTGGGTGCATGTCGGGGGCGAAGTGAACAGCCCCAGACAGCTATGTTACTGATCAAACCGGTCGTTATTCATCACCTTTGTCCAGGCGGCCGCAAAATCACGGCGGAACAGATCCTCGGCATCGTCAGAGGCATAAACCTCGGCCAGCGCCCGCAATTGTGAATTTGACCCAAAGGCCAGATCTACCCGCGTCGCGGTTCTGACAGGCTTACCACTGTTCCGGTCTACCGCTTCGTATGAGTTGCTGCCGGTGGCTTTCCATTCAACACCCATGTCAAGCAGCGTAACGAAGAACGCATTGCTCAGCTTGTCAGTCGTGTCAGAAAATACACCATGACCATTCGTGCTGATGCCGAGCGAACGCATACCGCCAACAAGCGCGGTCATTTCCGGTGCTGTCAGACCCAGCAATTGGGCCTTATCCAACAACATTTCTTCCGGGCTCACACTATAGTCGGTCTTTTGGAAATTCCGGAAACCGTCGGCAATTGGCTCAAGCACAGCAAAGGAATCGACATCTGTCTGTTCCTGTGATGCGTCGCCACGACCCGGGGTAAATGGCAGGGTCAGACCAGATGCTTTTTCGACACCGACATTACCAGCCAGCACAATCACATCAGCTACCGAGGCACCAGCGGCCGCGGCAATTGGTTCAAGCACCGCCAGCACACGCTGTAACTGCTCTGGCTTATTCGCCTGCCAGTCTTTTTGCGGCGCCAGACGGATACGGGCACCATTGGCACCGCCACGCATATCTGACCCACGATAGGTAGACGCACTTGCCCAGGCGGTTTCAACCATTTCCTGAATGGTCAGACCGGATGCGGCGATGGCCGCTTTCACCGCGTCAACATCATAGCTGCTGTTGCCGGCTGGCACCGGATCTTGCCAGATCAGCTCTTCTGCCGGTGATTCCGGGCCAATATAGCGGCTGCGCGGGCCCATATCACGATGTAACAGCTTGAACCAGGCACGGGCAAAGGCATCGGCAAATTCTTCCGGATTTTCATGGAACCGCTTTGAAATCTTGCGATATGCCGGGTCTTCACGCATTGCCATATCGGCTGTTGTCATCATTGTCGGCACCCGCACCGATGCATCTTCCGCATCTGGTGCCAGATCTTCCGGCTTTGGATCAATCGCATGCCAGATATGCGCACCAGCCGGACTTTTCACCAGCTTCCACTCATAACCGAACAACAGGTCAAAATAACCATTATCCCACTGTGTTGGATTGGCTGTCCAGGCACCCTCAATACCACTGGTGATGGTGTCGCGGCCTTTGCCAGAACCATAGCTGCTGATCCAGCCAAGACCCATATTTTCGATATCCGCACCTTCTGGCTCGGCACCAACCAATGCTGCGTCACCAGCGCCATGTGCCTTACCAAAAGTATGGCCGCCAGCCACCAGCGCCACGGTTTCTTCGTCATTCATCGCCATCCGGGCAAATGTCTCACGCACATCATGCGCACTGGCCAATGGATCTGGATTGCCATCCGGGCCTTCCGGATTCACATAGATCAGGCCCATTTGCACAGCCGCCAGAGGATGCTGCAAATCACGCTCACCTGAATAACGCTTATTGCCAAGCCATTCGCCCTCAGCACCCCAATAGATGTCTTCTTCAGGTGCCCAGATATCGGCGCGACCACCACTAAATCCAAAGGTTTTGCCACCCATCGATTCAATCGCCACATTGCCTGCCAGAATCAACAGATCGGCCCAGCTGATATTCTGTCCATATTTCTTTTTGATTGGCCATAACAGGCGGCGCGCCTTGTCAAGATTGCCATTGTCCGGCCAGCTGTTAAGCGGCGCAAAACGCTGCGCGCCAGTGCCGCCGCCACCACGACCATCAGCGGTTCTGTAGGTGCCAGCCGCATGCCATGTCATGCGAATGAAAAACGGGCCATAATGACCATAATCGGCTGGCCACCAATCCTGTGAATCGGTCATCAATGCCAGCAGATCTTTTTTCAGCGCTGTATAATCAAGCTTTGAAAACGCCTCGCGATAGTTAAAATCGGTATCAAGCGGGCTGGATTTCTTGTCGTGCTGATGCAGAATATTCAGATTCAGCTGGTTCGGCCACCATTCACGATTCGAAGTGCCACCACCACTGTTCCGTGTGAGAGCACCATGCATTACTGGGCATTTGGCTTCATCCATAAGTCAATCTCCTTGGCAAGATTTATTGTGTCAGTAAAAAAACGCTTTGGTCACATTAAGAAACGGCACCATGACCAAAATTGCCCCGGGCCGCCGTCAGTCGAAAAATACTATCCCTAAAATAAGTAGCAGCCGACCCAAGGTCAAGGCTGTTTAGAGTAATTCCAAACTAGAAATATCGGCCTTTGATGGCACAAACACCCGGCGCGACGGTTATTTTTTATGAATATGAATGACCACATCGACGCCGGTGATATCATGATCTGCCGGTGCCTGCGGTAAGCGCGACAACAGCACCTGATCCGCCGGTATATCAATCAGCCGGTCATGCGCGGCTTCGTAAAAATGATGATGATGCTCTGTATTGGTGTCAAACAAGCTGTATTCATTATGCACTGTTACGCGGCGCAACAACCCGGCATCTGTAAATTGATTCAATGTGTTATACACCGTGCCGCCAGCCACATGCAGACCCGTCGCGTTAATTTCGGCTGTCAGATTTTCCGCCGTGATATGCCGATGCCGCCCATCAAGCAACAAACAGGCAATCGCCACCCGTTGTCTGGTCGGCCGCAACCCGGCATCGCGCAGTTTTGACGCCATTGCTGCCATTGTTGCTGGCATCGTCGTCGGCAGTATCGCCGGCGGCGCGTTTGTGGTCTGATCTGGAGGTACAGCATTCGACATAGCGCCAGTAAAATGCGCAGTTTCTGCTAAATTGTCAATATTGCCTTGGCTAAACAGGGTGTTTCGTGCTTTCTATAGGGCGTTTGACTGCTTTTGTGTTGGCCACAAAAGCGGTGAGTCATGTGGCAGTGGGAGCTTCGCCGGATCTGCCTGTTATCGAGTAGCCGCGGCTGTTGTCATTCTTGTCTTACAGCGCCAAATCAGGGAACCTATAATGCAACCGAAACAGCAGAATTCCTTTACCTATGATGAGCTGATCAGCTGTGCCAAAGGACAAATGTTTGGCCCGGGCAACCCGCAATTGCCAATGCCGCCGATGCTGATGTGTGACCGCATCACCAACATCGACGATACCAGCGGGACATTTGGCAAAGGCCAGATCGACGCTGAATTGGATATTCATCCGGATTTATGGTTTTTTCCCTGCCATTTTGAGGGCGACCCGGTGATGCCGGGATGCCTTGGCATGGACGCTTTATGGCAGCTGGTCGGGTTTTTTCTTGGTTGGTCTGGCGGGCTTGGCCGGGGCCGCGCATTATCCGTTGGCGAAGTCAAATTTACCGGTCAGATTCTGCCCGAAAACAAGCGCGTTCAATTTCGCCTCGATATGAAGCGGGTTATCATGCGACGCTTGGTTATGGGAATCGCTGATGGCAAAGTATTATGCGATGGTGAAGTGGTTTTTGAAGCGAACGACATTCGCGTTGGTCTATTCACACCGGAAGGAAATTAAATATCATGCGTCGCGTTGTAATTACAGGGATCGGCATTGTTTCGTCGATTGGCAATAATGTTGACGAGGTGACCAGCTCACTGCGCCATGGCACATCAGGCATTGTCGCTGCACCAGAATATACCGAGCTTGGGTTTCGCAGTCAGGTGCATGGCACGGTAAAGCTCGATGTGGCTGAACATATAGACCGGAAACAGCTGCGCTTTATGGGCGAGGGCGCGGCCTATGCCGTGCTGGCCATGGAACAGGCGATTGCTGATGCTGGTCTCGATGACAATCAGGTTTCACATGTGAAAACCGGGTTGGTGGCCGGATCAGGTGGCCCGTCAACGGCGAATTTGCTGGCGGCTTTTGACATCACCCGCGAAAAAGGCCCAAAACGTATCGGGCCATATATGGTGCCACGTTGCATGTCATCAACAGTGTCTGCCTGTATCGCCACATTTTTTAAGATCAAAGGCATTAATTATTCGATTTCATCAGCCTGTTCGACCTCAGCACATTGCATCACCGCTGGTGCCGACGCTATTCGAAGCGGCAGCCAGAATATTGTGTTTGCTGGCGGCGGCGAGGAACTGCATTGGACATTATCCGTGCTGTTCGACGCCATGGGCGCGATGTCATCGAAATATAATGACACGCCAGAAACAGCATCCCGCCCCTATGACACTGACCGGGACGGGTTTGTCATTGCCGGCGGTGGCGGCATGGTGGTGCTTGAAGATATGGATCATGCGCTGGCACGCGGCGCTAAAATCTATGCCGAACTTGTTGGCTATGGTGCCAATTCTGATGGTGATGACATGGTGGCACCATCTGGCGAAGGTGCGGTGCGCTGTATGGAACTGGCACTGGCCGGGTTTGACGGTAATGCGCTGACCGACAAGGTTGACTATATCAACGCGCATGGCACCTCAACACCAGTCGGTGATGTAAAAGAGCTGGACGCTGTGCGGAGCGTTTTTGGGCCACGCGGCTATTTGCCTGTCGTGACCTCGACAAAATCGCTCACCGGGCATTCGCTTGGCGCGACCGGTGTACAGGAAGCCATTTACACACTGATTATGATGCAGAATAGCTTTATTGCCGCATCTGCCAATATCAGCAACCCGGATCCGGCCATCGGTGATATTCCGGTGCCACAAACCCGTCTCGACGATATCTCAATCGGGCTGGCGCTCTCAAACTCCTTCGGATTTGGCGGCACCAATGCCACTTTGGCGCTGCGAAAGGTGTCTTAACTATGCAGCCAGCAAAACTCCTGGCTGGCAAGCGCGGCCTTGTGATGGGCGTCGCCAACGACAAATCAATCGCCTGGGGAATCGCCGCAGCGGCAGCGGCGCAGGGCGCTGAAATTGCCTTTTCCTATCAAATGGAAGGGTTTGGCAAGCGCCTAAAGCCGCTGGCTGACTCAATTGGTTCAGATATTCTGATTGAATGTGATGTTGCCGCCGAAGGCGCTGTTCAAAACTGTTTTGATGATCTGGCACAGCATTGGCCACAGATTGATTTTGTCGTGCATGCGCTGGCCTATTCAGATAAAGCTGAACTCAAAGGCGCTTATCTCGATACCAGCCGTGACAATTTCACCAATACCATGATGGTGTCTGCCTATTCCTTTACCGAAGTGGCGCGCGCCGCCAGACCGATGATGGCAGATGGCGGCGCTTTACTCACGCTCAGCTATATCGGCGCACAACGAATCACCCCGAATTACAATGTTATGGGTGTTGCGAAAGCCGCGTTAGAGGCCTCGGTACGCTATCTTGCGGTCGATCTTGGTGGTGAAAATATTCGCGTCAACGGCCTGTCAGCCGGGCCTATGCGGACGCTTGCCGGTGCCGCCATTGGTGGCGCCCGCCATATTTTCCGGCATTCAGAAACACATGCACCATTGCGCCGCAACCCGGGGCTTGATGAGGTGGGGCGGTCTGGTCTCTATCTGATTTCAGATTTATCATCCGGCGTCACCGGCGAAGTGCATTTTGTTGATGGCGGCTTTAACACAACCGCCATCCCGTTTGAAGACAGCTAGACAAGGCCCGCTGCTGTCACCGGCCGCGCATCAGCTGTTGTTACGTTCCCATGCCAGCGCATCACTGACGATCTGGCGCAAATCATCATAGCGTGGTGCCCAGCCTAATGCGCTGCGTAATTTTGTCGAATCAGCAACCAGAACAGCCGCATCACCGGGCCGACGCGGCGCATCGGTGACATCCAGTGGCTTGCCTGCTACCGACGCCACAACATCCAGCACATCGCGCACCGACGCCCCATGCCCGTACCCGCAATTAGCCAACAAAGATGCGCCGCCTTTCTGCAAATAGGACAAGGCTGCCATATGCGCTGCAATCAGATCAGACACATGAATATAATCGCGAATACAGGTGCCATCCGGGGTCGGATAATCGGTGCCATATACCTGCATGGCGGCGCGTTTGCCAATAGCTGCCTCGACAGCAATTTTGATAAGATGCGTCGCCGGCTGTGACAATTGGCCAGACCGCCCCTGCGGATCGGCACCAGCGACGTTAAAATAACGTAAAATCACATAAGACAGGTCAGTGGCCGCGGCGCTGTCACGCAACACCATCTCTGACATCAGCTTGCTGCTGCCATAGGGGTTTTCCGGCTGGGTGTTGGCGCCTTCATTGATGGGGCTGACATCCTGATTGCCATAGACAGCTGCGGTTGAGGAAAACACAAACCGTTTGATGCCGGCATCCACACAGGCGGCAATAAAACGCGTCGTGTTCACCGTATTGTTCACATAATATTTCAGCGGGTCGGCGACCGATTCAGGAACCACAATCGATGCCGCAAAATGCGCGACAGCATCAATCTTATGACTGTCGCAAATCTCCGCCACCAGCGCGCTATCGCCCACATTACCGCGAAATAGCGGAACACCAGATGGCACCAGTTTTTCATGACCCGTTGAAAAATCATCAATGATGACAGGCGTATGACCAGCATCAAGCAATGCCAGAACCATATGGCTGCCAATGTAACCGGCACCGCCAGTTACCAAAACTGTCATGCGTTCGGACATTGCAACATCCCTTTTTAACCAATGCGCCGCCAGCGTTGCTGGCATTATCTAACGATAGCATTAAACGCGGTATTTTACAGCCACAAGATAGGCCCAAAAAACGAGCTCTTGAAAAAAAGGGGGGCTCTGAAAAAACGAGGCCCCGTTAATTATAACATATGATCAAACAGCTTACTCGGCGTCGGCTGCCTCTTCCAGATCAGCAC
>JADHLR010000017.1 GCA_016780525.1 Candidatus Puniceispirillum sp.
GTGAAGCCGACGCCAAACCGCATCATATGATGGCAACAATCATGGGCTTTGGCGGCGTTTTGCCATTTGTTGGCTGTGCCGTCCTGATGTATTCAGGCAGCCCCGGCGTCAGTATCGTTGCGCTATTCGCCAATGCTGTTTACGCCGCTGTCATTCTGAGTTTCGTTGGCGCCATCCATTGGGGGCTGGCCATGCGCGAAGACCGTTCACCCGGCTGGTATGTTTGGTCAGTCATGCCCGCCCTTATCGCCTGGGCAGCCATCATCCTGCTTGATATCCGGGTCAGTTTACTGGCGCTGGCCATTGGCTTTACTTTGGCATGGTCAGTTGACCGACAGGCACATCTACGCGGCCTCATTCCGGACTGGTATATGAGAATGCGCCATATGTTAACAGCCGGTGCCACGATATCTTTGCTGGCAACGGCGTTTGCTCCTGCCGCCGGGTAACCGCGCAACACAGCAAAATCAGCGGGCCCGAATCATGATGACATTGCCAAAAATCACCAGCGCCAGCCCGGTGAAGGCCAGCCCGCTCCAGACATAGGATTCGAAAATCGTCGAAATCAGCAAGGCGAATACCGGAAAAATGACCGTCGCATATCCAGCCCGGCTGGCGCCAATCCGGCCAAGCAAAGACAGATAGGCAGCAAAGGTCATAACCGATGAGACAAGCGCCAACCACAGCAGACCAAAAATATAAGTTTGCGTCGGCTCTATGATAAATTCATGGCCACTCACAAACGAAAACAAGGCCAGATAACAGGCACCATAAGCCATGCCCCAGCTTGTTGATGCGAACACCGGGATGCCGCGCTTTTGACAATCCGCCGACACCATATTGCCGGTGCAGAAAAACAACGTCCCGATTAAGCACAGCCCAAGGCTGGTCATCGCCGCGTCTGATACCTGCAATTCCGGCCAGAACAAACAGACCACGCCGCTAAGCCCGACCGCCGCGGCAAGCAGATGCGCCAGCCGCGGCCTGGCCCGTCCCAAGCCTGCGATCATCAACACATTTACCAATGATGCTGAAGAAAACACGACGGCCAGCAAGCCTGACGCCACGCCCTTGCCGCCATGATAAAAAAAGGCAAAATTCGTCGAGAATATACACAGCCCCAAAAGCGCAATACGCAGATGTGTCCGCCAGTCAAATCTCAGCGACTGGCGCAGATAGATGCTGACGATAAACATCACCGATGCAGCGATTAAAAACCGCCACAGCAATGACACTTCCGGCGCCACAACACCAAGCTGCGATTTCAACGGCAGCCAGCTTGTTGACCAGCCAAAAACGACCATGCCACAGAGCAGCAATTCAAAAGGTCTCATCGCTCGTCCAGGATAAAATATTGACGAAAAAAGCGTTAGGCGCGAGATGCCGCCGATGCGTCTGACAGCACCCAATCATTCGGATCAATGTCAAGCCACGCCTCAACCGCCGCGGTTGCCACAACGGTACAGCTGTTGTTATCAGCATCGACCACATTCAGCCCGCCTTTCACCACGCGCACCGAAGCTGTCCCACGCGGCAGCTTTTGCGCGACAAGCTCTGCATCAACCTTTTCTGGATGTTGCACACCAATGGTGACCTGAACCTGCATATCAGCATGATCAAACCCCAGCGAGCGGAACAAGATCAACGAACTATGCCGGATCGCGTCTTCGACAGCGCGGCATGCCGCCTTGGTATAATCCTCGCCATACAGGTCATTGCCGGTGCCCGTTTCAAGAATAATGCGTTTCATCATGCCTTGCCTCCGGCAGCTTCCATATCAAAATAAACAACCACCGCCGCATTAGCGATAATGGTGCGCCCTAACCCATCTGGCTTGTCGATATCGAGACCGCCCTCGACCACCTGAACCGACGCCTGCCCATAGGGAAAAATAGCCGCAACTTTGTCAATATCGACCTGCTGCGGACATTGCACACCAATCTCAACGTCAATGATCATATCTGATTTTTCAAAACCAAACGCCTCGGCAAGACTCAGCGAGTTATGCCACAAAGCATCTTCAACAGCGCGGCAAGCCGCCTTTGTATAATCCTGACGGCGCAGCGATGTCCCCATGCCAAGCTCTAACGCAATACGGGTTTTTGCCATGATGAACCTTCCTTATATCTCAAGCCGCGAACATATGCCCGCTGGCCCCTCACCTGTGTTACGCCAGCCCTGCTCAATCGCCAACTATTTTGTTGAATGCTGTTCTGCAAAACACTAAATTAGCGTTTTCCTCAAAGGAGCTATTTTATGTCTGCACCGACCCCGTTTCATCTGGCTTTTGCCGTTACCGACATTGACGCCACACGCGAGTTTTATGTGAACAAGCTTGGATGCAAAATGGGCCGTTCGGCGGAACGCTGGATCGACTTTGATTTTTTTGGCCATCAGATCAGTGCGCATCTTGTTGACGGCGCGCTAAGCCCGGCCGAAACCAACCCGGTTGACGGCGAAAAAGTGCCATCACGGCATTTTGGCGCGATTCTGGAATGGCATGACTGGCACGCGATGAAAGACCGGCTGGTGGCCGAAAACACCGAATTCATCATTGAACCAACCACCCGCTTTGCCGGCGAAGTTGGCGAGCAGGCCACAATGTTTTTTCGTGATCCGTCAGGCAATGCACTCGAATTCAAGACATTTCGTGACAGCGCGATGATTTTTGCAAACTAGCGGGCGGCTACAGGCTACATACTAACGACTAGAAACTAGAGGCTACAGGCCGCATGCCGTTTGCACCTCGCGGCTCCAGCCGACAAAGCTGCCGGTTTCAGTAAAAATAACCGGGCGTTTGATCAGCGTCGGGTGTTGCGCCAACAGGGTTTGCGGCGGCAAGGATCGGGACGTCTCATCAAGATTGCGCCAACTTGTTGATTTGCGATTGAGCAGAATATCAGCGCCATGATGCGCCAGTAAATCAGCCAGCTGCGTGGCATCCATCGGCTCTGTCCGTATATCCACAAACGCCACCTCATGCCCGGCAGCGCGCAATTGTGCCAGCGCTTTTTTACAGCTATCACAATTTTTTAATCCATACAGAATCATAAATGCCCCCGTCTCGTCTGCTTCGTGATCGCGACTATACTCAGTTTGCCTGTTTGCCTGTTTGCCAGACAAGTGACGAAAATGCTAGAGAGAATTCACCGATAACAGAAACCACCTGCCAGAAACGCGCGATGTTCCAACGGATGAAATTTGCCGCGCTTGAGCGCCGCCTGACCCGGGCCTATAAAGACCGGCTGGCTGCATTAGGCGCTGTCCCAAAGGGGGTTTTCTGGCGCAATCAATCGACGCAGATTGCGCGGTTTGATGCGATGCTGTCGATCGTTCGCAAGATTTCCCCGGTGGCACATCCCGCAGTGGCCGATATCGGCTGTGGCTATGGGGCGCTGCTTGAATTTATCCAAAAAACCCCGCGCTACCAGACGATGCGTTACAGCGGTTACGATATTAATGCCGCGATGATCAGCGCATGCACAGATCAATTTGCTGACCAGAAAGAATTATTTGCTGTTGGCAAATACCCGTCTGGCGCGGTTGATTTTTGCCTATTTTCAGGCACATTTAACCTCTGCCATACGACCAATCTGGATTTGTGGGAGGATTATATTTTTGCCAATTTGCAAGATTGCTGGCAACGCAGTCGATATGGTCTGGTGTTGAATCTGTTATGCGCCCCAAAAAGCCATATTAAAAACCAGATTTTTTATGCGGATCGGCAAAAATTCATAACCCGTGCCAGCCGGCTATTTGGCCCAACACATGCAGTATCCACACCGCATGTGACCGGTGACGTCACCTTCGCAATCGCCAAACCATAGGCATACACCCGCGCCAACCGGTGGCAGATATGCGATAATTTCGGCGATGAAATGTGAGTAAATGGCGGGAGTGACGGGACTCGAACCCGCGGCCTCCGGCGTGACAGGCCGGCGCTCTAACCAACTGAGCTACACCCCCTGCGGGGAAGATTGTGGGTGCGTTTGTAGCATGGATTTCGTGGTGAGCAACCCCAAAAATACACTAAAAATCACGCCCCCTGAAAAAGCCCTAAAAAAGCTATGAAAAAGCCATAAAAAAACAGGTGGAAAGGCCTGTTAGCATCGTCGGTAATCACATATGTGTCTGGCTGATGGTGGGTGGTGAGGGGTTCGAACCCCCGACCTACTCGGTGTAAACGAGTTGCTCTCCCAGCTGAGCTAACCACCCCAATCAACGCCACGCTTGTTACTGCTATTTTGAAGCAAAATCAAGCCCACAAAAACAAACGCCGGCCCTTTTTATCGGACCGGCGCCTTGATGCGGAAAGGCTTAGCTATTCACAGCATCTTTCAATGGTGCACCAGCTTTGAATTTTGGCTGCTTTGACGCCTTGATCTGGATTGTTTCACCGGTTCTAGGGTTGCGTCCAGTTGTTGCAGCGCGCTGTGCTACAGAAAATGCACCAAAACCTACAATACGAACATCACCACCAGACTTGAGTGCAGCGGCAATGCTATCAAACACTGCATCGACTGCACGACCAGCGTCAGCTTTGGTCAAGCCTGATGAGTCGGCAACTGCAGAAACAAGATCATTTTTATTCATGGGAACCCCCTATAGTTGGTGAAGCACCTTTAACATACTAGTGCATTAGTATTAAAATGATGATTGAAACCTACACTCATAATGAATCTTGTTCTAGCTAAATCTACAAAAAACCGCAGTTTTTCGCCAGAAATTGTAGGAGGATGTTAAAAAGGGATTAATGCGCGATAATGTCCCCGGAATTTTCACCCGTTTCAGCGACCGTTGGCCCCGATTCTGTCACCATATCGGGCAATCCAGAGATGGCAAAAGGCACCGGCTCATGCACCAATGCGGCCGACAAGGCTTCATCCACCATCGCCACCGGCACAATTTTCAGCGCAGATTTTACATTATCAGGGATATCAGCGAGGTCTTTTTCATTGTCCTTGGGGATCAACACAGTCGTCAGCCCCCCGCGTTGCGCCGCCAGCAGCTTTTCCTTCAGACCGCCAATTGGCAATACCCGCCCGCGCAAGGTGATCTCGCCGGTCATCGCCACGTCGCGTCGCACTTCAATGCCACTGATCGCCGAAATGATGGAAGTCGCCATACCGACACCAGCCGATGGGCCATCCTTTGGTGTGGCCCCCTCGGGCACATGCACATGCACGTCATGTTTGGCCAGTTCTTCCAAATCAATACCGTAAGACTGCGCCCGCGATTTGATGAAGAACTCAGCCGCCTGGATCGATTCTTTCATCACATCACCAAGCTTGCCAGTGGCTGTCACCTTGCCCTTGCCCGGGACTTTTACCGCTTCAATATTGAGCAGCTCACCACCGACCTCAGTCCAGGCCAGCCCCGTCGTAACACCGATTTGATCCTGATCTTCAACCTCGCCAAAGCGGAACCTTTTGACGCCGAGATAATCGTCAAGATTTTCCGCTGTGACTGTCACAGATGTGGCCTTACCAGCGACGATTGCGGTGACCGTCTTGCGGGCAATTTTGGCGATTTCACGCTCTAGATTACGAACGCCGGCCTCTCTGGTATACAGACGGATGACGTCGCGCAGCGCCTCATCGCTGATCACCAGCTCACCGTCTTTCAACCCGTGATCCTTGACCTGCTTGCTAACAAGATGGCGCTTGGCAATTTCCAGCTTTTCATCTTCGGTATAGCCGGACAGGCGGATAATCTCCATCCGATCCATCAATGGCTGCGGCATGTTCAATGTGTTTGCCGTGGTGATAAACATAACATTCGACAGATCAAAATCGACTTCCAGATAATGATCCTGAAAACTGTTATTTTGCGCCGGATCCAGAACTTCAAGCAGCGCAGATGTCGGGTCGCCACGCCAGTCAGCCCCCAGCTTGTCAACTTCATCCAGCAAGAATAATGGGTTTTTCGTGCCGGCTTTTTTCATGCCTTGCAACACTTTGCCCGGCATTGACCCAATATAGGTGCGGCGGTGACCGCGAATTTCGGCTTCGTCACGCACGCCACCAAGAGCCATCCGTACATAGTTACGGCCGGTCGCTTTGGCGATTGATTTACCAAGCGATGTCTTACCAACACCTGGCGGGCCAACCAGACACAGAATCGGCCCTTTCATGGTTTTTGTGCGCTGCTGCACGGCCAGAAACTCGACAATACGATCTTTCACCTTGTCCAGCCCGTAATGGTCAGCATCCAGCACGGCGCGCGCCGCATCAATATCTTTTTTCAACCGGCTGGACTTGCGCCATGGCAGCGCCAAAATCCATTCCAGATAGTTCCGCACCACCGTCGCTTCAGCACTCATCGGCCCCATATTCCGCAGCTTTTTGAGCTCAGCCTCGCCTTTTTCCAGCGCGGCTTTCGGCATTTTTGCGGCTTTCAACTGGGTTTCAATCTCATCCAGCTCGTTAACACCATCTTCGTTTTCGCCCAGTTCCTTCTGGATGGCTTTCATTTGTTCGTTCAGATAATATTCACGCTGGGTCTTTTCCATCTGTCGTTTGACCCGATTACGCACCCGCTTTTCCACCTGCAATGCGCCAATTTCGCCTTCCATATAGCCAAACACGCGCTCAAGCCGTGCATGGATGTCGAGATTTTCAAGAAGCTCCTGCTTTTCGGAAATTTTGACAGCCAGATGCGAGGCGATCATGTCGGCAATTTTGTCGGCTTCGTCGATTTGCTCAACCGCGTTCAACACTTCTGACGCAATTTTCTTATTCAGCTTGATATATTGTTCAAACTGCTGGGTTGTGGCACGGCTTAATGCGGCAGTCTCGGCGCCCAAATCGCCAAATTGCTCGGCAATTTCCGCCTCAACAACAAGATAGCCATTTTCGTTTTGTAGAGCATCGGTGTTTAACGCCACGCGCTCACCACCCTCGACAAGCACCTTTACCGCACCATCTGGCAATTTCAGCAGTTGCAGAATGGTGCCAATGGTGCCCATACCATACAGACCTGATGCGTCCGGGTCTTCGAGTGCCGCTTCTTTCTGCGTGACCAGGATAATCTGCTTGTCCTCTGCCATCACCGCTTCAAGCGCCTTGATTGATTTTTCGCGGCCAACAAACAGCGGCACAATCATATGGGGAAACACCACGATGTCACGAAGTGGCAAAACCGGAAGTGAGATTACAGGTGTATCAGACATAAAAAACGACCCTCTTGAAAACTGAAAACCAGCATTGTGCTGGTGTTACAGATATGAGCATGCGTAACGCCGAGATCAAGACGTCAGGAAACAGCGAACGGTAAAAAATGCTATGGAAGTTAGGCGCCCTGCTCGGCCTCTTTGGCCTTTTTGGCATGTACCACAAGCGGCGCCGCACCGGAATCGACGACATCGCCATTGATCACCACCTCTTCAATATCGCCGGCCGTTGGGATATCGAACATCGGCTCCATCAAAATATTTTCCATGATTGAGCGCAAGCCGCGTGCCCCGGTTTTACGTGCAATCGCCTTTTGTGCAACCGCATGCAGGGCATCTTCACGAAATTCGAGTCGCACATCATCCATTTCAAACAATTTCTGATATTGCTTGATCAGGGCATTTTTCGGCTCTGTCAGTATGCGGATAAGCGCCGCTTCGTCCAGATCTTCCAGCGTTGCCACAACCGGCAGACGCCCGACAAATTCCGGGATAAGACCAAATTTAATCAAATCTTCAGGCTCTAGTTCGGCCAGCAATTCACCAATTTTGCGATCATCCGGATCGCGTACATCGGCGCCAAAACCGATTCCCGCGCCGGTATGACGGCCGGCAATCAACTTGTCCAGACCAGCAAAGGCACCGCCACAGATAAACAGAATATTGGTCGTATCAACCTGCAAAAACTCTTGTTGCGGGTGTTTACGCCCGCCTTGTGGCGGCACTGATGCGACCGTGCCTTCCATGATTTTCAGCAGCGCCTGTTGCACGCCTTCACCCGATACATCGCGGGTGATTGACGGGTTATCAGCCTTGCGCGAAATCTTGTCGACTTCGTCAATATAGACGATGCCGCGCTGCGCACGTTCGACATTGTAATCCGCAGCCTGCAATAGTTTTAAGATGATGTTTTCAACATCTTCACCGACATAGCCAGCTTCGGTCAAAGTCGTCGCATCTGCCATGGTGAACGGCACGTCAAGCATCCGCGCCAGCGTTTGCGCAAGCAAGGTCTTGCCACAGCCTGTTGGCCCCACCAATAAAATATTTGATTTGGAAATCTCGACATCACCAGTGCGGCCAGCATTTGCCAGCCTTTTATAATGATTATGCACCGCGACCGACAACACCCGCTTGGCGCGTGCCTGACCAATCACATATTCATCCAAAACAGCGTTGATGTCCATCGGCGTCGGCACACCGTCATGACTTTTTGCCAGCGCCGACTTATGTTCTTCACGGATGATATCCATGCATAATTCGACGCATTCATCGCAAATGAAAACGGTTGGGCCAGCAATTAATTTGCGCACTTCATGCTGGCTCTTTCCACAAAAAGAGCAGAACAAAGTTCCCTTATCACCATCTTCTTTTTTTGCCATTTTATCGGCTCCTGATTTTGTCCTGGCTACCCGGCCAGTCGACTGTATTTGCGCCAGTCTAGAACTCCATATCATGCGGTTACAAACAAAATTTACACCAAATCCAGTCTGTTCACAGGGAGCATTCGCGAAGCTATTGTAATTAAAATTCTTTTTCGGGTGCGGGACGTTTTGCCACAACCTCATCGATTAATCCGAAAGATTGCGCATCTTCGGCTGTCATAAAGGTGTCACGCTCCATAATCTTTTCAACCTGTTTCAGGCTTTTGCCGGTATGATGTTCATAAATACCGTTCAGCCGTTTGCGCAGATCAAGAATTTCCCGCGCGTGAATTTCAATATCACTGGCCTGCCCCTGAAACCCGCCGGATGGCTGGTGCGTCATGATCCGCGCATTTGGCAGGGCATAGCGTTTGCCAGCCGCCCCGGCCATCAGTAACAGTGACCCCATAGATGCCGCCTGTCCCATACACACGGTTGATATGTCCGGCCGGATATATTCCATCGTGTCATAAATCGCTAATCCCGAGGTTACGATACCGCCGGGTGAATTGATATACATCGAAATGTCTTTGGTCGGGTTTTCTGACTCCAGAAACAGTAATTGTGAACACACAAGCGAGGCGACACCATCGTCAATAGGGCCGTTCAAAAAGATGATCCGTTCCTTCAGCAACCGCGAAAAAATATCATAGGCACGTTCACCACGATTGGTCTGCTCGACCACCATCGGCACCAGATTAGCAGTTTCAGGGGTCATCTCGCCCAGCCAATGTTCACTCATAAATCGTCTCCTCAGATTTCATCGAAGCAGCCGCGGTCAACGGCCTGTGAAATAACCCTTATCGTCGCACAACTGGCACGCCGGTTGACCCGGCGAACGCAACAGCCTGTATGCACTATATGGCCATAGGTGAAAGCGGTTCAAGCCCAGATTGGCCAAACACCAAAAGAAAAACAAAGCGGTGCAAAAACACCGCTCTGCGCAGAAATCTGTGTGGTTTTCACGTCTGGCCATGGCGGCCAGCCGCGCCCGTCCCGGTTACTTTTTAGCCGCTGCTTTTTTCACAGCCGGCTTTTTCTCAGCGGCTTTTTTTGCGGCCGGCTTTTTCTCAGCAGCTTTTTTTGCGGCTGGCTTTTTTGCTGCGGCTTTTTTCGCGGCTGGCTTTTTCGCTGATTTGGCGGCCGGCTTGGCGTCGTCATCCACTTTGTACAATGTATCGGTATCGATCACCACATCGGACACTTTGGCCATTTCCAGAATGAAATCGACAACCTTATCCTCAAAAATCGGCCCGGCAATCTGCTGCATAGCTTGCGGATTTTTCTGGAAATATTCCAGTACCATCTGTTCCTGACCGGGATAGCGGCGTGCCTCTTCAAAAACCGCCCGACGCGTATCTTCTTCGGTGACGTCGATGTTATTTTCGCGACCAATTTCGGTGATCAGCAAACCGAGACGCACCCGCCGTGTGGCTATGTTCGAGGCTTCTTCCTTGTCGGCTTTGCTCATACCCTCATCAGCGGCCGGATGGTCATGATCGTGGTCGTGGTCGTGATCATGGTCGTGATCATGTTGTTCGGCGGCTTTTGGATTCATCGTACGGGCGACCGAATCATATTCCTGTTGATATAGTGACGGCGGCACGTCAAAGGCCTCTCCGTCCGCCAGCGCATCAAGCACATTTTTCTTCACCAGCTGGCGTAACGCTGTCTCATGCTGGCCATTGATCTGCTGGCCAATCGCATCTTTCAGCCCGCCAAGATCATCAAATCCAAGACGTTTTGCCAATTCATCATCGATGCTCGCCGCCGCTTTTTCCTGAATATCTTTGACGGTCACTTCAAACACCGCCAGCTTGCCTGCCAGATGCGCTGCCTGATAATCTTCCGGGAATGTTACCGGCACATCAAGGGTGGCACCAATTTTCGCGCCAACCAACCCTTCTTCAAAGCCGGGAATAAAGCTGTTTGACCCCAATTCCAGCGCATGCCCCTCTGCCGCGCCGCCTTCAAACGGCTCACCATCGATCCGCCCGATAAAATCAATCGTTGAGACATCACCCAGCTTGGCAGCGCGGGGTTTGGCCAGCGCCACAGTCGGCCGGTTTTCGTCAGCAATGCGATCCAGCGCTTCGTCAATTTCTTTTGGATCACTCTCGATACGCGGCTTTTCAATCGACAGCTTTGACAAATCCGGCATGGCGATCGCCGGCATCACTTCGCATGCCAGGCTGGCCTCTAGATCCTTGTCTTCTTCGTAGGATTTGATGTCGACCTGCGGCTGGCTTGCCAGACGCAGATCATTGCCCTCAATGGCTTGTCGCGCGCCCTCATCGAGTGCGGTTTTGATGGCTTCGCCACGAGCCTGATCGCCAAATCTGGTTTTGACCACTGACAGCGGCACTTTACCCGGACGAAATCCGGGCATTTTGACTGTCTTTGCCAGCTCTTCCAGCTTTTTGGCAACTTCAGCGTCAATCTCAGCCGCTGTAATGACAATCTTATATTCGCGGAGCAAACCGTCTGACTTGGTCTCAGAAACATTCATCGAACCATCAATCCCTTTTTGTTATGCACGCAGCGAAAGCGGAGATATCTCTGCTACATCTGGCGCGCGCCGGCGACGCGATCCGCGCCAAGCCATTTCACCCTGATAAATTTTCGCAAGCACCAATGGTGCGGGCGGAGGGACTTGAACCCCCACGACTTTCGCCACTGGTACCTAAAACCAGCGCGTCTACCAATTCCGCCACGCCCGCAATCAACCATTGCGACTTGCACTATAACCGGCCCGTGGATAAATGCGGTGCATTTTCCCCGTCACTCTTCGTTTCAGCAAACGAATGATGGGGCGAGTGACCGGTTTCGAACCGGCGACCTCCAGTGCCACAAACTGGCGCTCTAACCAACTGAGCTACACCCGCCATCTGCCGATAAAAGCAAGGCGGCACCTTAGTCGAAGCATTCCGCGCTGGCAAGCCTGTTTTGTCGGTGAATTTCGAAGAAAAACCAAGAGCCGTAAATGTGCCGACGGCATCGCCGCTCAATTTCACGGCAGAGCTGGCTAAGCGGCGCTTTAGGCCCAGTTTTTCACATCTTTCAGACAGGTAATTTCGGCGGTCGGCCGGGTTTAAAAACACCACTTGCCGTGGCAATCAGGCGGCGGTCCGGGGTCAACACCTCGCCCGCGGCAAAAAACACCGATTTGCCGCCACCGGTGCGGCGTGCTTCGGCAATCAGATAGCCCTCGTCACCGGTGGCCGCTGCCAAAAATTGCGTTGTCAGTGATAACGTCAATCCCGGCGTGAGCGGTTCCGGCGCCGGCCGGAAACTGCCGGTCATGGCCAAGGCGACATCCAGCATGGCCGTATATAAGCCGCCATGCACAAGTTGCATCGGGTTCACATGATCGGCTGTCAGATCCACCCGCACGGCGCCAAACCCATCATCCCACGCGGTCAGCATGATGCCATTTCTGGCATTAAAGCCGGCAGCCTCATTCAGAATTTTCAGACGATTTATGTCACCCATGTGCCATGCCGTTAAATGTAGTTGCAGCGGATTTGCGCATAGCCTAAACTAGCAAAGCCATGCGGCAATTGGCATCCCCAAATCACACCGGCACTTTACCGTCACAAAAAATGCCCATTTTTTAGGCAAATTGCACAATAGGCATGCAAAAAAGTCACTTTTTGCGTGATAAGCGCGATGCGGCCAACACGGCATCTTGCAACAGCCCCGGCATCGCCGCATATGTCGTGCGTGAACCGGGCAGCGCTGATCGTGCGACCTGCGGCTTGCGCCCTGCCCCCTAAACGAAAAAGTGACACACCATGAAAAAAATCGAAGCGATAATCAAACCGTTCAAACTAGATGAGGTGAAAGAAGCGCTGCATGAGGTTGGCATTCAAGGCATCACGGTTCTTGAAGCCAAGGGTTTTGGTCGCCAGAAAGGTCATACCGAACTCTATCGCGGCGCCGAATATGTCGTCGATTTTCTGCCGAAGGTGAAAATTGAGGTGGTGATTGACGAAGCCATGACCGAGCGGGTTGTGGATGCCATCCAGCAGGCGGCGCAAACCGGCCGTATTGGTGATGGCAAGATTTTTATCTCAACGGTTGATGAAGCAATTCGTATCAGAACCGGCGAACGTGGCACCGACGCTGTCTAGCCCAACTGAACGACTTTTAGCGTAAGCGTTCTGCAACGACAATTTATGGAAGGATACCCAAATGTCTGACGCAAAAAAAATTATGGATATGATTAAGGAAAATGACATCACATTTGTCGACCTGCGATTCACTGACCCGCGTGGTAAAATGCAGCATGTGACGCAGCATATCGACACCATCGACGAAGAAGCGCTGGCCGAAGGTTTCATGTTTGACGGATCGTCAATTGCTGGCTGGAAGGCCATCAACGAGTCCGACATGACATTGATGCCTGATCTGTATCGGGCCTATATCGACCCGTTCTTTGCCCAGCCAACATTGGCACTGTTTTGTGACGTGCTGGAACCATCAACTGGCGAGGCCTATTCGCGTGACCCACGCGGCACCGCAAAAGCTGCGCTGGCACATATGCAGTCACTGGGTGTCGGCGACACCGCCTATTTTGGCCCGGAAGCTGAATTTTTCATCTTTGAAGATGTGAAGATCGATGTATCGATGAACCGCGGCATGTATGCCGTCGACAGCATCGAAGGCCCGTACAACAGCGCCCGCAAATATGAAGAAGGCAATCTGGGGCATCGCCCCGGTGTCAAAGGCGGCTATTTCCCGGTACCGCCAGTCGATTCCGGTCAGGACATCCGGTCTGAAATGGTGGCCGTTATGGCTGACATGGGTGTGTCAGTGGAAAAGCATCACCACGAAGTGGCACCATCACAGCATGAGCTGGGAATCAAATTCGGCACATTGCTGGAGACCTGCGATAACATGCAGCTCTACAAATATGTCGTCCATCAGGTGGCACATGCCTATGGTGTGTCAGCGACCTTTATGCCAAAGCCAATCGCCGGCGATAATGGTTCAGGCATGCATGTACACCAGTCAATCTGGGCAGATGGCAAGCCGCTTTTTGCCGGCAACCAATATGCTGACCTGTCGGAAAATGCATTGTTCTACATTGGCGGCATCATCAAGCATGCCAAATCATTAAATGCATTTACCAACCCATCAACAAACAGCTACAAGCGTCTGATCCCGGGCTATGAAGCGCCAGTGTTGCTTGCCTATTCGTCACGCAACCGCTCAGCATCATGCCGGATTCCGCATGTGAATTCACCAAACGGCAAGCGCGTTGAAGTGCGCTTCCCGGATGCCACAGCGAATCCATATCTGTCATTCTCGGCAATGTTGATGGCTGGCCTTGACGGTATTCAGAACAAGATCCACCCCGGCGACGCGATGGACAAGGATCTGTATGATCTGCCACCAGAAGAACTGAGCCAGATCCCAACCGTTTGTGCATCACTGCGTGAGGCGCTGGAATCACTGGACGCAGATCGCAGCTACCTCACCCAGGGTAATGTCTTTACCGACGAGCAGATCGATGCCTATATCGAGCTGAAAATGGAAGATGTGATCCGTCTGGAGCACACACCGCATCCGGTTGAGTTTGATATCTATTACTCATACTAAACCACTGACACCTATCGAAATCACCGGCTCTGACATTTGTCAGAGTCGGTTTTTTTATGGCTAATCCACAATATCTTGTTGTAACGCTTGGCGATGCCGTCCAGATACGGTAGGTAATAGAGTGGTTCAAACAGGGCTACCGCACCGCGCCCGGTACGCGCGCCCATCTCACCCGCCTGACTGGCGACAACCCAACTGGTGATAAAAAGAGTAGTAAATGTCTGATTTATTTGGCAACACAGAATCCAGTGACGATTATGACGCCAGCAATATTGAGGTGTTGGAGGGGCTGGAACCGGTACGGCACCGTCCGGGCATGTATATTGGCGGCACTGATGAGCGTGCTTTGCACCATCTGGCGGCCGAAATTTTGGATAATGCCATGGATGAGGCGGTGGCCGGGCATGCCAACCGCATCGATTTTGTGCTTGAATCAGCCACCACCCTGACCATCCGTGATAATGGCCGCGGCATGCCGACCGGACAGCACCCAAAATTTCCGGACAAATCAGCCGTTGAAGTGATTATGACAACGCTGCATGCCGGCGGTAAATTTTCCGGCAAATCATACGCCACATCAGGTGGCTTGCATGGGGTCGGCGCGTCAGTTGTGAATGCCTTATCGAGCGCCCTCACGGTTGAGATTGCGCGTGATAAAATGCTCTATCGGCAGGATTTTTCACGCGGCATGCCGATGACGGCGCTGGCAGAAATTGGCGCCGCCCCCAACCGGCGTGGCACCACCGTCACCTTTACACCTGATACCGAGATTTTTGGCGAGAATGCGCATTTCCGCGCGGCAACATTGTACCGTATGGCGCGCTCTAAAGCCTATTTATTTGCCGGTGTTGAAATTCGCTGGCGCTGTGATCCGGCATTGCTTGGCGGCAATGACACTGTTCCGGCCGAGGCCAATTTGCATTTTCCCGGCGGCCTTGCTGATGCGCTCCATCATGCAACACAGGACAAGGGGCTAATGATTTCCACCCCTTTTGCCGAGATTGCCGAGCTTGACCAACAAAAATTTGAATGGGCCATCACCTGGCTGGATGCGAATGAAGACGGGTTTTTCAGCAGCTATTGCAACACTGTGCCGACGCCATCGGGCGGCACCCACGAAACCGGTTTTCGGCAAGCCATTGTCCGCGCCCTGCGGGCATTTGGTGAACTGACAGGCAATAAGAAAGCGGCCGATATCAGCGCCGATGACGCGCTGGCAAATAGTGCTGTCATGCTGTCGGTGTTTTTGCGCGATCCACAATTTCAGGGGCAAACCAAAGACCGCCTTGTGTCGGCAGATGCCACCCGATTGACCGAACAGGCTGTGCGTGACCGGTTTGACCACTGGTTATCATCCGATACAGCACGCGCCACCTATCTTCTTGACGCGGCTATTGAGCGTGCCGAAGACCGCAAACGGCGGAAAAAAGAAAAAGAAGTGGCCCGCAAATCGGCAACCCGGCGGCTGCGGCTTCCCGGCAAACTGGCGGATTGCACCTCGAATGACGGCGAACTGACCGAATTATTTTTGGTCGAGGGTGACTCGGCTGGCGGCTCAGCAAAGCAGGCGCGCAATCGCAAAACACAGGCGGTTCTGCCGCTGCGTGGTAAAATATTGAATGTCGCCAGCGCCTCATCCGAAAAGCTGACCGGCAATCAGGAATTGTCCGATTTGGCGCTGGCGCTTGGGGTCAAACCGGGCAAGGATTTCAAACTTGATGATCTGCGCTATGGCCGCGTGATCATTATGACGGACGCCGATGTTGACGGCGCGCATATCGCCGCCCTGCTGATGACATATTTCTATCGCGAAATGCCGCATCTTGTCGAAGCTGGCCGTCTATTTCTGGCACAGCCACCGCTCTACCGACTGACGCAGGGCGGCAAGACTGAATATGCGCTGGATGATGAACAGCGTGAAACCCTGCTTAGTGAGATATTTGATAAACGTGGCAAAGTTGAAGTGAGCCGGTTTAAAGGGCTCGGCGAAATGCCGCCGGCACAGCTCAAAGAAACAACGATGAACCCGGCTAGCCGGCGTTTGCTGCGCGTTGACTTGCCGCTGCGCGACTCGATTGGCGCTGATTTGCGCCGCCATACCGACCAGCTGGTGAATACATTAATGGGTAAAAAGGCCGAATTGCGATTTGGCTATATCCGTGATCATGCCGATGATGTGTTGGCCAGCCTTGACGTTTAATCTGTGAGCATATGCGGCGATGATTTCAACAAAAGCAACACTGACGATGATTGGCGGCGGGCTGATCATCCAGGGCCTTATATTTTACGCCTTTGCCGGGCCATT
>JADHLR010000001.1 GCA_016780525.1 Candidatus Puniceispirillum sp.
AATCACGCACCCCGGCCACCGACAAAATGCTGTTTTCGGTTTCCTGCACCAGCAGGTCACGTTCCTTCGCCGATAAATCACCGCGTGCCAGCACCTGCACCTGCGCCTGTTCCGGCTCAATATCCGGGAAAAACTCAACACCCAGACCGGCCGATACATAGCCCATAAAGCTGGCTGTCATGATACTGACAACGGCTGTCATCACAACGATTGGCCGGCGCACGGCAAATTTCAGGACCCGCCGGTAAAATTGCGGCGCTGTTGCCACCACCGCGGTTCGGTCAATATGGCGTTTGCCAATCAACCCCCCTAATACCGGAATAAAAATCAACGCCATCAGCAAGGATGCGACCAACACGGCGACCACGGTCATCGGCAGATATTTCATAAATTGCCCGACTATTCCCGGCCAGACAAGCAATGGCAAAAACACCATCAATGTGGTGATTGTCGATGAAATAATTGGCCAGGCCATACGCTGTGCACCGGCCCGGTAAGCGTCGCGCCGATGCATGCCGGTGGCAATTTGCCGATCCGCATATTCGGTGGTGACAATGACCCCGTCAACCAGCATGCCGGCGACCAATATCAACGAGAACAGCACGACAATATTCATCGTCACACCGACTGCGTTCAGCACCGTAATGCCGACAAAAAATGATCCGGGAATAGCCAGACCCACCAATGTTGCATTACGCAACCCCAGCATTGCCAGAACCACGATCATCACAATGATCACCGCCGCCATGACATTATTGCCAAGATCACTTAACATGCGGCGCACTTCCTGCGAATCGTCAAAAAGATAGCTGACTTTGACATCCGGGCTGATTTTCGGTGCGGCGTTGTCGATCACTGTGCGTGCCGCCTCAACAACTTCGATCACATTGGCGCCAACCCGCTTGCGGACATCCAGCACAATCGCCGCTTCACCATTCACCCGGCTCCAGCCTTCGGCCTGCCGAAAGGTGCGGCGCACCACCGCCACATCGCCAAAATTGATGCTGCGGCCATCGCGTGCTTTGATCGGCATATTGATCAGATCGTCAACCGTTTCGATCACACCCGGCACCTTGACCACCAGCCGGCCGCCGCCATCATCAATCGCCCCGGCCGTCACCAGCTGGTTATTCTGCCGCACCAGATTGCTGACTTCAGACGGGTCAATGCCATAGGCCTCAATCGCCGACGCATCGACCAGAATTTCCAAAACCTCTTCGCGATCACCGCCAATCTCAACTTCAAGAACACCCGGCAGTGATTCAAGACGGTCTTTGATACGCCGCGCGGCCTGCACCATTTCGCGCTCCGGCACCGGCCCGTAAAGCGCCGCCGTCAACACCGGAAACAACGACAGGCTGACCTCGATAACTTTTGGTTCATCGGCATCTGCCGGCAAATCCGGCTTGGCATCATCTACCGCCTGTCGCACATCGGCAATGGCGGTATCAATATCTTCGCCAGCGGCAAACTCCAGCGACACCGATCCATACCCCTCGGCTGCCACCGATGACATCCTGTCCAGCCCTTCGACCGAACGTAAATGTTTTTCCAGTGGCTTGACCAACAGACGTTCGGCATCTTCTGGCGAAATGCCCTCATAGCCGACTGAAACATAAGCAACCGGAATATCAATATCAGGCCGGGCTTCTTTCGGAATGCTGAAATAGGACGACACCCCGGCTGCAAATAACAGCAACAACCCCACCAATACCGCACTGGTTCGCGAAAACGCCGCATTGATGATGCTGTTCATGATGCCGAAGCCAGACTATAAGTAACAGCGTCGCCAGCAGACACAAAAGCCTGCCCGACAGTTAATAAAATTGTGCCGTTATCCAGCCCTGAGACAAAGACCAGTTCAGCCCCGGTGCGCACCACCTCAACCGGTACAAGATGCACCAGGTCACCGCGGCTGACCTTGGCCATCAGCTGACCATTTTCGGTAACCGACAAATGCGCTGGCGACACCCCAAAAGCGGTCACCACGCCGGTATCAATGGTCGCTTCAACGCTCATGCCGGCGCGCAGCAAACGGTCGCTATTTGGCATATCGATGGTCACCTCAAATGTCCGCGTTGCGGCATTTGACTGGGCGGCAATTTTCGTCACTTTGCCCTGACGTTTGACGCCGGACACCAGCAATGTCACAGCGTTACCAATGTTGATATTGGCGATGTCTGTCTGTGGCACGGCAACCACCACCGACAGCGTATCAAGACCCAGAATGGTCGCCGCCGGCATATCGCTGCGCATGCGTTCGCCGGCCTCTACATGCAGGGTTTCAAGATGGCCCGACACCGGCGAGGCAATCACCGTGTCATCAAGCTGCTCTTGCAGCAGCGTCAGTTGCACCAGCGCATTCTGGTAATCGGCGGCACGCTCTGCTTGTTCAAGCGGGGCGCTGAAATTTTCCTTGGCCAAACGCGCCGCCACTTCCTGGCGTTTTTTGGCAACCTCCAGATTGGCCCGTGCGGCGCGAATTTGCTCGGGTAATGTGCCGGAATCAAGCTGCACCAGAACATCGCCTTTTTTTACGTCACTTCCCTCTTTGCTGCCGATTTTGACAATCTCACCGGATGTTTTCGCCGACACGGTCACCACAAATTCGGCCTCACTAAAGCCGTTGGCACGCACAACTTGGGTGATTGGCTGGTTTTCGACGCGGACAGCCGACACGATAAATTGCGGGGTTTTTTTCGCCGCATCTTCAGCGCTATCTATCTCAGCTTCGGCTGTCGGCGCCGATCCAAAGATGTTGTCAGACAGCATCCACGCGGTAACGCCGAGCGCCACCGCCCCGGCCAGAATATAAGATTTTTTTGAAGTCATTTCTGCCGCCTTGCCAGACATGTGTCATCTTGGACTGCCCACACACATATAAGTCGTTTTACCCACCGCTGCAAGACAGACAGCTTATCTCCGGCTTGCTAGAATCAGTTCAGCGGCCTTATGCGCCACCATAATTGTCGGCGCATTTGTATTGGCCGAGGTGATGTTTGGAAAGATCGCCGCATCAGCCACCCGCAGCCGGTCAACACCATACACACGAAGCTGTGGATCAACGACACAATGGCGTTGATCAGGCCCCATCCGGCAGGTGCCAGTCGGATGAAACACCGTGCCGCTACGCGCTTTGAAATCGTCAAGAATATGCGCGTCTGACAGGGCCTGCAAATCAGTCTCCGGCGGCGCTGCCAGTAATTGCTGTACCGCCGGGCTATGTTGCATACGCCCGATAAAGCGTGCCATCCGGATCACATCATCAAGATCACGCTGATCATCCAGATAATTGCCATGAATGGCTGGCGCAACTGTGGCATCCGGCGATTTTATCGACACCGATCCGGTGCTGTGGGGGCGGCAGGCATTAAAGCTAAGAACAAAGCCGGGGGCGCGATCCGGTTTTGTCAGCCGGCGCTTGTTATCATCGGGAATACGATAGGTAATCGGGTTGATATAAAGCTGTGTGTCCAGTCGCGGCGCGTCTGCTGTTGCCCGCACCAACCCGCCAAGCTGGTTGACACCAATCGATAACGGCCCCTGACGCTGTAATAGATAGCGCGCCCCTGCCAGCAGCAGATGCGGCCAGCTGCCCAAAATATTATTCAATGTCGGGCGGTTTGCCAGATGGAAATAATTGATGCCAAGATGATCAGCCAGATGCTGGCCGACATTTGGCTGATCACAGACAGTTTCAATGCCGTGCGACTGACACAACGCGCCGGGGCCGATGCCGGATAATTGCAAGATATGGGGTGACCCGATGGCACCGGCTGCCAAGATGATTTCGGCACGCGCCGAAAAAATATGCGACTGGCCATGCTGTTCTGCCGCCACCCCCACCGCAGCACCATCTCGTATGATGAGTTTGGTTACCATGGCACCGGTCATAACCCGCAGATTTTGCCGGTGTTTCGCTGGCCATAAAAACGCCGTTGCCGATGAACAGCGCTTGCCATTGCGGGTGGTGATATAATAGGGGTAGACGCCTTCGCCGCTCATCTGACAGCGCTCTTTATGCGGTATCTGCAACTCGCGGCTCATCGCAAAAAATGCCGATTTAATCGGATGATATTGATCGGCGACATCGGTAATTGTCAGCTTGCCAGCCGCATTTTGCGGTGGCTGATTGGCGCCGACAACGCTCTCAAAACGCTCAAAAAAAGGTAACAGAGACTGATAATCCCAGCCCGCATTACCAGCCCGCTGCCAGTCGTCATAATCGCTTGCTTGCCCGCGGTGATAGACCAGCGCGTTAATTGAGCCGGATCCCCCCAAAACCTTGCCGCGTGGCATATACATGCTGCGGCCGTTAAGCCCGGCCTCGGGCACCCCATGAAACCGCCAATTCACCGATGGGTCAGTAAAGGTCGCACCATAGCCGATTGGCGTCTGCACCCAGAAACGGCGATCCGACGGCCCTGCCTCAAGCAGTAAAACCGAGTGCCGCCCATCCGCGCTCAGCTTGTCCGCCAGCACACATCCGGCTGAACCTGCTCCGACAATAATATAATCAAATGCTGTCATCGTCCCCACCAACCGCAACGATGCTGTGCCACTGGCAGCCATGCCCGTTTGATGCAAATTCTGTTGCAGAGTGAGGCCAAACCGGGCTATTTTGCAATGCGAAAAATCACCGGCTGCAAAAATTTCCGACCGACTACGCGCAGCTAGACACCGCCATGCGCCTGTGACCAGTCTCGCGGATTATGCAAAAACGCCTCAACCGCCGACAGCGTCGCCGTGTCAAACCGACCCGACTCCTTGCAGGCTGCCAGAACATCCCACCATGTCGCCAGATAATGCAGCTTGATACCAACCTCGGCCAGACGATCGGGCGTGTCGGTGAAAATATCATAATAGAAAATGACAAAAGTATGCGCGACTTCAGCACCGGCGGTGCGCAAAGCCTCAACAAAATTCAGCTTGCTGCCACCATCGGTGGTCAAATCTTCAACCAGCAGGATTCGCTGGCCGTCTTTAATGTCGCCCTCAATTCTGGCATCGCGGCCAAAGCCTTTTGGTTTTTTCCGTACATATTGCATGGGAAGATGCGTGCGCTCGGCAAGCCATGCGGCAAACGGAATGCCAGCGGTTTCGCCACCAGCCAGCGCATCCAGCGACTCATAGCCAATATCATTCAGAATCACCGTTGCGCCATAATCCATCATGGCCGCCCGCATCCGCGGAAATGAAATGATTTTGCGGCAATCAATATAGACCGGGCTGACCATCCCGGAGGTCAGTTTGAACGGCTCGTCGGCGCGGAATAATACCGCATCAATTTCAAGCAGCATGCGCGCCACAGACCGGGCCATCGCGGCTTTGTCATAAACATATGTGATATCACCGCCTGCTGAATAATCGCTCATCTGGCCATCCTGTTACTGGTTTTGTCTTTACTGGTTCTGTCATTGCTTGCGCAGCACCGCGCCGCGCCGAGCATCATAGCGATAACCGCCCGGCTTGTCATTATCGTGTTATCTGATTGACGCAGCCGACAGACCGGCGGGATCAGGCGCGCGCTGCTTTTTTGCGTTCATGTGGACACAGATATTGTTTGCGCAGCCGCAGGTTGGTTGGCGTCACTTCAAGCAATTCATCTTCATTGATATAGGCCATCATTTCTTCGAGCGACATCCGCACCGGCGGCACCAGCTTGACAGCATCATCGCTCCCCGACGCCCGCACATTGGTCAATTGCTTGCCTTTGAGCACATTGATCTCAAGGTCATTGCCCCGGCTATGTTCACCAACGATCATGCCCTGATAGACAGCGGTTTGCGGCCCCACAAACATCTGCCCGCGATCCTGCAGGTTAAACAGCGCATAGGCCACAGCCATGCCGGAATCAGTCGATATCAAAGCACCATTACGGCGGCTTTCGATGGGCCCTTTATGCGGCCCGAATGAGTGAAAAATACGGTTTAATACGCCGGTGCCACGGGTCTGTGTCAAAAACCGGCTTTGATAGCCAATCAGCCCGCGCGACGGGGCCAAAAACAACAGCCGGGTTTTGCCGGCACCAGCCGACCGCATATCCAGCATTTCGCCTTTGCGCCGGTTCAGACTGTCAACAACAGCGCTGGCATATTCCTCGTCAACATCAATGGTCACTTCTTCAATTGGCTCAAGGCGGCTGCCATCTTCGGCTTGCTGATACAACACACGCGGCCGCGACACGGTCATCTCAAAACCCTCGCGGCGCATGGTTTCGATCAATACGCCAAGCTGTAATTCGCCACGCCCACCAATTTCAAAAGCATCACGGTTGCTGCTTTCGGTAAAGGTGATCGCCACATTGGTCTCTGCCTCGGCCAGCAATCGTTCCCGAATCACCGTCGAGGTCACTTTTTTGCCCTCACGGCCGGCGAGCGGCGAATCATTGACCGTGATATTGACCGACATTGTTGGCGGATCAATCGGTGTTGAGCGTAATGGCTCGGTCACTTCGGGCACACAGATCGTGTCGGAAACCGAGCTTTTCGTCAGCCCGGCAATACATACAATGTCACCCGCCATCACCTTATCAACCGGCACCCGGCTGGTGCCTTCAAACCGCAATAATTTTGTCAGCCGGCCGCTTTCCACAACCTCGCCATCCAGATTCAGTCCACGCACCGAATCATTGACCGATGCCTGGCCCTGCATCACCCGACCGACAAGACAGCGCCCAAGATAAGGATCTGAATCGAGCAAGGTCGCCAGCATGGCAAATGGCGCATCATGCGCGACATCAGGCTGCGGCACATGGTCGAGGATCACATCCAGCAACGGGTGCAGATTATCCCGTGGGTCTTCCAGTTCGCGCACACACCAGCCATCACGACCAGACGCGTAGAGAATAGGAAATTCAAGCTGTTGTTCATTCGCATCAAGTGCCACAAACAAATCAAAAACCTCGTCCACGACCTCTTCCGGGCGGGCATCACCACGATCAATTTTATTGATGATGACAATCGGCCGCAGCCCTTGTGCCAGCGCCTTGCCAAGAACAAATTTCGTTTGTGGCATTGGCCCCTCGGCAGCGTCGGTAAGCAGAATCACACCATCCGCCATGCCAAGAACACGCTCGACCTCACCGCCAAAATCAGCATGGCCGGGGGTGTCGATGATATTGATTCGTATATCGCGCCACATAATTGATGTCGGTTTGGCAAGAATGGTGATGCCGCGTTCTTTTTCCAGATCACCTGAATCCATCATCCTTTCATCGACCGTCTGATTGTCGCGGAACATGCCGCTTTGTTTCATGATCGAGTCGATGAGTGTCGTTTTGCCATGGTCAACATGGGCAATAATGGCAATATTGCGCAATTCCTGGGTCATATAAATGTCTCTTATTTTGGCGTCATATCGGGGTTTAGCGTCATATCGGGCCCGCGCCGCATTCCTACTGCCAATACACAGTAATGGAAAGCGTTATTTTACACGCCAGCCGACTATTTCACACTCTGATCGGCAAAAAGCCAGCCGCAAACAAGGCTGGCAGCGGCAGCGGCAAGCATCTGCGCGATAATGAAAAACGGCATATCACCGGGGAAAATACCCGAAAAACTATCGGTGAATGAGCGCGCAATGGTCACCGCCGGATTGGCAAAACTGGTCGATGCGGTGAACCAATAGGCAGCCGTGATATACAGCCCGACCAGCCATGGCACGGCTGTCTGGCGATAACAAATGCCACCAAAAATGACCGCCAGAAGACCAAAAGTGGCGACAAATTCAGACCCATATTGCGCCATCCCGGATCGCATATGCGCCGAGGTCTGCCAGACCGTTTGTTCAAACATCAGATGCGCCAAAACCGTTCCGCACAGGCCACCAATAATTTGCCAGATCGCATATAGCGCGGCAATTTTCGGCGTGATTTCACCGCGCAGGGCAAAGGCAAAACTGACCGCCGGGTTGAAATGCGCGCCGGATAGCGGGCCAAGAATTGTAATTAACACCACCAGAATGGCACCGGTGGCAATGGTATTGCCAAGCAAAGCAATGGCCACATTACCACCCGCCAGTTGCTCGGCCATGATGCCTGACCCGACAACCGTGGCGACCAGCATCATCGTGCCAAACCATTCGGCAAATAACCGGCGTGACAGGCTGACCATCAGCTGGCCTCACGGCTTTGCAGCTGTTGCGCCAGACTGCCGATATTTGCGGCATTCGGATGCTGCGCCAACAGCTGTGTCAGGCGCTGTACGAAAACGTCATAGGTGGCCTTAAAGGCCGCATCAATTTCATCCCGATCACCCTCAACAGCGGCCGGGTCAGGCAGACCCCAATGCGCGGTTGCCGGGCGGCCGGGCCAGACCGGGCAGGTTTCGCCAGCCGCGTTATCGCAAACCGTCACAATCAAATCGAAATGCGGGGCATCAGCGCCGGAAAATTCATCCCAGCTTTTGGAACGCGCAAAACTGGTATCAATATCATGCTGGCGCAACACCGCAATGGCGTGCGGGTTTGGCATGCCGGTTGGAAATGAGCCAGCCGAAAACACCCGGAAACCATCGCCGCCCAGAGTGCGCAATACCCCCTCGGCAATCAGCGATCGCGCCGAATTTCCAGTACATAAAAATAAGACATGAAGCGGTGCGGTCGATGCGGTCACGAGATACCAACCCTTTACATTTGTTAATATTTTTAAGATACAGGTCTAATATGACAAAGATGTTAAAAAAAGCCAACCTGCCAACAAAAATATGCGCCCATTGCGGACGCCCATTCACATGGCGCAAAAAATGGGAACGTGACTGGCCGCAGGTCCGCTATTGTTCAAAACGCTGCCAATCCGGCAAATCGGCTTAACCCCGGCCGCTGCTCGCCTGACGCAACAGCAATTCCAGCGCATTTCGGAACTGTGACCGGTCTCTGGCGGAAAAACTCTTGCCGCGATGTTTGCCGCCTTCCTGCATAAACACATCGGCTGCCCGCCGATCTGCCAGCAAATCGCGGGTGGCGAGCTGCATTCCGATATTTGACGCGGTAAAGATATCACCATTCGGCCGCAACGCCACCGCGCCTGCCGCCAGCACTTTTGCTGCCAGTGGAATGTCACTGGTGATCACAATGTCACCCGGCTGCACCTGCATGGCGATATATTTGTCGGCCTCATCCGGCCCGGCATCCACAATCACCAGCTCCACCAGCGGGTTGGCTGATGGCCGAATGCCGCCGTTTGATACCAATATCATGTTGCACTGATGGCGGTTTGCCAGCTGTTCGGTCTCGGCCTTGACCGGGCAGGCATCAGCATCAACGTAAATCACCGGCATCAGTCCTACCCGGTTAGCATGCGTCGGCCAGCGCCATCACAGTGGCCTCGATTGCCGCTTTATCGATGACTTCGCCAACCAGCCCGTTTTTCAATGTCTCGCCAATCGCAACTTCATCAATATAAATGCCAAAATCATCGGTGCCATAGCAATCCGCCGGAATCCATGCAAATACCGTCTGATGATGTTTTGGTGTTATGCGGCGGGCTTCGTCAGACAGTGGTTCGGGCGAGTCAAACTGTGTTGTCACCGCTACCGTGACCATGAATTTTTGCACGTCCTTATTGGCAATTTCAACGCTGATCGGCATGGTGACAACAACATCGCTGGCATTTGTGTCACGCATATAGCTGAGCAATGCCCCATCATGGGATTGCATAATATCTGCCAGCGGCACGAAATGCGCCGGGGACAGCTGGTCAGCCGCATCTTTTGACGTTGCCGCATCTTTTGATGTTAAACGTGACATAACCCTGCCTTGCTGTGATGTGTCCCGCAATAGCCGCATTGCCGCTGCTGTGTGTCCGTGCCCAGTGGTACCAGCCATTGCCGCCAGGTGCAAAGCGATATTTCAATGTCGCCCGGTTGGATGGCGGCTGCGTATTACCGCTTAATGCGGGGCGCGCAAGGCATAGCCGCTGCCGCGAACGGTGCGGATCAAATTCGGCATTTCAGCCCGGCCGTCTGGTTTGTTAATGGCTTTGCGCAAACGGCTGAGATGCACATCAACCGTGCGTTCCTCAACATACACACCATGCCCCCAGACAAGATCAAGAAGCTGTGCGCGGCTAAACACCTGACCGGGGCGTTCGATCAGAATCGATAACAGACGAAATTCCTTTGGCCCCAACGGAACCATCTGACCGGCCCGATGCACCTCCATCCGGCTCGGAAAAAGCTGCAAATCTTCAAATTCCAGCGTATCGTTCATCAATGCCGGACGCGAGCGCCGCAACAGCGCCTTGACCCGCGACACCAGTTCACGCGGCGAGAATGGCTTTGACATATAGTCATCAGCACCAGTATCCAGCCCCAATGTCCGGTCACCTTCTTCACCGCGCGCACTCAGAATAATCACTGGCAAAAGCTTGGTATCAGCGCGCGACCGCAGGGCGCGACATAGTTCAATCCCCGACATATGCGGCATCATCCAATCCAGAATCACAAGATCCGGGTGATGTTCTTCGATTTGCCGTAACGCATCATGGCCATCCATGGCCTGTAATACGACAAAGCCAGCTTGCTCCAGATTATAGGACAATAACTCAAGCTGGTTTGGTTCATCATCTGCAATTAAGATCGTTACTGCCATTTGTCATCACATTGGCTAGACGCCAACCACCCTGCTCGTGCGGTCTGCCTTCGGGCGCGAGTCTTCGGGAACAGCGCCATGCACCAGAAAATGCACCTGTTCGGCAATGCCTGTTGCATAATCACCAATACGTTCAATATTTTTCGCGATAAACAGCAGATGAGCGCCCGTTGCCACAACATTTGGATCACGCGACATCGACGCCAGCACTTCTTTGTAAAAGGCGGTATGCATGTGATCCACCTCAATATCGCGGCGCCACACATCAAGCGCCTTATCAGCATCACGCGTGGCATAGGCGCGCATGACATCATGCAACATGTCGCGGGTGACCTGTCCCATCCGGCCAATATTAACGCCCGGAATATTTTCATTGCCGGCCGTCGCAATCACCTTGGTACGATTGGCTATATTGCGCGCATAATCGCCAGTGCGTTCAAGGATCGTAGCAACCTTCAATGCTACCAGAACGTGTCGCAAGTCTTTTGCAAGCGGTGAACGAACAGCAATAATTTCAAGCGCTTTTTCGTGTATCTCAGCCTCGAGCTCATCCAGTTTAGCATCATCTTTGATAATTTTATCTAGAGTATTTTGATGCTGTGTAGCTAATGCATCAATAGACAGCTCAAATTGCGTTATTGCCATTTTTCCAAGATCTTGCAGAGATGAATTCAATGCTAAGAGATCATCATCGAATGCCGTAACTATATGTTGGTTATCTCTCACATTTATCTCCTAACCGATTTTACCTGAGATATAGGCTTCAGTTTGTTCGTTTTGTGGCCGCGTGAAAATTCCTTTTGTATCGCCATACTCAATCAACTGACCAAGGTGAAAATAAGCGGTTTTTTGAGAAACGCGTGCCGCTTGCTGCATTGAGTGAGTAACAATAAGTATAGTAAATCGGCTCTGCAAGTCGCTTATTAGCTCCTCAATAATTGAGGTGGCAATTGGATCCAAGGCCGAACAAGGTTCATCCATCAGCAAAATATCGGGTCCAATTGCGATCGCCCGAGCGATGCACAACCTCTGCTGCTGACCGCCTGACAAGCCCGTTGCCTGATCATTCAATCGGTCCGATACTTCCTTCCACAAACCCGCCTTTTTCAGGCTGTCTTCAACAATAAAGTCCATCTCTTGACGGTTCGCCGCCAAACCATGAATACGCGGTCCATAGGCTACATTTTCATAAACTGTCTTGGGAAATGGATTCGGTTTTTGAAACACCATCCCGACCCGGGCGCGTAACAAAACCGGATCTATTTTCGGGCTGTTCAAATCCACATCATCCAAAAGAATTTGGCCCTGCACCCGGCAACTTGGGATGACGTCGTTCATCCGGTTAAAGCACCGTAAAAAAGTTGACTTGCCACATCCTGACGGCCCAATGAACGATGTTACAGACTTTTCATCAATACCGAGTGACACGTCAAAAAGCGCCTGTTTTTCAGCATAAAAAACATTAACTTTTTGAGCTTTCAATTTGCTGTCCGACATCATTTCGACAGATGTATCCATCTTGCTTACCACTTCTTTTCAAATTTACGACGTAACAAAACTGCGGTCATATTCATTGATATCAAAAACAATAGTAATGCCATGATTGCTAGAGAGGCGCGCTCGTAGAAAGCTCGCTCGGCACTATCTGACCAAATAAAGATTTGCACAGGCAAAGCCGTCGCCGGGTCTGTAAAACTAGTCGGCACATCAACAATGAACGCTACCATGCCGATCATGATTAGCGGGGCGGTCTCGCCAAGTGCCTGCGCTATTCCAATAATTGTGCCAGTCAGGATACCGGGTGCGGCTAATGGCAAAACATGATCAAGCGCTGTTTGCATTGGCGAGGCTCCAAGCCCAAGGGCTGCATCGCGTATTGAGGTTGGCACCGCCCGAATTGATGCCCTTGTTGCAATAATTATGGTCGGCAATGTCATCAACGCCAACACCATACCACCGACAAGCGGTGCAGACCGCGGCATGCCAAAAAAGCCCAAAAACACGGCAAGACCCAACAGACCGAATACAATCGACGGCACCGCTGCTAGATTGTTTACATTAACTTCAATAAAATCGGTTAGGCGGCCCGGTGGGGCAAAATATTCAAGATAGACTGCGGCCATGACTGCGAGCGGAAGCGCAAGCATAACTGTAATAACAAGGGCCATGGCCGAGCCCACAATCGCACCCAACACACCAGCGCTCTCCGGCTCTCGAGAGTCAGCAGCGGTGAAAAATGTTGAATTAAATGCCAAGCGAACTGAACCCTCAGCTACAATCTTGTCAAACCAGACAAGCTGGTTATCTTTAATACGCCGCTTTTTTTCGTCGATGCTGCGATCCATGCGGCCTTTCATCAGCATATCGACATCGTCTGATGATTTCACCCAATAGGTCACCGCACCGGTTGGGACAGTGCCAGCCGCCTCGATCTGCAGGCGTAAATCATAGCCGGCATTTGCCGACAGCAATTCGCCGAGGCTGCGCTGTTCAAGCATGCCAGTGACCTCTGGAAAGGCTTTTCTGAAGCTGCGCTTGACCAGACCATCCCAGTTGTAATTTCGCGATTTATCAACATCAATCACGCCATTTGCATCAACAATCTCATCAGCCGGCACATCGATTGTTACGGCAATTTCGGTTTGTTGCAAAGCTGTGTAACCATTACTTATGATCGTAGTCAGCAAAATGCACAAAAACCCAATCGCGGTACATATCGCCGCTATGCCATAAATGCGCAGCCGTTTCGATGCGGCGCGGCGTTTTTTCAGGCCAGCAGCGATATGCGCCATCCGCACCGATGTCGGGGCATTATACAGACCCGCTACGCCGGCAGATGACGACACTATTTCGTGGTGATCATTCATAGCGTTGCCCCAATTTACGCGATACATGCAATGCCGCGATATTCAGCACCAAAGTCACCACAAACAAGGTGATGCCTAACGCAAAGGCCGACAATGTTTTGACCGAGTCAAATTCATTATCGCCTGTCAGCAGCATGACGATCTGCACCGTAACTGTGGTCACTGATTCGAGCGGGTTGATGGTCAGATTGGCAGCGACACCAGCGGCCATCACAACAATCATGGTTTCGCCAACGGCGCGGCTAAACGCCAGCAGGAAAGCACCGACCAGACCGGGAAAGGCTGATGGCAAAACCACCCGCAACATTGTCTCGGCGCGCGTACTGCCCAGCCCCAAGGCGCCGTCCCGCAATGATTGCGGCACCGCAGAAATCACATCATCTGACAGCGACGAGATAAACGGGATAATCATGATCCCCATAACCCCACCGGCCGCCAATGCGCTTTGTGACGACACATCCAGCCCGACTAACATGCCGGCATCGCGAAAAAATGGCGCCGCTGTCAAAGCCGCAAAATAGCCATACACAACGGTGGGTATGCCGGCCAGAACCTCGAGTGCCGGCTTGATCACATTCCGTACTTTTCGCGGAGCGAAATCGGCTGTGTAGATTGCCGAAAACAACCCAACCGGCACCGCCACCAGCATCGCAATCAACGCCACCAACAGCGTACCCAGCATCACCGGAACCATGCCAAATGACCCGGACGAGCCGGCCACGGCCTCATCGGCTGCCGTTTCTGTGCCTTCGCGAAGCGATACCATTGGCGACCAATGCGTTCCGAAAAAGAAATCAATCATCGAAATTTCACTAAAGAACCGGTACGCCTCAAATAATAAAGATGAAATAATGCCAATCGTAGTCAGGATCGCCAGCACTGCGGCCGCAAAAAAGCTGCGGCGCAAAAACCCTTCAAACGCCACCCGTGCTTTAAGCTGTGGGGTGATGCGCAAGAACGCGAACAAAAACCCGATCATCATCACCGTCAACAGCGTCAGAACACGCGCCAGATCAACACGGTTCATCGATTCTTTCAGGGCGGCTGCTTCTGCCGCCATAATCTCATCGGGCGCATCGATAAAGCCAGCGGCAATATTTTGCAGCTGCGCTGCTTTTAATTCGAGAAAACTAGGAGGCAGGGACGGGTATGCAAGACGCAACCGTGCTTCGGCCGCATTGATAAGAAGTGGATCGGCGGCAAACGCCCAAACCAGCGCCAGAACTGATGCAGGCACCAACGTCCAAAGGGCTGCATATACACCGTAATATTTAACCAGTGAATGGGCTTTTACACCATCTCTGGCGACATGCGATCTGATCCGTTGATGCGCCAGCGTGTACGCTACAAAACCAAAAATGATCGTTAAAATCAGCAATGCCACATTACTTGTTAAGAATGTCATGGCCTGTCTTTCAAAACGTTCAATTTTTTACCCAGCAAGGTGCGGTTACAGGCTCTGACAGCTTGTGTCAATAAAGATGCGGCCTGCTGGCAAGACACATATCAAAATGCGTGCTGTTTAAAATAAGCGCAGATGCCAGATTTTCCCGACATCTGCGCTTTGTTATTTAGTCATTTACAGGCTGTTCTTGGCTGCGACCTGCTTTGCAAAGTCATCAGCAGCCAGCGGCACGAGACCGGCTGGGAACAAATATCCGTCCATACCCATGGCCTTGTCCGAGATGAATTCATTGATGAATTCTTTCATCCCTGGAATCACACCCATATGCTGCTTTTTCACATAGAAGAACAGCGGACGCGCACCTGGATATTTGTATGATGCGATGTTTTCAAAGTTCAGCTCAACACCGTCAAGCAACGAGGCTTGCACCTTGTCGCGGTTCTGGTCAAAGAATGAGTAACCGAAAACACCGAACATGTCTTTGTCGGCGACAAGCTTTTCGATGATCAGCGCGTCATTTTCACCAACTTCAATAGCGGCACCATCTTCGCGCAGCTTCTTATAGCCGCTACCTTCGAGGCCAAGCTTTTTCCAGCCGGCTTTCATGAACAGTGAGCCCATGGCATCACGTGTACCTGAGGTTGGTGGAGGCACCATGATGCTAACTGGCTGCGCTGGCAGACCAATAGCCGCTGTACCCATGGCTTTTGCGACATAGGCGTCAACCTCGGCCCATGTGTTCAGACCGTTGGCTTTCGCGCTCTCGCCGCCAAAACCCTGGTTTGGCAGTTCAGCCGCGAGTGCTGCAGCGACATGCGCGATCGAAATGTTGAACTTCTGACCGTTCAGGCTGTTTGACACGGCCACACCATCATTGCCAACGATGAACTCCTGAAACTCAACACCAGCATCGGCGCATAATTTGGCTTCGCTACTTTTCATTGCGCGTGAGGCATTTGTGATATCCGGATGTTCGACACCGACCCCTTTACAAAACAGCTTCATACCGCCGCCCGTACCGGTTGATTCGATGACCGGGGTTTTGAACCCGCTTGACTGGCCAAATTTTTCAGCAACGATTGTCGCAAATGGGTACACGGTTGACGAACCAACGATTGAAATTTGGTCACGTGCCTGTGCACCGCCGGCTGCCAGCATACCGGCAATAACGCCTGCAGTGAGGATAGAAAAACGCATTGACATCTCCTGTCTAGTAAAGTCGTGAGGATGACCTAAGGGCCATGGCGACCGTATTAGGCGGTGAATATGACAATAGATTTTCAGAAATGTTACAGTTATGTGACAGCGTTTTTTGCCGTAATTATTGCTGGTATTTTTGCTGCAAAATCAGCCGCTAATGTTTAGACTTCACATGAATAAGCGGCAGCACCACAGAAAATTTTGTGGTTTCATTCAGGCTGCTGGCCACCGATAATGTGCCGCGGTGTCGATTCACAATATGTTTGACAATGGCAAGCCCCAACCCGGTACCACCAATCTGTCGCGACCGCGCTTTATCGACCCGGTAAAACCGCTCGGTCAATCGCGACAAATGCCGCTGTTCAATACCCTCGCCATGATTGATCACATCGATTTGCAGGCGATTTGCACTGACCTCAAAAATACGGACGTCGATCTGGGTGTTGGCAGTGCCATATTTAATGGCGTTTTCGATGATATTGACAAAGACCTCGGTGATTTCGTCAAAGCTACCCAGCATCAGCGGATGCGAAACTTTGTCGGCGCGCTGATCATTTAGCTTGATCACCATGCCGCGCTCGGCAGCTCGCCCGGCAAGACTATCATGCACGGTTAATAAAACATCGAGCAATTTAACCTGATCATCGGGAACAATATGTTCATCCACCTCGACCCGTGACAGCGACAGCAGATCATCGATCAGGCGCGACATGCGTTTGGCTTCTTCATCCATAATGGTCAGAAACCGCGTCCGCATGGCTTCATCAGGCACCTCACTGCCCAGCATGGTTTCGATAAAACCGGCAAGGCTGGTCAGCGGCGACCGCAGTTCATGGCTGACATTGGCAACAAAATCACGCCGCACATTTTCCAGATTCTTTTGCCGCGTCATATCCAGAAACAACAGCGCAATCGGCCCGTCGCCAAGCCGTTTGAGACGCAATTTGAATTCCCGCCGGATAATCTCGCTTTTGGGGTGATAAAAAATCTCCAGCTCGGCCCGTTTCAGCGCGGTTTTATGAAACGCCTTGCCAAAATCAGCATCTTCAATCAGCTCAAAAATAAGCTGGCCAATGATTTGATCGTTAAATAGCTGACGCGCCGCGGCGTTTGCCGATAACACCACACCGCTGCCATCGGTCAGCAGCAAGGCCTCATCCAGCAGATCGGCCATTTGTCCGATTGTGGCAACACTATTGGGTGATTCGGAATCGTCAAGCTGCGTCATGGTCTTAGCAAAACACCACTTGTGGCTGTCGTCCGGCGCTCTCTGCCAAGGCGTTAAAACGGCGGGCGCAAGCTGCATCAAACAGCGGCCGCGCCGCCTTGTTCACATGCAATGTGATCATGCTGTCATCCAGTTCAAGCCGGATATCCTGCAGATAATTTTTCGTGCCTGCGGTAAAAATCAGGGCAAAACGCAATGCCAGTCCAACGGTAGTGGCCTGCGCCCGGTGCCGCTCTCCCAGCAGTGATTCCAGCTCTGCTGGCCGCGGTTTATTCTGTTTCGTGCCAACATAGCGGTGATAAAGTGCCACCCCGAGCCAGACACGCTCTTTATGCGTCATGCAATTCACCGGCAATCCGAGAATCCGGCGGGCGGCCAGATCGCCGCGCATATCACTATGTTCCTGCCAGCATATTTCAACCAAATTACAGGCGACTTCAACCAGCCTTGAAAAGGCAGCTGTCGGATTGATCTGCAACAATGGCTGCAGCAATAAATTCAGCGCCTCTGAAACGCCGGCAAAGCGGTTGCTGGCTTCGGCAATTTCCTGACTGATTGCCAGCAGAAAATCCGCCCGCTGCGCATCATTTAATTCATTGATCGCAATCACCCCATCGCGGATGCTGGTGCCGCTGACGACAAGCTGTTCGACACCGGATTCCTGCAGAAGCGCCCGCACAATTTTTGCCGCCATCGGCATGCTGCTGCGCCGCGACATTGGCACCCCATCCAGATTTGGTGTCACGCTGGTAAATTCGTCGCACATCCCGCGCACAAACCCGGATTTGATTTTGGTGCCATGCAAAACCGCCAGCGGATAGGACACCCGATGGAAAAACGCCGCCCCGAATGCCCGAAAACTGCCGCCGACACCATATAGTCGCTTGGCCTTGCATGCGGCCAGCCAATCGGTGTTTTGAAAGGCTTTTAACACGTCTGCTTCATCAACATCTGACAGATGCCCAAAATTATGGCTGATGCCATGTGTGGCCACGCCCTTTTCAAGCAGCACAATTTCAATACTGCCGCCACCCAGATCAGCCACCAGACCATCCGCATCAGGGATATTCAGGGTCAGGCCACGCGATACATAATTGGCCTCATCCTGCTGTGATAGAATCTGAATCGGCATGCCAAGGATGTCTTCGGCTGGCCGATAAAAATCGGCACCATTCTTCGCCCGCCTGACCGCCGCTGTGGCGATCGGATAACAGGCTGTCACCTGCATGGCGCGGATAATCGCCGCAAATCTGGTGATGGTTTCAAGCGTCGCGTCAATCCGGTCTTGCACCAGATGACCGGTCTGATCCAGCCGCGCACCAAGCTGGCAATTTGAACGCTCGTCAAATAGCGGTGTCGGATAGCGGCCGTTTTTACCATAGATCACCAGTCTGGCCGAATTAGAGCCAATATCAATAACCGCAATGCGGTCGCTTGGCGGCACCGCATCCAAAACCTGTGGGTATGATCTCTTGCCATCTTCGATGCGCGCTAATTTGGATGTGGCAGATGACATGCTGACCGCCCCTGACGTCGGTTAACTATCTTGTGCCAGGCTACCAAGCCCGGACAAGCTGGGGTTGGAAATAAAATAATCATGGCAGGAAAAGGCGTCTGTCTCAATTTCCGGCCGCACATAGCTGCCATCAGGCTGCAAAAACCACGAATTTTTCTGGTCACGCAAATGCGCTACCATGATCTGATGCAACACCTGTTTGCACACCGTTGGGTTGGTCAAGGTCATGAAACATTCAACGCGGCGCCGCAGATTGCGCGGCATCAGATCGGCTGACGATATGACGACATGATTTTTTACCGAGGGAAATTCACTGCCATTTGCAAACACATAGATGCGCCCATGTTCCAGAAACCGGCCCACCGTTGAACGCACTGTGATCGTCTCGGACAGCCCTTTGATGCCCGGGCGCAAACAGCAAATGCCGCGCGCGATAATTTCAATCGGCACGCCAGCCTGCGAGGCCTCATACAACAAACCGATGATCCGGCGATCAACCAGCGCATTACATTTGATCCAGATACCCGATGGCTTGCCAGCGGCACAGGAGTCTATTTCAGCGCGGATCAGCGATTCGAGCGACGGGATGGATTGATGCGGCGAGACAAAACTGCGTTTGAGTTTTTCCGGTGCCACATGGCTGGTTAGATATTTGAAAATTTCATAGGCATCCCGCCCCACATCTTTATCACAGGTGAAAAACGAGAGATCAGTGTAGATGCCAGCGGTAATCGGGTGGTAATTGCCGGTGCCAACATGCGTATAGGATACCAGCTTGCCATGCTCGCGGCGCACCACCAGCGACATTTTCAAATGGATTTTCAGATCCGTCAGCCCATAGGCAACCTGTACACCGGCCCGGCTTAAATCACGCGCCAGCTGAATATTGTTCTTTTCATCAAAACGCGCTTTCAGCTCGATCACCGCGGTGACATTTTTGCCATTTTCAGCCGCCTCGATAAGCGCTTTGACAATCGGTGAGTTTGGCGTTGTGCGATACAGGGTCTGGCGAATGGTCAGCACATCCGGATCATTTGCGGCCTGTTGCAAATAGCGCACTACAACCTCAAAGCTTTCATACGGGTGATGAACAACAATATCCTTATTCGCAATGGCGGCAAAACAATCGCCATTGAAATCACGGATCCGCTGGGGGAAGCGGGCTTTGAACGCCGGGTAAAGAAAATGTTTCGGCAGATAGTTCAGAATCTCGGAAAAATCATCCAGCGCGAGCGGGCCATCACTGTCAAAAAAATTCATCTCGTCAATGGCCATCGCCGCTTTCAGCAAACGGCGAATTGATTTTGGCGCATCGCGTGACAAGGTCAGCATCACCACATTGCCGCGCTGGCGTGCCCGCAATGCTGTTTCAAACTCATTGATCAGATCATTCGCTTCATCATCAATTTCGATTTCAGAATCGCGCAGAATGCTAAACATCGAAGCCGCTTTCAACGTGTGGCGCGGATAGATTTTCTTGAGACTGGCTTTGATCACCGCTTCGACCTGCAACAGCCGCAGACTGCTACCGGGCAGCCTCACAAATCGCTGCAAATTGGCTGGCAGCAGAATCACCCCCTGCACCGGCTTGTCTTGCGGGCTGACCAGTTCGAGTATCATCCCCTTGCCTTCATTATGGAAGAACGGGAACGGGTGCGACGGATCAAGCGTGGTTGGCGTGATCAGCGGCAGAACATTGTCAACGAACCAGTCATCAAGCCATTCGCGGTCGGCCACATCATCCGGCATCTCTGCCAGAATTTTGATATCCTCATCGGCAAACAAACCGGTCAGCTCGGCCACAATCTGATGCTGTCGGTGCACCAGCGTGCGGCTGCGGCTGATGATCTGTTCAAGCAGATGATCAAGCGGCATATCATCCGATGGCACCAATTTAAAGCCGCGTTTGGCAAGCTGTAGCAACCCGGCAACACGCACCATGAAAAATTCGTTCAGATTCTCCGCAGAAATCGCCAGAAAACGCAGCCGCTCACCAAGCGGCATATCGGCCTGTTCGGCCAATGACAACACCCGCTCATTGAAAGCCAGCCAGCTGATTTCACGATTGAAATAGCGCTCCTCACCGGTCAGATCGTCCAGAATTGGGCTGGTGAATTGAATAGAATCCATCACGCGACATTACCATCTTTTGTTATTGAACAGCACCCGTTGACGGCGCTGCCGCGACCAAATGTAGCTGCATATATACACCCAGCGCAAGGCTCCCAAAGATAGGCCGCTTTTGCTACAGTTTTGTTGCAATGCCGAAAGCTGTCGCGGCTGCCATCAGGCGGTCAGTGACAGCGCCCTATGCGACAGGCCGCCATCGGTGCGCCAAATGCGCTGTTTTGGCGGCAACAGCGGCGCCAGAAAGTCCGGCATATGGATCCACCGACAGATAAAGCGGCAGGTCATGCAGAAATTGGCTGCGACGGCCATGATCGCCAAGCCGCTCAAAAAACCCGCTTGTTGGCAACAGCCCGATCAGTTTCGGCATGATGCCGCCGGCGATGACAATGCCCGATCCGGCACCAAAGGTCAGTGCCGCATTCGCCAATGCGGTTGCAAACGCGCGCTGCATAAGCGCGACAGCGTCGCGTGCGGCACCGTCTGCGGTTATCGCGGCTGCACCAATCTCGGCGGCGGTCTTGCCAGCCTGGCCAGTCATCACATGATAAATCGATTCCAGCCCGGGGCCACTGACAAATCGTTCGGCAGATACATGGCCCCATTGTTTTTGCAACACATCCAAAACCGCCCGTTCATCTGCATGCCGCGCGGCAAAACTGACATGCCCGCCTTCACCCTCGATCACCGCCACATCATCACCAACAGGCATGATTGCCGCCACGCCAAGCCCGGTGCCCGGCCCGCTGACCAGCAATGGCGTTTGCGGCCGCGGCGTGCCTTGACGGATGATCTGGCGGGCACCAGCACGCGCCGCCGCCCCGTCAGGGGCAAGTAAATCAGCATGCGCCAACGCCTGTGCGCAAAAATCATTGATCAGCATATAGCGCGATGCGCCGCACGCCCGCGCCGCTGAAACACCCCGAAACCGCCAGTGATTATTAGTGATCGTCACCTCATCACCATGCAGATCAGCCGCCACCGCCAGCAGCAGCGCCTCAGGACGGATGCGGCGGCGTTCACAATAGCTGGCAAGCGACTGTTCAACGCTGGCAAAATCGCTGCAAGACAGGCTCTCTATCGCGTCCAGCTCGCTATGCGCGGTCTGCTGATCCTGCACAGCAAGGCGTATATTCGTGCCGCCAATATCCGCCAGAACAATCATCAAACGGCCCCACCCGCGCCAATTTTACCCGCGCCAGCTTTGCCCGCGCCAATTTCATAAAACAGTTTCAGCAGCGCATCGCAGCCGTGATCCGGCAAGCCGGGCCTGTTCGGTAACGCGCCACAATGCTCGATCATGCCATTCATGCTTGCTTGTGCCTCGCTCATGCGCAGACGCCTCTCATCTATTCGCGATACGGCCACCTTGCGGTGTTTTCCGGTGAAAATCAACGTCGCGCCAAAGGCTGGCCAGCGCCTGTTTCAGGGCATGCCTGTTGTGCCGCGCCTATTTTAGTGAAGTTTTGTGATGACCGGGCTGTTGCAGATTTGTATGGTAATACAACAAAAGGTGAGACTAGCGGGTGACTTAAAAAAAGTTTTCGGGGACGGCCGTCTTTATTAAGACAAGCGGATCCGATAAAGAGCTTTTGGGGAGACAACAGATGAAGGCGACCGGTCAGGATATTATCAGGGAATTGCAAAACCGCCGCGACCAGGCCCGCCTTGGCGGCGGTGCTGCGCGGATTGATCGCCAGCATGCTGCCGGCAAACTGACCGCCCGCGAACGGCTCGATGTATTGCTTGACCCGGGCAGCTTTGAAGAAACCGATATGTTTGTGGTGCATCGCAGCCGCGATTTCGGCATGGATGGCAACACCATTGCCGGGGATGGGGTGATCACCGGGTCTGGCCGCATCAACGGGCAGCTGGTCTATGTCTATTCGCAGGATTTTACCGTTTTCGGCGGCTCGCTTTCGGCCACCCACGCCAATAAGATTGTAAAAATATTAAAGCTGGCGATGCAGAATGGCGCGCCGGTGATTGGCCTGAATGACAGTGGCGGTGCGCGCATTCAAGAAGGTGTTGATTCGCTTGGCGGCTATGCAGATGTGTTTTTGCAGAATGTCATGGCATCAGGCGTTATCCCGCAAATTTCGGTGATTATGGGGCCATGCGCTGGCGGTGCCGTCTATTCACCGGCGATGACCGATTTCACCTTTATGGTGCGCGGCACCAGCTATATGTTTGTGACCGGGCCGGATGTTGTCAAAACCGTGACCAGCGAGGATGTCACCGCCGAAGAACTGGGCGGTGCCGACACCCATACGAAATTATCGTCGGTTGCCGATGGCGCATTTGACAATGATTTGCAGGCACTCAGCGAAATCCGCCGGCTGGTTGGCTACCTGCCGGCGAATAACACAGATAGCGCCGCCTCTGCAGAGCCGATTGATGATCCAAAACGCACCGTGCCGGCGCTGGACAGTCTGATCCCGGACAGCCCCAATTTGCCCTATGACATGAATGAGCTCGTCATCAGCATTGCTGATGAAGGCCGGTTTTTTGAGATCCAGCCTGATTTTGCCAAAAATATCCTGACCGGTTTTGTGCGCATGAATGGTGCCACGGTCGGTGTTGTCGCCAATCAACCAATGGTGCTGGCAGGCTGTCTTGATATTGATTCGAGCCGCAAAGCGGCGCGTTTTGTGCGGTTTTGTGATGCTTTTAATATCCCGATTTTGACGCTTGTCGATGTGCCGGGATTCATGCCGGGCACATCACAGGAATATGGCGGCATTATCAAACATGGCGCCAAGCTGTTATTTGCCTATGCCGAAGCCACCGTGCCAAAAGTCACTCTGATTACCCGTAAAGCCTATGGCGGGGCGTATGATGTGATGAGCTCCAAACATTTGCGCGGCGATGCCAATTTTGCCTGGCCGACAGCGGAAATTGCGGTGATGGGTGCAAAGGGCGCTGTGGAGATTCTGTATCGCTCAGAACTGGGCGATGCGGAAAAAATTGCCGCTCGCACGGCCGATTATGAAGACCGGTTTGCCAACCCGTTTATTGCCGCCGAACGCGGCTTTATTGATGATGTGATTATTCCGAGTAACAGCCGCTTTCGGTTGATTCAGGCGTTTGAAAAATTACGCAAAAAACACCTGCAAAACCCACATAAAAAATTCGGCAATATCCCGCTCTAGAGGTGATGATGTTTGAAAAAATTCTAATTGCCAATCGCGGCGAAATTGCCTGTCGGATCATCCGCACAGCGCGTGCCATGGGCATTAAAACAGTCGCCGTTCATTCCGACGTTGATCGCAACGCACAGCATGTACAGCTTGCCGACGAGGCTGTCAGCCTTGGCGGCATGACGGCGCAGGAAAGCTACCTGCAAGCCGATAAAATCATCGCAGCCTGCCAGCAGACAGGCGCCGAAGCGGTGCATCCGGGCTATGGATTTCTGTCGGAGCAGGCGGCGTTTGCGACCGCCCTGGCAAAACAGAACATTACTTTCATCGGCCCGCCGCCGACAGCGATTGCGGCGATGGGCGATAAGATCGAATCAAAAAAGCTGGCAAAGGCCGCCGGGGTCAGCACTGTGCCGGGGCATGTCGGGGTGATCAAAACCGCTGGCGAAGCGGTGAAAATTGCCAATGATATTGGCTATCCGGTGATGATTAAGGCAAGCGCCGGCGGTGGCGGCAAAGGCATGCGGGTGGCGCATTCAGCCGCCGAAGTCGAAAGCGGCTATGCCATGGCCATGCGCGAGGCCGCGTCAAGTTTTGGCGACGACCGGGTATTTATTGAAAAATTTATCACCAGCCCGCGGCATATTGAAATTCAGGTGCTGGCTGACCGACATGGCCATTGCATCCATCTGAACGAACGCGAATGCTCGATCCAGCGGCGCAATCAAAAGGTGATCGAAGAAGCCCCATCACCGTTTCTGGACGCCAGCACCCGCAGGGCCATGGGAGAGGAGGCCATTCGGCTGGCAATGGCGGTTGATTATCACAGTGCCGGAACGGTTGAATTTATTGTCGATGCCGAACGCAATTTCTATTTTCTGGAAATGAATACCCGCCTGCAGGTTGAACATCCGGTGACCGAGCTGATCACCGGTCTTGATCTTGTTGAAGAAATGATCCGCATCGCCGCTGGTGAACTGTTGCGACACCAGCAAAAACACATTGGCATTAACGGCTGGGCCATCGAAAGCCGGTTATATGCCGAAGACCCCTATCGCAATTTCATGCCGGCAATTGGCCGCTTGTCGCTTTATCGTCCACCAGCAGAACAACAGCATGACGATAACAGCCTGACCCGTAACGATACCGGCGTCGCCGAGGGCGATAGCATTTCGATCTATTATGACCCGATGATTGCCAAGCTATGCAGCTGGGCAGGTGACCGCGACGCCGCCATTGACCGCATGCGAATGGCGCTTGATGATTTCATCATGCGTGGGATCGGACATAATATTCCGTTTTTGTCAGCGGTGATGGAACATGACCGTTTTTGTCGGGGTGATATCACCACCGCCTTTATCGATGAAGAATATAAAGACGGCTTTCAGGGCGTTACCGCCGCGCCGGACAGACAGCGTGATCTGGGGCTGATTATCGCCGCCGCCGCTGACGCCGATGCAGTGCGCCAACTGCCCCAAAATGCCCGATCAACCAGCCAGCCGGCAGCTCATCCAGCAGCCCGGCCAGCCGTTCAGCCAGCCGTTCAGCCAGAAAATTGGGTGGTGCAATTTGTCGCCGAGGGGAATAGCCAGCCAGCGGCCGATGATATGCTGTGTGCAGTGCAGTCAGATGACGCCGCCGCGGCTGTTGAGGTCGCGGTCAGCCCCTATCCGGCAGCGGCTGATACAACGTCGGATCGCTTTAGCATAGAGATTGACCGGGCAATTGATACGCCGCGGCTTGCCGCCCGCATCACCGACCACCAGCAACAGACGGAGCGGCACTATATTTGCCAGTTACATCAGGATAAAGACCGCTGGCATATCCATTACCGTGGCACCGATCTGCTGGCTTATGCCCGCCCGCCGCATATCGCCGCGCTGGCGCATCATATGAAACCGGTGATCGCGCCAGACCGGTCAAATATGCTGTTATGCCCGATGCCGGGCAATCTGGTGACAGTGCTGGTGGCCGCCGGCGATATTGTAGAGGCCGGACAAACCCTGTGCATTGTCGAAGCGATGAAAATGGAAAATGCGCTGGTCGCCGAAAAACGTTGTCGCGTCGCGTCTATCGATGCCAAAGAAGGCGATATTCTGAGCGTTGATGCGGTGATTATGAAATTTACCGATGCAGAGACGTGACGGCTGCTAAAACTGGTGCCGGATCAGATCATTTCATCTTTGCGATCATCGGTTTCACCAAAACGTTTCAGCACAGCCGGTTTTGTGCCCTCATAAGCGGCTTCAAGATTTGCCGCAATTTTGGCATTTTCACGTTCAAATAAGCTATTGCCCGCAACATCGCTTTCGACGATGAAGGGGCCGAAATTTTCCACCTCAATCACCCACATGGCCTGTGCCAGACCAAGTTCTTTTTTCCAATGCAATTCACGCACCTGCTTGACGCCGCGGCCAAGCAGCGCACCGGTGCCATAGCCAACCGTGGTCAGATAGATGGCACCATTCGGCACGAAATGATCGCGGTAATCCTCTGGGCTCATGCCGCCTTTGCCAATGATCAGCTTTGCCCCGGACGCCGCCAGCCAGCGGCCAATCCATTTTGAAAAGCGAAATGATGCGGTGGCGGTCACCGCACCCAACACAAAGGATCCGTCATCATGCTGGGTGGCCGCCGGCGAGCAATGAAAATTGGCCGCCGACACAGCCGGCAGATCAAGTGGCAGATCAACCCTATCCTCGATCACCCGCATATAGACGCCTTCGCGCGCGGTATAGATGGTGCCATCCAGATAGACGATATCGCCAATCTGCAGCGCCGCAATGGCGTCATCTGTGGGATTAGTGCTTAGCCGGATTTTGTTTGGGCCTGTGGCCATTCGACTGTCTCCCGCCGCTGGTAATCTGTGAACCATTGGGGATCTGTGCGATACGCAACCCGCCCATCCCCATAGATACGCGCCACCGCCCTCCGTGACGACAGGCAAAAAGCATGTACACTCATCTGCATGCCGCCAGTGTGGCAATAGCCAACCTCAATATTGCAATCAATCACCATGGATTTGCCAACAAATCCCATCGCGCCCATGCCGATATTATTGCCAAGATCTTTCAGCTCGTCCTCAAGTTCAGCAATTTTCGCATCGGGGTTGCGGTCGCCAACAACCCGCAAACAGGCAGCGCGTTTACCAAGCACCATACAGGCGTCTTTTGACCCACCAAGGCCAATGCCAATGATCGCCGGCTGACAGGCCAACCCGCGTTTGCCAAATGCCACAAGCGAGTCGAGGAAAAATCTTTTAATGCCCTGTATCCCGTCACTTGGAAACAGCATCCGGTAATCGGTGCCAAATAAACCGCCCTTATGCACAGTCACCAGATCAATCCAGTCGCCGCCCGGTTCAAAGCCATATTCAATCTCCGGGGCGCCAATTCCGACATTATTATCATGGTCGGTGCGCCATAAAGGATGCACCCGGTTCGGACGTAACGGCACCGACGAGGTGGCGCTTGCTGTGGCCCGCCGCAACGCCGCTTCAAGCGCTATCGGGCCACCATCAATGCGGGCCTCATTGCCCATTTTGACATACCAGCGCGGACAGCCGGTATCACCGCACATGGCGCGGCTGTCTTCTTTGGCGGCGGCATAATTTTCCAGCATGGCTTCAAGCACAAAACTGGACAAATCACCATCTTCTGCTGCGGCGGCTGTCTTCAGACCGGCGAGGTAATCATCAGGAATTTCAATGGCAGCTTTGCGCATCAGCGTTTCGGCGGTGGATTGCACAAGGTCAATGCCAATCATTCTGCCGCTCCTACCAAAGTTTCCGCTTCGTCCGCGCCAAGCAATGTTTCGCCGGGTTTAACGATGGTAAACTGCACCGGCGCACGGGCGACCGAGATATTTTTATCGCTGCCAGTTGCCAGAGTAAAATATGAATCCTGCATGGCCCCGGTATCAGGGTGATCCTCGCGGAAATGCGCACCACGCGAATTTTCCCGCGATAATGCCGATTGTGCGATGACCCGCGACATATCGACAAGACTGCGCAAATTCAGCCAGTCATGCCATGACAGATTAAATGCCAGATTATCCGCGGCAACACCGGTCGACGACAGCTCATCATCAATTTCGTCAATCCGATGCAGGCCACGTTGCAGGCCATCTGCATCGCGCATCACCCCGACATCTTCCCACATCACATCAAGCAGCTTGTCGCGCAACGCTGTCACATCCCCCGGCTTTTGGGCAAATGGCGCGGTGGCACGTGCCATTTCTTCATCAAGCACGGTTTCATCCGGATCATGCAGCGCCTGCATCTTCAGGCAATCTTGTCCCATCACATCGCCAGCGACACCACCATATACCGTTGAATTCGCCACGCCATTGCCACCAAGCCGGTTCGAGCCATGCGCGCCGCCAGCATCCTCGCCAGCCACATATAGCCCGGGCAAAGCGGTACGGGTGTCGGTATCGACAACAACGCCGCCCATCAGATAATGCGCTGTCGGCACGACCTCGACCAGACCGGCCGCCAGATCAAAGCCGCTATCGGCACAACGTTTGACCATGCCCTTGAATTTTTCGGCAACCAATTGCGGGCCAAGATGCGCCATTGAAATATACACCCCGCCATGTGGTGAGGTGCGTCCCTGCCGCATTTCTTCGTAAATGGCACGGCTGACAATATCGCGTGTTGCACGCTCGCCGCCGGCATCATAATCAAACATAAACCGCTGTTGGTCACCATTCATCAGATGACCGCCTGCACCGCGCAGGCCTTCCTCGAGAACCGTGCCGGTCATTTTTGTGCCGGCACCGGCCAACAAGCCGGTGGGGTGAAACTGCACCATTTCCATATCGCGCAAGGCAAGCCCACGGCGCATCGCCATCGCCAGCCCATCCATGCTCTTATCGCCCGACGGGGTGTGATATTTATACATGGTTGGGCCGCCACCAGTCGCCATCAGCACGGTTTTGGCCCGCACCAAACGAAATTTTCCGCTGCGCATATCGATAAACAGCACCCCGGCCAGCGCCGAACCATCACGCGACGGGATCAAACCAACAGCACGGTGTTCCTGCAATCTTTCAACCGGCCGCGATAATACCTGTTCCATCAGCCGGCTGATGATCTCAATACCGGTCAGATCACCTTTATGCGCGGTGCGGTCAAATGTCTGGCCGGCAAAGGCTTTTTGATGCAGCGTGCCATCCGGGTTGCGATCGAAAAAACAGCCAATCTCGTTTTCCAGCTCATGGATGCGGGTCACCGCAGTTTTGCATAATTTCCAGGCCATATCCTGATCAGGCAGCCATTTGCCGCCAATCACCGTATCCATAAAATGCCGTTCAACAGAATCACCCGGGGCCAGCGCCACATTATAGCCGCCCTGCACCATGCGGGTGCAACCGCATTTGCCAATCAGACCTTTCACAGCAATGGTGACTTTTGCATGTGGCGCGGCTTTTTGCGCATGCAGCGCGGCAAACAGACCGGCACCGCCGCTGCCCAAAATCAAAATATCTGTGTCATGACGTTCAGGTGAAAATTGCATTGGTTACATCGCCTGCAGAAAAAAACTTGTTGAAATAAAAAATGCCAGCGCCACGGCGGTTGCGGCATAGGTTTTTTGCCGCGGACTCCATGGCAGAAACTCCAGCGCCATCAGTCGCAGTCCGCCAAACATATGAACCGCCAGCAAAAACACCAGCCCAAATTCGGCACATTTGACGATCAGCAGATCGGTAAAGGCCAAAAACCCGTCAAGCTGTGCCGGATCCGTCAATGCCAATGCCAACATGTAAAAATGTATCGGCAAAAACAAAGCCAGTCCAATTCCCGATAAACGGTGCAGCAAAAAAGCATACCACAGGCTGTGACTGCGATGCGGACGAATCATGCCCCGGCTCCTGCAAATGTGACCGCCCATACTGCCCGTCCACCAAGCCCCAGCAGCAAAGCGCACAGGCTCCAGCTCAGCCCGGCAAGCATCACGCCTTTCACGCCAAGCCATTCATAGAGGATGACGCGTATGCCAATCGCCGCATGCACCGACACCGCCAATACAAAACTGCCATAAAATAAAAACCATGCCAGCGATCCCTGCGTCCGGGCCAGAATTTCAGCCACGCTCAGCCCCCCCTGAACGGCATAAATCATCACCGCCAAATGACCAATTGTCAGCGGCGCCATGATAAGAGCGGTCAGGCGTTGCGCCATATAAAGCCGCAGCGTCAGCATCTATTTCCCCCAGCTGAAAACGGACTTTGCCGTGGCCCGTTTCAACCCGGAAATTGACACGGTCGGATTCAGCTCGTTTGGACAATAGCGCGCACAGCTTTGCTGCGCATGGCAGTTGTGACAACCGCCTTCGCCAGACACCGCCTTTAACCGTTCTGCCTGGCCGGCATCGCGGCTGTCATTGAGCAGGCTCCAAGACCGGTTTAACGCCGCCGGGCCAAGATAATCCGGGTTCGCCGCAACCACATCACAGGCCGCATAACACACAGCGCAATTGATACATTCAATCGCCTCACTCGCCGCCACACGCATCGGGTCTTGCGGGTCGATTGGCGCCATCGGGTCATGCCGCGTCTGGCTTGGTTCAAACACCGCATCGGCCGCCACCCATTTGTCAAAAAACGGGTCCATATCAACCGCCAGATCCTTAATCACCGGCAGGTTGCGCAATGGTGCGATTTGCAGATGGTTATCTTCGGCGACTTTCTGCACATGCGTCCGGCAGGTCCAGCGCGGCGCCCCATTCACCATCATCGCGCATGACCCGCACATCCCCACACGACAGGCAAAGCGATAGGATAATGTCGGGTCACGCTGTTGCTGCACCCAGGCCACCACGTCCAGAATCGTCTGATTGTCACGGCGCGGCACTGCAAATTGTTGAAAGTGACCATCGCCATCTTGCTCGCGCCAGATTGACACGTCTAAAAATTGCTCAGAACCAGACACCTTGTCACCTTTAATTGATTGAGGTTGAGAGTATAGATAAAATTTATCTAACAAAAAGCAAATAATTCTTACTTTTTGTGTAAGTTTTTATTATGTTTTGCCCCTAAATAGTTTTGAACGTTAGTTGGTGAACAGACAGAGGGGGCTTGTCGTGTCTATCCGTCATTTACGCACCTTGTTGGCCATTCGAGATCATGGGTCTTTTAGTGCCGCTGGCGATGCTATTTTGATCACCCATGCGGCGGTGAGCCAACAGATCAAAGCGCTTGAAGCACGCTGGAATGTGACGCTTTTTGACCGGCGTCCGCGCAGCCCGCAACTGACCCCACTGGGGCATGCCTTCACGGCAAAAGCCGAAGCGGTGGTGCGCGCCTATGATAACATGCTTGCCGAAATTATTGATGGCGCCGGATTTGACGACGATATCGGGCTTGGCGCGGTGCCAACAACATTGACCGGGCTGGTGCCGCTGGCGGTGTCACATCTCAAAAATAATTTCAGCCAGCTTCATGTGGTGATCCAGCCGGGGCTGTCGACAGCCTTGCTACAGCAGATAGAGCGGCGGCAGATTGATGCCGCGATCATCACCCGCCCGGATATTTTGCCGCGCGGCTTTCGCTTTCGCGACATCGCCACCGAGCCGCTGGAGATTCTGGCACCGCCGCAAACATCCAGCGAGGATCCGCTATTTTTGCTCACCCATTATCCATTTATCCGGTTTGACCGGAATGCGATTGTCGGACAGATGGTCGAAGCGTGGCTGCAGGATCGCAATATCGCTGTGCAGGATAATATGGAGCTTGAAGACCTTGAGGCCATTTCCAGCATGGTCATGGCCAATCTTGGCGTATCGATCGTGCCGCAAAGATGTGTGCGTAATATGAACCCGTTGCCGATCAGACATATCAGCCTCGGGCCGGACTCGCCCAGTCGCCAGCTTGGGCTGGCCTATCGCGGCGATAGCAGCAAATTACATGTCATTGAGACGGTGTATAAAACCCTGCTTGGGGCTGTTGCCAATGGCCGCTTCTCCGACAGTTTTGAATCGCTGTAGCTGTGATCACCTAGCAAGGGATATTGTAATTAGGCTCTGCAAAACCGGGTTATGATCTGTTTGGCTGGGCAAATTCTTCGCGTATCGCGGTGCTGTTTGCCCCCAGATCAGGCACCGCGCCAAGCGGCGCCATCACGCCATTCACCACCGCCCCGGGCGCCAGAATCTGTAATTCACCGCCAGTGGTACGCACCGTCACAAACCGGTTTTGCGGATGCGCGGCAAAATCATCCATCGTGTTCAGTCGGCCAAAGGCAATTTGAGCTGTCTGCAACATCACCGCCAGCTGATCGATCGAATGCGCGGCAAACACCGTATTAAGAATATCGTCAAGCGCGGCGCGGTTCTCCACCCGCTTCACATTTGAGCTGAATTTCGGATTTTCCGGCAAATCCGGCTGTTGCAACACATCACTGCAAAGACGCTGCCATTCACGCTCGTTTTGGATCGACAACAACAGCTGACGGCCATCACCACAGCGATAGGCACCATAGGGCGCAATCGTTGGGTGATGCAAGCCCGGGCGGCGGATGTCGCGGCCGCCATACTGGCTTTGGATATAGGGCACATTCATCCAGTCGGCCAGAGCATGGAACAGCGAGACTTCGATGCCGCGCCCTTTGCCGGTGCGGCTTCGCGCATAAAGGGCTTGCAGAATCGCCTGATGCGCTGTCATGCCGGCGGCGATATCGCAAATCGACACACCGACCCGGCCGGGCTGTTCGGGGGCACCGGTGATCTCGGCCAGCCCAACCTCGGCCTGTACCAGAAAATCATAGGCTTTCATCTGTTGAAACGGGCCGTTTGAACCATAGCCGCTGATATCGCAGGTGATCAGACCGGGGTCGGCAGCGCGCAATTCAGCACTCGACAGCCCCAGCCTTTCAAGCGCCCCGGGCATCAGATTCTGTATAAAAATATCGGCTTTGCTGATCATGTTTTTGAGAATCTGCAGATCATCAGCCTGTTTCAGATTGAGCGCCACGGATTCCTTGCCGCGGTTAAGCCAGACAAAATATGAACTCTGCCCTTTGGCATCGGCATCATAGCCCCGCGCAAAATCACCCTCGGGGCGTTCAACCTTGATCACCCGTGCGCCCGCATCAGCCAGCCGGCCAGCCGCATATGGCGCTGCCACCGCTTGTTCCAGTGAAATCACCAACAGCCCCTGAAGATCATCCGCACCTGTGGTCACTGTCATTTGTCTCTCCTCAGATTCATCTTGCCTGATCCAACAACCTGTCGGCTTACGCCAGCGATTCAAAATCCTGTTTGATCCGTTCGGCGCGCTTGATCACCGGCAGATCGATCATCGCCCCATCCAGCTTGACCGCTGACTGGCTGTCCGCCACCGCCGCCAAAACCGACAAGGCCCAGTCATAATCCGCCTGACTTGGCTGAAACACCGATTGCGCCGGCGCCACCTGCCGCGGGTGGATCAGCAATTTGCCACCAAACCCCAAATCACGCGCACGTCGCGCCTCGGCCGACACAATCGCCGGGTCATCAAACGATACTGTCACCCCATCCAATGGCGGTGCCGCACCGGCCAACCGCGACTGCAACACCAGCTGGCTGCGCACAAAAAGCAGATTTTCCCACGCATCAGAGGCACCAATATCAAGCGAGAAATCAAGATGCCCAAAGGCGCATAACGGCACATTCGGATGACCCAATAATGCAGCAACAGCATCCAGCCCGCGGGCGGTTTCAATAATCGGCAGAACCGGCATATCCGCACCGACGCCATCACGCACCCGGTCAAGGTCGGCCGGGCTTTCCGCCTTTGGCAACACCACCATGCTGGCCGGGCTGGATCTTACCGCGTCAAGATCAGCTGCGAATGAAGATGAGTCCGGCGTGTTCACCCGCACCGCGATCGGCACCGGCATTGCCGCGCAATTTGCCAGATGCGCGCGGGCCGCTGGCTTGTCGCCCTCGGCCACCGCATCTTCAAGATCAATAATCACCATATCGGCACCGCTGGCGGCTGCCTTTGGTACAATATCGGCGCGATGACCGGGTACAAATAAGGGTAATTTAGGAGGGGTTATAAGGGTCATGTTATTTTTCTCAAAAGATCATATCAATTAGAGCGTAACCTCGGCAGTCATCGTCACGGTACCATTCGCCGCCCTGACGCAACAGCCAAGCTGGCCAGCCTCAATTGGGTCTGCATCCACCATAATCGGATCGCTGCAAACCAGCGGGCTGACCCCACGATAGGCCATTTTCTGGGGCTGTTTGCCATTAATCTGGCAGGCCAGATTAAGCATCAATGTTGCCTGCAACGGGCCATGAACCAACAGCCCGGCATGTCCCTCACTCTGCGTCGAATAGGGCAAATCATAGTGAATCCGGTGGCCGTTAAAGGTCAGCGCGGAATAGCGAAACAACATCACCGGGTCAGCATTCACCTGCCAACGATGCGCTGGCGCGGCTGGCGTGGTGGGTGCCACGGGCGGTGATGCCGGGGTAACGATCTCGCGATACACAACATCATGTCGTTCGCGCAGGACAAGTGTATCGGCAACGTGAAATTCATGCATCACCGCAATAAAGCAAAGATTACCGCTGCGCCCGGATTTAAATGTAATATCGTCGATCCGGCTGGTTTTGCGCACCGCGTCACCAATCGCAAACTGGCCATGAAACTCCACCCAGCCGCCAGCCCACATACGCCGCTCATAGGGGATTTCCGGCAAAAACCCACCCAGCTTTGGATGGCCGTCTGCGCCCAGTTGATCGGCGGCAACCACATCCGGGGCCAGACACCAGAACAAGCCGGGCGGTACCGGCTGATCAGCAAAGCAATGCGGTGCCAAACTCTGCTTAAAATGCTCAACCATTCGCGGCGTGATGCTGTCATGCCGGGTGACGCTGTTGCCAATCCAACTGGAAAAATCCATTACCACTTCCCTTTCATCCATCGTCTGATCATTGTCTGCTGCCAGCCTATGACCGCAGATACCGCGCCATATCGGCGGCAGATATCGTCTCAATTGCCGCCATATTGTGCCATATCTCACCGGCCTTGGCGGCACCAAGCAGCGCGGTTGCTTTGGCCACGAGGCGGCTTTGCAGAACCGCGATATCAAGCGGCGCCATCAGATCAAATGCGTCTGTGCAAATGGTGCCTGATCCGATATCGGCCGACACCACAACGCCGCCATCACTAATCAGCTCGTCGCCGATCACGGTAACTTTGCCGGCTGTGGCAGCCAGCGCGGCATCGTCGCAGAGCGCATCATCATAGCTTTGAGTGGCAGCGGTATCAATCTGCTGCAAGACCATCGCCGCCAAAAACGCATAGCTGAATTTCACTTCGAGTCCGGTGCGTGGCCGCTTTATGTCGCATACCTTCAGCCATCTTGGATTGACCTTGATTGTCAGACTGAGCAGATTTTCGGCGGTCACATCCTGTTTTGCCATCAGCATGCGCAGCGCTTCGATCATCGCATGCGTGCCATGACAACAGGCGTGCAGCTTATGCCGGACATCAGCAAAGATAAATTTTGTCGGCGTTGTTTGTGGCCATAATATTTCACAATCATCATGTTGCGGTTGATGCGCTGGCACAAATCCCTGCGGCCCGCCCAGCCCGTCACTGGCCGAGGTAAATCCGCGCCGGGCCAGCCCGCAGGCCTCGATCGCATTGGCCGCTGCCATGCCCGCATTAAAGGGTTTGCCCATTGTGCCAAATTGTGATTTCAGGCCGGATGCGCGGGTGCTGGCCAGCCCGAGAGCGCCGCACAAAGCCGCGCTGTCCAGCTGATATAACCGCGCCGCCGCAACGGTGGCACCAAAACAGCCAGCGGTCGCGGTTTGATGAAACCCGGCATCATAATGTCGCCGCCCCAAAACCATGCCAATGCGGCAACTGACCTCGGCACCAAGCAGGAACGCCTTGCAGACATCGGCGGCTGATGCGCCCACCTCTTCAGCCGCCGCCAGTGCCGCCGGAAAAATCGCCACCGATGGGTGCCCGACATAGGCAAAATGCGTATCATCATAATCAAGCGCATGCGAAATTGTACCATTCGCCAGCGCCGCCGCCCGTGCCGGAAATTTTTGCGCGCTGCCGGTCACACTGGCTGTCGGCGTGCCAGCCTCGCTGGCGATAAAATCCCGCATGATCACTGCCAACGGTTCGGCACTGCCAGCACAGCTGACCACCAGCCAGTCATAAAATGACAATTTTGCCGTGGCCAGCGCCGTCGCATCGAGCGCCGCATCATCAAGCGCCGCCAGATCCAGAATATGCGGCAACAGCTTTTCATAACGCATCATGTGATCCCTTTCTGCACGGCGGTTATAGTGACTCATCGTTGCGGCGACCCATGGCTACGGTGCCCCATGGTTGCGGCGACCCATGGTTACGATACTGGGAAATAAAGTCAATGCGCCACTATGGCATTGCCAATCACCGGCAATCTGTTTCATCATGGGGGCGGCCATATGCACGCCAGTTTTGTTTTACGGTAAGGCAAGTAACAGCCATGACATCACCCAGCACAGCAGTTATTCAGTCTTTGGCCAATCAGGGCGTCGAGGTCATCTTCAGCCTGTCAGGCAATCAGATTATGCCGCTTTATGACGCCTGTATTGATGCCAATATCCGCATCATCCATACGCGTCATGAAGGCGCCGCTGTCTATATGGCAGAGGCCTATGCGCAATTCTCTGGCAAAATCGGCGTGGCGTTGGTCACCGCCGGGCCGGGTCTGTTGAATGCGGTATCCGCGTTGTACTCGGCCGCCCGTTCAGAAACGCCGCTGTTGTTGATCAGCGGTGATGCGGCCAGCCGGCTTGACGGGCAAGGCGCGTTTCAGGAACTCGACCAGATCAGCGTGACCCGCCCGATCACTAAATTTTCGGCGCGGCCGACACAGCCCGAAGAGATGCTGCCGGCGCTTGAAAAAACCATCACAACAGCGCTTGCCGGCACCCCCGGCCCGGTGCATCTGGCCTTGCCGTTCGACCTGTTATCAGCCAGCAATGGGTTATCAGCCAGCATCGGGATGGCACCGCTACCACCCATTGCACCAACGGTTGCCAGCGGCCTGTCGACAACGCAGACAGCTGAACTTACCGCCGCACTGCAACGCGCCGAACGGCCGATTGTGATCACTGGCCCGCAATGCAATCAAAGCCGTCAACCCGCCGCCAATGCGGCGCTGTCTGCCAGGCTTGGCATGCCGCTTATCTGCCTTGAGTCGGCACGCGGCCTTGCTGATACATTTTATGGCGATTTTCCCACCATTCTGGCCTCTGCCGACCTGATTATTCTGCTGGGGAAACTTGGTGATTATGCCACCGGCCTGTTAACGCCCGGGCGGATTTCCGGCACCGTGTCGGTCATCGCCATATTGACCGATGACCAGCCCGCACCCACCCAAAACATGCGACCGATCACGCTGATGCGGGTCGGTGCCATTACCGCCGCCATGCAGGATCTGGCCGCTGTGGTGACGGCCGCCGATGCCGGCTGGGCGGCAGAAGTTGAAAGCATGATCGCGCGCCGCAAACCATGGACAGCTAACGGCACAGGGCGTCATCCAGCGGCGGTCGCCAGCAGCCTGCAATCGGCAATGGACTCGGCAATGGATTCGGCAAGCCAGCCCATTCTGGTTGCCGATGGCGGTGAATTTTGCCAGTGGATTCAGGCTGGCTGCACCGCCAATACGCGCATGATCAATGGCCCGTCAGGGGCAATCGGTGGCGGTATTTGCTATGCGATTGGGGCCAGTATCGCGCGTCCTGAGGCGACCATATTTCTGACCATGGGCGACGGCACTGCCGGGTTTTATCTTGCCGAATTTAACACCGCGGTCAGAGCTGGATGTTCGATTGTCGCACTGATTGGCAATGATTATCGCTGGAATGCTGAAGTGCAGATTCAGATCGACAATTATGGCGCAGACCGGGTGTATGGCTGTGATCTGGATGCAACGGCAAATTATGCCGATGCCGCTGCCGGGCTTGGTGCCGATGCCACCACTATTGACGCCGCCGATGATCTTGACGCCGCCCTCGCATTGGCGCTGAAGAAACCCGGGGTCAGCTGCCTGAATATTCTGATCGAAAGCTATGCCGCACCAAAATTTATTCCGATGAAATTATAACTTTACTCAAACCTTTGGGCGTCTCATCGGGTTTAGTTAAATTGCGCCTCTTTTGCCCGCACCAATGCGACCAGCGTATCGTTGTAGGGGGTGGCGATCCCCAGCGCCGCACCCAGTTCCGGCACCATGCCGTTAATCGCATCAATTTCAGATTTTTTACCGGCAAAATGGTCAAGCCGCATAGACGGGTTGGCATCCGGCATCAAAGCGGCAAATTTAGTGCCATAGGCAACCGCATCATCAAAAGAAAAATTGATGCCTTTCGCACGGCCGATGTGATAGGCCTCTAACATACAACCAAGCGCGACTTTGCGCCGCTGCGGGTCAGCGAATAATCCGCCGATAGTGCATTCAAATGCGGTACATGGCGCGCTGCACATGACATTACAGATGAACTTTTCCCACACAAGCTGATGAATATCGGCAAAGGCCTGGGCGTTGAATCCGGCATTTTTCCAGATCGATTCAACCCATTTCAACCGCGCTGTGTCACCGCCATTTAACTCGCCGATCCGGATCAGCCGCATGGCATTGTGATGAATATGCCCGGCAGCTTTGATCGATGCGCCAAAACCCTCGGCAACGCCAAGCAGCACATTATCAGTCGACATATGCCGGGCAATCCGGTCGCCGGCACCAAGCCCGTTCTGGATGGTCAGCACCAAAGACGCAGGATGCATCACGTTCGCGATGCCGGCGGCGGCATCGCCCACCCCGCCCGCTTTTGTCGCAATCACATACAGGTCACAGGGGCCGGCGTCTGCGACAGACGGCACCGCACGGATGCCAGCCACCACACGGTCACCGCTGGCACCCTCCAGCCGGAGACCAGCCTCGGAAATGGCGCTGATATGCGCGGCCCAGATATCAACAACAGTCACATCATATCCCGCCTCGGCGAACAGCCCGGCATAAACTGATCCCATGGCACCAGCCCCCACGACAGCTATTTTCGGGGTGGTTTTTGGCGGTTCAAACATATCTGACATGGTTTGTTTCCTTTTTACCTACATTATAGTTGCGGGGCTTCATCATGGTTTTGGGGCTTCATCATGGTTGCGGGGCTGGCATCAGCGCTGCCGGTCAGCGTTATTTTGCCGGCGGCAACCTGTCGCGCCAACTGGCACTTTATCCATGGTTTTGCATGTTTAAAATAGTTTTCAGTCTGGAAGTTCTGCCAAGATCGGTCTAAACTTTTGCGCAAGGCGGTGCGCTATGCATACGGCTTGCATCATTATTTTCGTCAGACCATCGGAGCCCCCATGAGCAAAATCAATATTCAGTTCACCTTATTTTCAGCCTTTTATTCACCATTGATTTCGACCATGACTGGCGGGTTTTTGAAAGACGAAGGCCTTGATTATGAATGGTCTGTTGCCGAGCCCGGCGTGACCGCGATCACAGCGCTTGATAACGGCAGCGCCGATGTCGTGCAATCAACGCTCAGTCAGGGGTTTAACACGCTGAATAAAGGCGAAACCCCGACATGTGTGCATTTTGCCCAGATCAATGAAATGGACGGATTTTTTATCACTGGCCGGGATGCCGAGCCGGATTTCAGCTGGAACAAGCTGGAAGGTGCCGAGGTATTGGTACATCACGGCGGCCAGCCGATGACAATGTTTAAATATGCCTGTTATAAAGCGGGCATTGATATCAACAAAATCAATATCATTGACGCTGGCAGTGGCGGCGAGATGGACGCTGCCTTTCGCGCCGGCACCGGCCAATATATTCACCAGCAGGGCCCGGCCCCGCAACAGCTGGCCGCCGATGGTGTCGGGCATGTTGTGGCGCAGCTTGGGCCGGTGATTGGTGCTTGCGGATTTTCCAGCCTTGCGGCAAACCCGGCATGGCTTGCCACTGACGAGGCCAAGGCCTTTACCCGCGCCTATATCAAAACCCGTAATTATATGAATGACACCAGCGCTGCCGAGATTGCCAGCGCACAAAAGCCGCTATTCCCAAAGATTGACGAAGCGGTGCTGGCCGATTGTATTGGCACCTATCAGGCGATGGGGTGCTGGACCCGCCATATCGACATCACCCAAGATGGCTATGACGCCATGCTCGATATTTTTGAATATGACGGAAAATTGCCACAGCGCTATGGCTATGATCAGGTCTGCGCGCAACCGCCTGCGGTCTGATAGACGATCATCTGGCCAGCGGTTGCTGACTCGTAATTATCTGGCCAGCGGTTGCTGGCTCGTGATCATCTGGCCAGCGGTTGCTGGCTGGCATAGCTCTGGCCGTCTCGGCTGAGCGCGATAAAACGTTCGATAAAGGGCCGGTTGCTGTGATCGGTGCGCACCGCCGCGCAAAGCTGACGGGTTAATCCATGTGCGGTGATCGGCCGGGTGACGATATCACCACTCAAACATTGAAAACAGGCACGAGTTATGCCAGTTATAAATCTACCACGAGCGCCGTCGATAACAGGCAGCCGCTGAAACCAGAACAGAGGTGGTGAAACATGCAAGACCTAAAACATTGGTCTGTCTCGATTGACGACGCCAATCTATGCTGGCTGACTTTGGATGTGTCTGGCAAATCAGTGAATGTGTTGACACATGCGGTCATGGCTGAGCTTGGCCAGATTATTGACTGGGTCGAGAGCCAGAGCATCATTGCCGGTGTTGGCATGTTGTCTGGCAAGCCGGGTGGTTTCGTGTATGGCGCCGATATCGCCGAATTTGAACTGCTCGCAACCGCAGATGATGTGTTGCAGCATATGCAGATGGTGCATGCTCTGTTCAACCGGATTGACTCGCTTGATGTGCCGACAATCGTTGGCATTGACGGCATTGCTGTTGGCGGCGGGCTGGAAATTGCGCTGACCTTCGACCGCATCATTACCACCGCAAGCCCCAAGACAAAATTGGGATTCCCCGAGGTCAATCTGGGGATTTTGCCGGGCTATGGCGGCAGTGGCCGGGCCTATCGGCGGATCGGCACCGCCGCGGTCACGCAAATGATGATGTCTGGCCGGCCATTGACCGCATCTGCGGCACAGGCTGCCGGGCTGATCGACCAGACCGTTGATGATGCCGCCGCGTTACAGCCGGCGATGACAAGCTGGCTCACCGCGCAGAACCGGGCAAAGCCGCACCGCCAGCAACGTGAAACCGCGGCTGACCAGAAGGCGCTTGATGATGCCAGCGCACAGTTTTTAACACGGCTGCGCGCCGATCATACGCCAGCGCCATTTGCCATCATCGAGCATGTCCGGCGTTACGGCCACGCCGCCGCCGCCATGAGTGCCGGTGAAATGGATATTTTTCCTGAACTTATGGTTGGGTCAACCTCAAAAAATTTACGCCGGGTCTATTACCTGACAGATAAGGTGCGCAAAACCGCGCGCGGCGACAGCGCGATCACAAACCTGCATGTTGTCGGGGCCGGTGTTATGGGCGGTGATATCGCTGCGGTGGCGGCGATGGCCGGGCTGACAGTCAGCCTCACCGACATGAATGCCGGGGCGATTGAGACAGCCATGAACCGCGCTGCCAAGCTGTTTGAACGGCGGTTGAAAAGCGACGACAAAATCGCCGCTGCCAAACAACGGCTGCAAGCTGATCCATCGGGTGATGGTGCCGCAAGGGCTGATCTGGTGATCGAGGCTGTTGCCGAAAAACTATCGGTCAAGCAGGCCGTGTTCAAGGCGCTGGAGACAGTGATCAAACCAGACGCAATTCTGGCCACCAATACATCCGCCATTCCGCTCGAGGATATCGCCACAGCATTGCAAGATCCCAGCCGTCTTATCGGCCTGCATTTTTTCAACCCGGTGCCGGTATTGCCGCTGGTCGAGGTGATCTGGTCGCGCCATTCAGATCAGAATCTGGTCAGCCGCGGCATGCAATTTGCCGGGCAAATTGGCAAAATGCCAATCCGTTGTCAGTCAGCACCGGGCTTTCTGGTTAATCGGGCGCTGCTTCCCTATATGTTCAAAGCGGTGGAGGCTGTTGCCGCCGGCGAAAATGCCGATCAGATCGACGAGGCATTGGTCGATTTTGGCATGCCAATGGGGCCCATTGAACTATGCGATCAGGTGGGGCTAGATGTCTGTCTTGATGTTGGCATGGTGCTTGGTATCGCGCCAGCTGCCGAGAAGATCCTGCGCGCGCATTGCGCGGCACAAAATCTGGGCCGCAAAACCGGCAGTGGTTTTTATCAATGGGATGGCAACCGGCCGATACGTCCACGCGCTGCGGTCGACGCCGCGGTGATGGCAGAGATTGCCGCCAGCATGCTGGCACCGATGATCGAGCAATGCCAGCAAGCTGTTGATGCGGGCGTTGTCGATTCGGCAGATAGTGCCGATGCCGGTATGATATTTGGCACCGGCTTTCCCGGGTTCCGTGGGGGCCCGTTGCATTGGTCAAAACAATAACCGCGAGCTGGCGTCAAAACAGCTGCAATAGGGTGAATGGCATGAGTGATATTTTTATTATTGCGGCAAAGCGGTCAGCCATTGGCAGCTATGGTGGCAGCCTGAAAGACACCGCGCCGATTGATCTGGCAATCCCGGTAGCCAGCGCGGCGATTGCCCAATCGGGTCTGCCGGCAACGGCAATCGAGCATGCTGTTTATGGGCATGTGATCCATACCGAACCGCGTGACATGTATTCACCGCGATGCATTTCGATCGGTGCCGGTTTGCCCGACACGGCACCGGCCTTTCAGGTCAACCGGCTTTGTGGCAGCGGCCTGCAAGCCATTGTCAGCGCCATTCAGCTTATCAGCCTTGGCGATGCGAAAACCGTCTTGGCTGGCGGCGTCGAGGTGATGAGCCGCGGCCCCTATATTCTGCCAGCCCAGCGTTGGGGCGCGCGCATGGGCGATAGCCATGTGGTCGATATGATGGTGGGGGCGTTGCATGACCCGTTCGGCATTGGCCATATGGGAATCACCGCAGAAAATATCGCCGAGGATTATGCCATCAGCCGCGCCGCCATGGATGAATTTGCCGCCGAGTCACAGGCCCGCGCCAGCGCCGCACAATCCGCGGGATATTTTCAGGAACAGATTGTCCCGCTTGAGGTCAGGCAGGGCCGCAAGTCGATCACTTTTGACAGTGACGAGTTTATTCGCGGTGACACCACGGTTGAGTCACTGTCCGGCTTGCGACCCGCCTTTGCCAAAGATGGCCATGTCACGGCCGGCAATTCGTCTGGTATCAATGATGGCACAGGCGCAATTGTGCTTGCCGACAGCGACAGCATGACAACACATAACGCGGTGCCGCTGGCGCGTATTGTGTCATACGGCTATGGCGGGGTGCCGTCACGCATCATGGGCATGGGGCCGGTGCCTGCCAGCAAAATGGCACTTGAACGGGCTGGTCTGACAATTGATGATCTGGCTGTTGTCGAGAGCAACGAGGCGTTTGCCGCGCAGGCCTGTGCGGTCTCAATACAACTTGGGCTTGATCCATCGATCGTCAATCCAAATGGCGGGGCGATCGCGCTTGGCCACCCGGTTGGTGCCACCGGCGCAATCATTATGACAAAGCTGGTGCATGAATTGCGCCGTCGCGGTGAACGCTATGGCATGGCAACAATGTGTATTGGCGGCGGTCAAGGTATCAGTGTTATTATTGATGCCCATATCTAGCCATATTGTGATGCGGCGATCATCGCATCCTTTGATAAATGTACCATAGCAAGAGATGTCCGTGATGTATGAAGCTCCTGTCGATGATTATAAATTTGTTCTTGATGAGGTGATTGGGCTCGACAAGCTGATGTCAGCAACCGGCCATGACGAGATCAGCATTGATCTGGTCGAGGCGGTGCTGAGCGAAGCCGGCAAGCTTGCCGCTGATGTCATTGCGCCGCTGAACCATCCCGGCGATCAAACCGGTGCCACCCGCCATGATGACGCCAGCGTCACCACGCCAGCCGGATTTGCCGATGCCTTTGCGGCAATGGCTGAGGGCGGCTGGACATCGATGGAAGCGCGCGAAGAATTTGGCGGGCAGCAATTGCCGATGGTTCTGACCACCGCGGTGAATGAATTCTGGCAGGCGGCAAATATGGCTTTTGCCCTGTGCCATCTGTTAACCCAGGGACAAATTTACGCCCTGCAAAAATCGGCATCTGCCGAACATCAGAACCTGTTTATCCCGCCAATGGTCGAAGGCCGCTGGACCGGCACAATGAATTTGACCGAGCCGCAGTCCGGCACTGATCTGGCCAGCATCAAGACCAAGGCGGTGAAAAATGGCGATCATTATCTGATCACTGGCCAGAAAATCTATATCACCTATGGCGAGCATGATATGGCCGAAAATATCGTGCATTTGGTGCTGGCACGCACCGAAGATGCGCCGCCGGGAATCAAGGGGATTTCCGTCTTTATCGTTCCCAAATTTCTGCCAAATGATGATGGCAGCCTTGGCGTCGCGAATGATCTGCGCTGTTTGTCGATTGAAAAGAAGCTTGGCATCAAGGCGTCACCAACAGCGGTCATGCAATATGGCGAAAATGGCGGTGCCATTGGCTATCTTGTTGGTGCCGAAAATCAGGGGCTTGATATCATGTTTGGCATGATGAACCATGCCCGGCTTGCCGTTGGCTTACAGGGGCTGAGCATTTCTGACAGGGCGTATCAGCAGGCCCGGGCCTATGCATTTGACCGGGTGCAGGGAACCCCGTTGGAACAAAAACCCGGCGCACCGATTGTGCATCACCCGGATGTTCTGCGCACCCTCGCCACAATGAAAGCCGAAATCGAAGCCATGCGTGCATTGATGATGCTGGGAGCCGCCAGCATGGATCTGGCGCATGATTGTGACAGTGATGACCCGCGTGCAACCCGCGCCAATCTGTTAATCCCGATTATCAAAGGCTGGATGACCGAACGCGCGCTTGATGTGACCTCGCAAGCGGTGCAGGTGCATGGCGGCATGGGATTTATCGAGGAAACCGGCGCCGCACAGCATTTCCGCGATGCGCGTATTCTGCCAATCTATGAAGGAACGACGGCCATTCAGGCAAATGATTTGGTGTTCCGCAAGACCTTGCGCGACAATGGTGCGGCCGTGACCACATTATTTGATGAAATCGAAGCCGAAATGCAAATTCTGGCGGATCATGCAGATGATAATGCGGCGGCAAATGCGCGGCAGATGATCAGCGCTGTTGGCACCGCCCGTGAAGCCACCGCGCATATTCTCGCCGCTGCCAATGATCGGCGCCGGCCAGCGGTCAACGGGGTTAATTATCTGATGATGCTTGGCCGCTTATGTGGCGGCTGGATGATGGCACGCGCCGGCGGTACAGCGGCGTCGCGGCTGTCTGACACATCCGCTGATCCAGCATTTATGCAGGCCAAAATGACCACCTCGCGGGTGTTTATGACACATCATTTGCCACAGGTGCAGGCATTGGCGGCGATCATCATGACAGGTGACAACGCGGTTCTGGGCATGGATGCCGAATGGCTGTAACCAGCCTGTCGCCGCACCCGGTCAGGAGGGGTCGCGGTGCTGGCGTCCATAGCGACTTGGCGGTATCGGGCGATAATCAGCCAGCGCCGCATCGTTCGATTTGAAAATCTCTACCAGCAGCGGGTGACATACGGCCACATCCGATGAATGTTCAGCCGAACAATCCCCACCCGGACAAGCTGACAGGCCACCCAAAAGATCGGTTTCAGCAAAAAATTCCAGAAAATCACCCGGCCGCACCGGGCTGGCTTTCATAAAATACTGATGCGTATCATGCGTAAAGCCGGTACACATAAATACATTCAACACATCATGCACCAGCGTTTCAGCAGTCGCATAATCCATTTGCCGATGCGCCGCCAGCGCCCGGATCAGGTTGGAATGACAGCAATGATGATAGTCAATATCAGCAAGTAATTTTGCCGTATAGGGATCACAGCGGGTGCCGATCACATCATGCACCGAGCCGCCATCATCATCCCAACCATACCAGTCAAGCGTATCATGGGTGATCGTTGCCAACGGCCGCATAAACGGAAAGCTCGACCATAGCCTGTCGCCGGTTGACAGATGCGTGCCATGCAAGGCACGGGTTTTTCCCGAATAAAATTTTTCTTCAAGATGATCTGCCTGCCACAGATTTAAATCCCCGACCTGCGGCCCCTCAACGCTGACAATGCGAAAGAACTGGCCTGCCGGCACCTCAAAACAACGCGCCTCGCGCGGCGGCACTAAAACTTCGTCGGTCTTTTCCAGCGTTTTCCGGGCGCTGTGCAGAATGCGGCTGTCGGCTTCTGGCAAGCTGTCAGTCGGATAACAGATCACCGGCGGCGCGGCGCGGCGCGCATCTGCATCATCTGGCCGATGCGCCCTGTTGATATTTTTCATTGTCGCCCTCCCAAACCGGAAACCGCCCGGATCATTAGCGGCCTGATTATAGCACTGTCAACCGACCCAAAATACAGCATATTTTAATCGGCGGGCACGGCAAATGTAAGCGAGGCCCAAAGTGATTCCCATTCCGCGCCTGTTTCCGTGTCAGGCTTTTTCAGCCGGTATAATTTAACGCTGTCAAAAAGATATTGCCGGCCCGGCAACAACGGCATCCGGATCTGTCCATCTTCATCGGCGACGATTATTCTTTGCTCAATATCCCGCGGCGCGTGGCGAATAAAAACCGTCACCTGCGCCCCCGGGCGCGGCACGCCAGATTCATACACAGCCATCCTGAATGTTTCTGGCGCCGGATGCTGATAGGGGTTGGTCAAGGCCACCAATTCCATTTCCAGCCCCAAAAGCTGATCTTGGCCTAAAAGCTGATTTTGTCCGGCAGTTGATCCCACCATCACAAGGCTTTTGGCAAAACGCCGATATTGCTCGACAAGCCGGAAATTTTCCACCTCGACCTGATGATAGAGCGCGGCGATTTCGGCAAATCCTTTTTCCATCGCAAAGCTGATGAATTTTTCCGGCTTTCTGTAATTCACAAACAGCGGGCCAGTTTGATGATACAGCAGCGTCAAGCCGGCCTGTGCCGCGGTTATCTGGCCAGCCGGCATATCACCAAAGCGGCCGGTGATTGGCCTTTCTCCAGCCGCATCAATCATCGCAAATGCGGCAATCTCATCCGGCGTATAGGGCGATGACAGCCCCTGAAAATCGGTGCCAATCACAAGATCGACTGTCACTCTATCACCCGGCTCTGGCTGAAAGTCGGACGGCTCAATCCAGAATTCATGCGCATGTGAAGCCAGTGACACCAGCCCTGTCAGAACACTGACCGCAAGGTATAAGATGATTTGCATTTTTGAAAAACCTACAGTAGCAATGTCATGTTCATTTTTAAGTTCAGACCATTCATGCAGATTTGTAAAGCCATTCGTCGTCATCTTTTACCGGCATTTATGCTGTTGCTTTGCAGCCTGTTGCCGGCACATAGCCATGAAATGCGGCCGGCCATTGGCGATATTACCGTGTCGTCAGCACAGGTTTCGGTGACCCTCCGGTTTAATGCTGAACTGTTTTTGGCCGATATTGATGCCAGCCAGATAACAGATAGCGATGACGCGCCGACGGCGGCTATTTATGATGATATGCGGCAATTACCACCGGCCGCGCTGCGCGACGCATTTATGCAGAAATGGCCCGCCTTTGCAGCCCTGATCAATGCCAGGGCAGGCGGCGAGCGATTGCGTTTTGAACTTGTCGATTTTTCCAGCCAGACCGATATTGATGTCAGCCTGCCGCGCACCAGTACCGCCATCATCACCGCACCGATGCCAGCCCATGCGACAGATCTGCGCTTTGGCTGGGATGCGCGGCTTGGCGATCTGATTTTACGGCAAATGGCCGACCCATCGATCGACCCGGAAAACCTCTATACCGGTCTGCTGAATAATGGCAGCCAAAGCCCGGCCATCAGCCCGCGTGGCGTGGCGGCGCAGCCGGTATCGGCGGTGATCATCAACTATATTGAAATTGGCTTTATCCACATTATTCCGCGTGGTTTCGACCATATATTATTTGTGCTGGGATTGTTTTTCTATGCCGCCCGCTGGCGTCCGCTGCTGCTCCAGATCACCATTTTCACCATTGCCCACAGCCTGACTCTGTCACTGGCATCAGGCGGTCTGGTCAGCGTGCCGGCACCCATTGTTGAACCGATCATTGCCGCGTCGATTGCCTATGTCGCGCTGGAAAATATATGGCGACAAAAGCTGCATATGTCGCGCTTGCTGATTATTTTTCTGTTCGGCCTGATACACGGCCTTGGCTTTGCCTCGGTGCTGGCAGAGATTGGCCTGCCAAGCGGTGATTTTCTGCTCAGTCTGATCAGCTTTAATGTTGGTGTCGAGCTGGGCCAGATTGCGGTGATTGCCGCCGCATTTATGCTGCGGCTGTGTCTGCCGCTATCGCCGGACCGCTATCGCCGGATCATCGCCATTCCGGCATCCTGTATGATTGGCGCCACCGGCATATGGATCGTGATCGAGCGGGTGAGCGCAATCCTGCTGGCATAAGCGGTTCATCTGCCTGAAGCAGCGCAATTATAACGGCCAGCGCTTCACGGTGGTCGGCGGTGAGGGATTTTAGGTCTTTCTTGAAAAGCGAACTTAGAGTGATGCCTCTGGGTTCAGTCCGCGTCATCAAATAATTCTTCTACGCTGTTAACCCTAATGCCCTTGCCTGTCTCTAGCTCCTCGATTGCCGCAATGGTCTCGGCATTCGGAATTTTGACCTCAAAAGGCAGGCCACGTTGCTGAACAACCTGATACAGAAACAGACGCATGGCTTCAGACGAAGACAGCCCAATCTTTTTCAAAATAGCTTCCGCCTCGCTTTTGAGTGCAGGCTCAACGCGGGCACGAATTGTCTCGGTTCTGGCCATAACATTCTCCGTGGCAAGTCATAGATGTAGCACATGTGCGCTACATATTCAAGGCCTCAGACGAGGCCAGTCTGTTGTGATTCAGCGGGGCACCGAAAAAATGCGACGAAAGACACAGCTTATAAAGGAACAGATGTTAACGGAAAAGAACACTACCTAAACCATCCGGTGATCGGGATCACTACAATCCCATCACGAAAAACAACATATATCCTGCTCGAGTAACTGTGATGGTAATCACAGTCCGTGATTTGTCAATAAACCGGAATTTTTGGGAGAATCACAAATGCCCCGCTAAAAACAGCTTTCCAGCAATGCCCGGGTGTTTGCTGCGGTCATTTCGCGCGGGTTGCCGCCGGCGCTTGGATCGGTCAGTGCGGCGGCGACGATCCGTTCAAGATCAGCATCACCCAGATCAGCCAGCCCCAATTCGGTCAGGTTTTTTGGAATATTGAGCTGCTTCACCAGACCGCCAACAAAGTCATAAAAACCGTCAAACCCGCCTTCGATGCCAAGATACCGCGCCGCGTCCGCAAACCGGCTTTCAATCATGCTGCTGTTAAACCGCATCACCGCCTGCATCACAACCGCATTGGTGGTGCCATGATGGGTATGATAAATCGCCCCGATCGGATGTGACAGGGCATGGATCGCACCCAGACCTTTTTGAAAAGCGGTTGCCCCCATCATCGCCGCGCTCATCATATGCGCACGCCCGGTGATATCGCCCGGATTTTCATAAACCGCGGTCAGATTTTCCTTCACCAACCGCATGCCTTCGAGCGCGATACCCTGGCTCATCGGGTGGTAATGCGGCGATGAAAATGCCTCAAGACAATGTGCAAACGCATCCATGCCCGTACCGGCGGTGATAAAATCCGGCATTCCGACGGTCAGTTGCGGGTCGCAGATCACCACAGTTGGCAATATTTTCGGATGGAAGATAATTTTCTTTTCGGCTGTTTGCGCATTGGTAATGACCGAGGCGCGCCCCACTTCTGATCCGGTGCCGGCGGTTGTCGGCACCGCAATAATTGGCGCGATGACATCGGCATTCGCGCGCGTCCACCAATCGCCAATATCCTCAAAATCCCAGACCGGACGGGTTTGCCCGGCCATAAAGGCAACCATCTTGCCAAGGTCAAGACCCGAGCCGCCACCAAAAGCAATCACCCCATCATGCTGCCCGGCTTTATAAGCCTGCAAGCCAGCCTCCATATTGATCTCGGTCGGGTTGGGGTCAACCTCGGCAAACAGCGCCGCCTCTACCCCGGCACCGGCAAGGATGGCCAGCGCATTTTGCGTGATTGGCAAATCCGCCAGCCCTTTATCAGTGACCAGCAGCGGTTTTTTGATACCGGCCTGATGACATGCGGCTGCCAGTTCGGCAATGCGCCCGGCGCCAAACCAGATTGTTGTCGGATAAGACCAGTTGCTTGTTAATGTCGTCATCATAAAACCTTTTTCATATGATAGGATTTTGGGCGTGTCAGATTATGAAAGCCAATTTCCGACAGGCTGCCACCACGCCCGGTATCTTTGCAGCCGGTCCAGCACAAGGCCGGATCAAGATAGTCACAACGGTTCATAAATACCGTGCCGGTGTCGAGCTGGTCGGCAATATGCGTGGCGCGGTCAAGATCCGGCGTCCACAGCGCGGCAGTCAACCCGTATTGGCTGTCATTCATCAATGCAATGGCTTCAGCGTCATTACGCACTTTCATGATGCCAACCACCGGGCCAAAGCTTTCTTCCTGCATGACCGGCATGCTGTGATCAACATCAAGCAGAATTTGCGGCATCAGATAGGCCCCCTTATTTGCAGGGAATCTGGCTGGGTCGATCAGTGCTTTGGCACCGCGGCTGATGGCATCATCAGTCTGCGCCCGCACCAATGCGGCAAATCTTGCATGCGCCATTGGCCCCAAACTGGTGTCGCTGTCCAGCGGATTGCCCAGCTGATAGCTGTTGACGATGGCCACGGCAATTTCAACAAACTGATCAAAAACCGCCTCGGCAACATAGATACGTTCAATACCGCAGCAGCATTGACCGGAATTAAACATCGCCCCGTCGATCAGCGTTTCGGCCGCCGCCTGAATATCGGCATCATCCATGACATAGCCCGGGTCCTTGCCACCAAGCTCAAGCCCAAGCCCGGTAAAACTGCCAGCGGCCGCCTGTTCGATGGCGCGGCCACCCTGCACCGACCCGGTGAAATTCACAAAGCCAAATGACTTATCAGCAATCAGTTGCGCTGTTGTCGCATGGTCAAGATACAGATTCTGGAACACCGCCTCTGGCACCCCGGCTACGTGAAACGCCCGTGCCAGCCGTTCACCAACCAACAGCGTTTGTGTGGCATGTTTCAACAACACCACATTGCCAGCGATCAAGGCCGGGGCCACCGCATTGATCGCCGTCATATAGGGGTAATTCCACGGCGCAATGACCAGCACCGCCCCATGCGGAACCCGTTTGATATAACGCTGGAACTGGTCACTATCCTCAATGCTGATCGGCGCCAGCGCGCTGGCGGCGATATCCGCCATATGGTTTGCGCGCTCCTGAAA
>JADHLR010000018.1 GCA_016780525.1 Candidatus Puniceispirillum sp.
CTCTCTAATCGCGATTAAAAGGCATTCTCAATTGTGGGAGAGAGTGATGTCGTTAGCTATGGTCTTTCAACGATCATCTTGAGCATAGTAGAACCACATTTTTGCATAAAAGTCAACCCCTTAAGTCAATAAAGATCAGATTTTTTAGGGTGGTGTCTAGTAACTGATCTTGGCTATTGCTTCCATCTTTTGAGCCATCGATGTACCACCAGAGTAAAGGCCATAGGTTATGGTCTGTTTTTCGTGTCCTACGATGTCTGCGGCAACACCTTCGGGAACACCTGCTTGTTCCAGTTTTGTCGTGACTGTCTTCCTAAGGCTGTGAAAGACCAACTCAGGTCCATAGCCTAAAGATGACTTTAACCTACCAAAGCGTCTGCTCAATCCCGTTGATCTCTCGTCATACTGGTTTTTTGATTTGGAGAAGATGAGGAAGTTGTCTCTGCTTGTCGTAACTAATTTATCGACAAGGTCGCTGATACTGGGGTGTATGGGAACCAACCTTGTCCCTGCTTGGGTCTTGGACTTAGTGATGCGAAGAGCGCGACAGTTATCCTCGACGACAACATCCTCAACCCTCAACTGGCACAACTCTTCTATCCTCGCACCAGTGTGAAGACCAAGCATGATAAGGTCGAACAAGACAGTGTCTTCACCATCCTTGGCGGCATCGATTAACTTCAAACATTCATCATTGGTGAAGGCTCTTCGCTGGGTCTGTTGTGTCTTTCTCTCTCTTGGAAGTTTATGACCTTGGAATGGCGACATCTCAGCAACAATGCCTTGAGCCATCAGATAATCCCAGAATGACCCAAGAGACCCTAACTTGCGTTTGATTGACTTTGGACTGATATCATTATTTCGTCTTATCCAAGCGGCGACACTCTCTCTTGTTGGCAGTTGTATCCGTTCCTCTTTGAGGAAGTCGTTCACGTCTCTTTTCATCTGCTTGATGGTTCTTGCCTTGAGATGCTCGATAGATAGCAACCATCCACCGACATAATCGTCTAGGGTTGTTACTTGACCAGAGGCAATGTCGAAGAAGGTTTTGGCTTTCGCCTTATCTTCTTTGCTGTCGATGTTGTTGATGTCTCTGCCGCCAAGGATGATATCCTCGATGGCATTTTCGATTATGCCGGTCTTGGTTGACTCCCAAAAACCGTCTTCATCAATCAAATCATTATTGGGGCTATTATCGAGCGCACGTCTCAGTGCCTTGGCTTTTGCAATAACGCCATCGGTCTTTGCATCTTCAATCAACTTCTTCCAATGCAAGATGAGAGGCGCAGCACGTAACTCTGCTTCGGTCTTGTTTGATGTTCCAAGTGACTTCTTAAACTCATTTTGCCCCAAGATAGGGCGAAGCGCCTTGGGTATCACAAGTCGCGCAGAGTATTTATCACCCCTTTTTACGACAAAACCCATCACTGAAACTCATGCAAATTGGTACAAAGATTGGTACAAACACAATCTCAGTCAATTGCAAAACTGTATATAAATCAATAGTTTTTTTAATAGAAAAAGAAATGGCGGAGGGGAAGGGATTCGAACCCCCGGAAGGAGTTTCCTCCTTCAACGATTTAGCAAACCGCCGCCTTCAGCCACTCGGCCACCCCTCCGCCGGGGTCATAAAATGTGCCGGTTCAGAACCAGCGCCATTTCATGTCGGTAATACACGGCGTATGCTGTCCTTTTCCTAGCCGCGATTTGGCTGGCTGTCAAATCCGAAAATACATGAAATACGCGCTTTTATCGGCGGCGCCACGCAAAGCCAGACACCGCTGGCATCTGCCGCGCAGCTGCATAAAAAAGCCGGATAAATCGCTTGCAATCAGCGCCAGTCCATGGCCTTTTTTAGCAACACTGGGCGGTGGCCCACAGGATGGCCGAAAATGGCCAGACCAGAACGGCCAGATAAGAAAATTTAAGAGGGCAAAATTGGATCAGATTGTCTCGATGCGGATTTTTGTTGCGGTGGCGGAAACCGGCGCCCTGAACGGGGCTGCGCGGGCGCTGGAAATTTCGCCATCTGCGGTATCCAAACATATTGCCGCGCTGGAAAATACACTTGGCGCCCAGCTTCTGACCCGCACCACGCGTCAGGTGGCGCTGACCGAGGTTGGCGCGTCCTATTTGCAAAGCTGCCGGGTCATCATTGCCGAACTCGATAAAGCCAACAGCGAAGCCAGCACCGCCAGCGGTTCAGTGCAAGGCGTGCTGCATGTTGGCGCGCCATCAGGCTTTGCGCACCGTCATGTCGCTCCGCATTTGCCTATTTTTATCGAACAATATCCGCATTTATCGGTTGAGCTGCAAAGCGCGGAAAATGCGACCGATATGATTGAGGCCGGGTTTGATATCTGTATCAGGATCAGCCCACACAGCGACCATGACCGGCTGGTCTATACCGAACTGGCACCCAATAGCCGCCAGCTGGTTGCCACCCCGGAATATCTGGCGGCACATGGCGCGCCGCAAAAACCGGCAGATTTAAATCAACATTGGCTGATCACCCAGATTGCCAACAGCAGCTCTAATTACTGGCATTTTAAAGATGGCAGCGGTGTCCAGACCATCCATGCACGTGGCCATCTGATGATGGATAGCGGTGATGCCATGCTGCGCGCGGTGCTTAATAACGGCGGCATTGCCATGCTGCCAACCTATATGACAGCGCGGCATATCCGCGCCGGCGCGGTGACCACCATTCTGGACAGTCTGGTGATGGAGGATTATCCAATCCACGCGGTCACCCTTCCCAGCCGCCACGCCATCCCAAAAATTGACGTATTTTTGGAATTTCTCCAGTCGCTCTACAGCGTCACACCCTATTGGGATGCGCTTGACGGGCCACCGTCAGCCGCCGCCCTGCGCGCCTCGCTCTAGCCGTCCAGCTTGGCTTTCAATATCTGATTGACCATGCCCGGATTGGCCTGTCCGCCAGATTGTTTCATCACCTGACCAACAAAAAATCCAAACAGCTTGTCCTTGCCGCCGCGATATTCCTCAAACTTGTCCATATTGCCGGCAATCACCGTGTCGATAAGTGCCTCGATCGCACCGCTATCAGAGAGCTGTTTCAGGCCTTTTTCATCGACAATCGCCGCCGCATCTTTGCCGCTTTCAAACATATCGGCAAACACATCCTTGGCGATACGACCAGATATGGTGCCATCGCTGATCAGGCCAACCAAGCCAGCAAGCATTTCCGGCGATACCTTGCAATCGCCCAGACTCTGGCCAGATTTGTTCAGCGCGCCAAATAATTCCACGGTCATCCAATTGGCAACAAGTTTGCGATCCTGTCCGGCGCTTGCCGCCTCATAATAGGCCGCGGTTTCGCGTTCCTCGGTGATCACCGAGGCATCATAGGGCGACAAACCGTAATCATTGATCAGCCGGTCACGAATATCATCAGGCAATTCCGGCAAGGCTGCCGCAAGCTCATCAACTTCGGCCTGTGTCACCGTCAGCGGCAACAGATCAGGATCCGGAAAATACCGATAATCATGCGCGTCTTCTTTGCTCCGCATGGTGCGGGTTGTGCCGCTGTTGGTATCAAATAATCGGGTTTCCTGATCAACCGTACCGCCATCCTCAATCAGCTCGATCTGGCGGGCCACCTCATAATCAATGGCCTGCTGAATAAAGCGCAGCGAATTCAGATTTTTGGTTTCGGTACGGGTGCCCAATGCGTCACCCGGGCGGCGCACCGATACATTCACATCGGCCCGCAACGAGCCCTCTTCCATATTGCCATCGCATGTCCCCAGATAGCGCAGAATAGACCGTAGCTTGCGTACATAGGCGGCGGCCTCGGCGGCTGACCGCATATCCGGGCGCGAGACAATTTCCATCAACGCGACACCAGTTCGATTCAGATCGATATAGCTTTTGCTGGGGTGCTGGTCATGCATTGATTTGCCGGCATCCTGTTCCAGATGCAGCCGTTCAATGCCAATATCGCGGGTACTGCCATCGGCCAGCACAATACGCAACACCCCCTCGCCGACAATCGGATGTTTGAACTGGCTGATCTGATAGCCTTGCGGCAAATCCGCGTAAAAATAATTTTTGCGGTCGAACACGCTTGTCAGATTGATCTGCGCTTTCAGACCCAGGCCTGTGCGAATGGCCTGATAAACACATTCACGATTAATCACGGGCAACATGCCCGGCATCGCCGCGTCAACCAACGATACATGTGCATTTGGCGCCGCCCCAAAGCTGGCCGATGCGCCGGAAAATAATTTCGCCTTGCTGGATACTTGTGCATGCACTTCAAGACCGATGACAACTTCCCAATCGCCTGTACGTCCGGTTACGAGCTGGCTCATTTTGCACCTCCTGCCCGCCGGGCCGGTGTTGCGGTAAAGCTGGCGGCTGCTTCCAGCACACCACCCACCCGGTACAAGCTGGCCTCATCATAGGGCCGTCCAAGCACCTGCAGGCCAAGCGGCAAGCCATCTGCATTCAGGCCAGCTGGCACCGACAGGCCGGGCAAGCCAGCCAAATTCGCCGGCACGGTAAATACATCATTCAGGAAATTCACCACCGGGTCATCGATTTTGCGTCCCACCGGAAAGGCCGCTGTCGGGGTGGCCGGTGTCAGCAACGCATCAACCGAGGCAAACGCCGTGTCAAAATCCTGCTTGATCAGCCGCCGCACTTTTTGCGCCTTCAGGTAATAGGCATCATAATAGCCAGCCGATAACACATAGGTGCCGACCAGAATCCGGCGCTGCACCTCTTCACCAAAGCCAACTGCCCGCGTTGCTTCATACATCTCGTCAAGCGATCCGGCCTCGACCCGCAACCCATAGCGCACACCATCATAGCGTGCCAGATTCGACGAGGCTTCCGCCGGCGCAATGATATAGTAGGTGGGCAACGCATATTTGGTATGCGGCAAAGACACATCAACCAGCTCGGCGCCGGCCTGACGCAGCCAATCCTGCCCCTGTTGCCACAGCGCGACAACATCACCGTCCATACCGTCCATCACATATTCGCGCGGCACCCCGATTTTCATGCCTTTGACACCCTGCCGCACCGCCGCCACAACATCCTGCAACGGCACATCACTAGAGGTTGAATCCCGAGCATCATGGCTGGCCATGGCCTGCAGCATCAATGCGTTATCAGCCACATCACGGGTAATCGGGCCAGCCTGATCAAGCGATGATGCAAACGCCACAATGCCCCAGCGTGAACATCGGCCATAGGTCGGCTTCAACCCCACCACCCCACAAAATGCGGCTGGTTGACGGATTGATCCGCCGGTATCGGTACCGGTTGTCATCAATGCCGATCTGGCGGCCACAGCCGATGCCGACCCGCCTGACGAGCCACCCGGCACAAGATCGGTTTTATCGGCGCCCTGCCAGGGGCTGATCGCCGGGCCAAAGGCGCTGGTCTCATTTGCCGACCCCATGGCGAATTCATCACAGTTCAGCTTGCCGATCATCACCGCACCGGCGTCCCACAGATTGGCTGTTACGGTGCTCTCATATGGCGGGGTGAACCCGTCCAGAATGCGCGAACATGCGGTTGTCTGCACCCCGTTTGTGCAAAATAAATCTTTCACCCCAAGCGGCACACCTTCGAGCAGCCCAGCCTCGCCTTTGGCCAGACGGGCATCCGCTTTGGCAGCCATCGCCAGCGCATGATCCGGCGTCAGCAACACATAGTTATTGAGCGCCGCAGTCTCTTCGGCAGCTGCGATATAGGCGGTTGTCAGCTCGGTAGCAGAAATCGATTTTGCATCAAGCGCGGCGCGCGCCTCTACAGCGCTAAGATCAAGCAAATCAGACATTATTCAACAACCTTTGGAACCACAAAAAAGCCACTGGCACCTTCCGGCACATTGGCCAGCACCGTGTCAACACAATCGCCATCTGTCACCATGTCATTACGCATCGGCAAGGCATGCCCGGTAACACTGGCCAGCGGTTCGACATTATCGGTCGGCACTTCGTTCAATTCGGCAATCCAGTCAAGAATACCATTTAGTTCGCTTGCCACCGGCTGCAACCGGTCTTGCGGGACATTTAATCGTGCCAGACGTGCGATTTTGGCAACTGTGCTCTTGTCAACTGACATATCACTGTGCTTTTTGCTGTTATTGAAAAAAATTTAATGGTGACTTATCACTCAGCATGACGATCTGCAAGCCAAACGATATAAAACAGCATATTTCACCCATGCAAAAGCTGCTGGGGCTCGACATCGGCAAAAAAACCATCGGTTTGGCGCTGAGCGACGCCAGCCTTAAAATTGCGTCACCGGTAAAGATCCTGTATCGCACAAAATTCACCCCGGATATGAACAGCCTGCTGCAGTTGGCCGATCAGCAGAATGTCGGCGGATTGGTTCTGGGCTGGCCGGTCAATATGGATGGCAGCACCGGCCCAAGATGTGACTCAGTGCGTGATTTTGCGCATGCGCTGCTCAAAATCCGTGATCTGCCCATTGTATTTCAGGACGAGCGCTTATCCACAAAAGCTGTGGAATCTGCGATGATTGCAGCCGATATGACGCGTGCCAAACGGGCCGAGCGCCGTGATGCGCTGGCGGCCTGCTGGATTTTGCAATCATTTCTGGATCATTTGCATGATAGCCATATCGTCGGCAATCAGACCAATGCCGGGGAATAAATAACGCCCTTGGCGGGAATAAATGCCCACTGGTGAGAATAAATGCCGTCGGAGAGCGCAAAATAACGCTAGACCGCTGGCAACAGTTCGGCTAATAGACTGGTTCCATGACAACGCCGACACCGAATGCGCATAAGGGCCAGAGCCCGGCAGAAGCTGTGCGTCTATCAAGCCGCCACCTGCTTGGCATTGAAGGTATGTCGCCGCTGGAAATTCGCGCGCTTCTGGATCGCGGCAATCATTTCGCCGATCACCCAACCGATGGCAACAGCGTCGCACTGCACGGCAAAACCATCGTCAATTTATTCTACGAAAACTCGACGCGCACCCGGACATCTTTTGAATTAGCCGCAAAACGGCTTGGCGGCTCGGTTCTCAATATCGCCGTCGCCGGGTCCTCGGTGAAAAAAGGCGAAACGCTGCTCGACACGGCGACAACGCTGAATGCCATGCATCCGGATATTCTGGTTGTCCGTCACAATTGTTCAGGCGCCGCACGATTGCTCAGCCAGCATGTTGACGCAGCCGTGATCAATGCTGGCGATGGTCGGCATGAACATCCGACACAAGCGCTGCTTGACGCGCTGACGATCCAGCGGCGGATTGGCCGGATCGAAGGTCTGACCGTTGCGATTTGTGGTGATATCGCAAATAGCCGGGTGGCGCGCTCAAATATTCATTTGCTCAGCACGCTTGGCGCAAAGATTCGCCTGGTGTGTCCGCCAACATTGCTGCCAGCCGATATCCAGCATATGGGGGTTGAGGTTTATACCGATATGGAAAGCGGCATCGCCGACGCTGATATCGTGATGATGCTACGCCTCCAGACCGAGCGCATGGCCGGCACCGAAACCCCGTCTCAGCGCGAATATTTCAACCTTTTCGGGCTGAACCAGGACAAGCTGAACCGGGCGGCGCCAAGAGCGCTGATCATGCATCCCGGGCCGATGAACCGTGGTGTCGAAATTGACTCGGCGATTGCCGATGATGTTGAAAAAAGCCTGATCCATATTCAGGTGGAGATGGGCGTTGCCGCCCGCATGGCCTGCCTCGAAGCGATTTCTCTGGGGGCCCTATGACTGTGACACGTTTCTACAATGCCCACATCATCGACCCGTCGCAGGCGATTGATGGCATTGGCTATCTGGACATAACCGACAGCCATATATCAGCAGTCAGCTTGGGGCAGCCAGCCACGGATGCGACATGCGACAAAAAAATTGACTGTAAACAGGCGGTTTTGGCGCCGGGCCTTGTTGATATGCGGGTGCAATCTGCCGATCCGGGTGCCGAGCATCTGGAATCGCTGGCAACCTTACTGGCCGCTGCCGCCAAAGGTGGCATCACCGCGCTGGCCTGCTTGCCAAACACCCGACCGGTGATTGACGAAGCAAGCGCGATTGATTCGTTATGTTTGCGCGCATCGCGTATCGGCGGCCCCCGCCTCTATGCCTATGGCGCCGCAACAAAAGGGCTGGAAGGCGCCGAAATGGCCGAGCTTGGCCTGATGGCAGAGGCCGGTGCTATTGGATTTACCAACGGCACAAGCGCCATTGCAAATAGTCTGACGATGCGCCGTCTGCTGGCCTATACCAGCATGCTTGACCGTCCCTTTATCCAGCATTGCGAAGATCCAGACCTTACCGAAAAAGGCGAGATGAATGAGGGGGAAACCTCGACACGGCTTGGCCTCATTGGCATGCCAGCCGAGGCCGAAGTGATCATTCTTGACCGTGACCTGCATCTGCTGCGCCGCACCGGTGGGCGCTACCATGTTGCGCATTTATCGACCCGCGCGGCGATTGATGCGGTGCGACGCGCCAAGGCTGAGGGGCTGGCGGTGACAGCCGATACGGCCCCGCCCTATTTCCTGTTAAACGAACTGGCTGTCAGCACCTATAATACGGCGTTTAAATTATCGCCACCATTGCGCAGCGAAGATGACCGGCTGGCAGTGGTCGAGGGACTGGCCGATGGCACGATTGACGCCATCGCGTCAGACCATATGCCGGTTGACCGCGATGCCAAAACCCAGCCATTTGGCCCGGCAGCGCCCGGTGCCTCTGGCGTTGATACTTTGTTGGCTCTTAGCTTGACGCTGGTGCATCAAAACCACATCACGCTGAGCCGCGCGATCGAACTGCTCAGCCTTGCGCCTTCGACCATTCTGGATATTGACGGCGGCACTCTTATGCCGGGCGCATCTGCTAATTTTATGCTGTTCCGGCCTGATAGCAGCTGGATTATTAAAGGCGCCGATTTTGCCTCGCATTCACGCATCACCCCGTTTGAGTCGCATCCGGTGCAAGGCGTCGTCGATATGACCTATATAAATGGTGAACAGATTTACCCAGTCACAGCTTTGGATTAATCCGGAACGCGTTATGATGACTGACCAGATTCTTTTATTTTCAGCCCTGAGCGTCGCTGCCTATCTGCTTGGCAGTGTGCCATTTGGCCTGATTTTTACCAAAATCTCTGGCCGTGGTGATATTCGCGGCATTGGCAGCGGCAATATCGGCGCCACCAATGTGTTGCGCACCGGCAGCCGTAAACTGGCCGGACTCACATTGATTTTTGACGCCGGTAAAGGCGCTGTCGCTGTGGCGGTTGCCAGTCATTTTGCCGGCAGCCAGATGGCCGCTGTTGCCGGCTTGCTGGTTGTTGCCGGTCACTGTTTTCCGATCTGGCTGAAATTTGTTGGTGGCAAAGGCGTCGCCACCAGCCTTGCGGTGTTTGCAACGCTGGATTTGCGGCTTGGCGGACTGTTTGTTCTGGTCTGGCTTGTCACCGCTTGGTTGTCGCGCTTTTCATCGCTTGCCGCGCTCTGCGCCGTGCTGGCGGTGACGACTGGTAGCTTTTTTCTGCTGGATGATGGCGTCACCCAGATCATCATTCTTCTGCTGAGCGCGCTTGTCTGGACCCGCCATCACGCCAATATCGGGCGACTGTTAAACGGCACCGAGACCAAAATTGGCGTAAAATAACTGGCGGTATGATAACTGGCCGTAAAATAATTGGCGGCGAAATTACCTTTACTGGCATAGCCGGTCTGAATTCAACTGCTTAACCGTTTGTTAACACGGCTTGTTTATAAAGTGTGCATGAACAAGTCGGAACAGATTGCCCGATTGCGGCTGATCAGAACACGCAATATCGGCCCGATGACCTATAGCCTGTTAATGCGTCGTTACGGGTCGGCAGAGGCCGCGATTGCCGCCATTCCGACGCTGGCACAACGCGGCGGCAGCAAAATTTCTCTGGCCAGCATCGCCAGTGTGACAGCCGAGCTTGAATCAATCGACGCCGCCGACGCGGTTCTGTTATGGCGTGACAGCGAATATTACCCGGAACGCCTTGCCCAATTTGATGATGCGCCGGCCTGTATCACAGCGCGTGGCAATCTGCATCTACTGACACAGCCAATGATTGCCATTGTCGGGGCGCGGAATGCCTCGATCAACGCCCAGCGTCATGCGCATAACATCGCCAGCGAACTCGGCAAACATGGCTATATCATTGTATCAGGCATGGCCCGCGGCATTGATGCTGCGGCGCATCGCGGGGCGCTGGACACCGGCACCATTGGCGTTATCGCTGGCGGTATCGATATTGTCTACCCACCGGAAAATGCAGATCTGTTTGAAGAGGTTGCATCACGCGGACTGCTGCTTGCAGAAATGCCGCCAGCGACAAAGCCAACGCCCAAACATTTTCCCATCCGCAACCGGGTGATTGCCAGTCTGGCCGTTGGTGTTGTGGTTGCCGAAGCGGCGCACCGGTCAGGCTCGCTGATCACCGCCAGAGAAGCCGCAACCCGGGGCAGCGATGTGATGGCGGTACCCGGATCACCGCTTGACCCGCGTTCAGATGGCTGTAACCGGCTGATCCGTGACGGCGCCACATTGGTGCAAAATGTGGCGGATGTGATCGAATGTGTGAGTCGCCAGCCGGCGGTCAGAATACCACCCGCACAATTTGAATGGACAGACAGCATGCGCCAGACAATTGACCAAACAGCGGTTGATCGCTGCCGCCAAAAACTGGCGCAGGATTTGTCGCTCGACCCGGTCGATATTGATGAATTAATCAGCTGGTGCGAGATGCCCGCACCGGTTGTCTGGGCAGCTATTCTGGAATTGGAAATCGCCGGCATCGTGACCCGGCATTATGGCAATCGCGTCGCCCGTATTGCGCAGCAATCAGCAGATAAATAATCAAAAAATCGCCAGACGTTTTGACAAGAAGTTTTGACAAAAAGCTTTTTTAGCTTTATCGCAGTCGGTTCATTCATGTATAGGACAGGCCATGAAAGTCGTTGTTGTTGAGTCGCCGGCCAAAGCTAAAACGATCAACCGTTACCTTGGTGATGATTTTAAGGTGTTGGCATCATATGGCCATGTGTGCGACCTGCCCAGCAAAGATGGGTCAGTTCTGCCCGACAATGATTTTGAGATGAAATGGCAGGTTTCGACCGGATCAGAGAAACATCTCAAAGACATTATTTCAGCGCTTAAAGGCGCCGATAAGCTGATTTTGGCAACTGACCCGGACCGTGAGGGTGAGGCCATTAGCTGGCATGTTCTGGAACAGCTGAAAACAAAAAAACTGGTCGATGGCCTGCCGGTCGAACGGGTGGTGTTCAACGAAGTGACCAAATCCGCAATTCTGCAGGCAATGGAGCAGCCGCGCCAGCTTGATGAAGAGTTGATCAATGCTTATCGGGCGCGTCGGGCGCTTGATTATCTTGTTGGGTTCTCCATCTCACCGGTATTGTGGCGCAAACTGCCCGGGTCAAAATCGGCCGGGCGCGTTCAGTCGGTGGCACTGCGCCTTGTATGCGAACGCGAAGCCGAAATCGAGGCCTTTCAATCACAGGAATATTGGAGCATCGAGGCCGAACTCAGCAAATCTGACGGGCGCCAATTTACCGCGCGGCTGACCCAGCTTGACGGACAAAAACTCGACAGGCTCGATGTGAAAACCGAAGCCGAAGCACAGGCAGCTGTTGACAAAATTCTGGCGTCAGAGCTGTCGGTCTCGGCGGTAGAAACGAAACGCGTCAAGCGCAACCCGCAACCGCCTTTCACCACATCAACATTACAGCAAGAAGCCTCACGCAAGCTTGGGTTCTCTGCCAGCCGGACAATGCAGATTGCGCAAAAACTCTATGAGGGCATCAATATCGGCAGCGAAACAACCGGTTTGATCACCTATATGCGAACCGATGGGGTGCAGCTTGGCGCTGAGGCAATTGGCACCATCAGAGACGATATTGGCAGCCGCTTCGGCGCCCGCTATGTGCCGGAAAAGCCGCGGGTATACAAAACCAAAGCGGCAAATGCACAAGAAGCGCATGAGGCCATCCGGCCCACCGCGATTGAGCGTGATCCAAAAGCCATGCAAGCCTATTTAGACCATGATCAGTTCCGGCTGTATGAGCTGATCTGGAAGCGCACAATCGCCAGCCAGATGCAATCTGCCGAACTTGACCAGACGGGCGTTGATATTACCAATCAGTCCGGCGATGCGGTGTTGCGGGCGAATGGTCAGGTCATGGTGTTTGACGGGTTTTTGTCGGTGTATCGAGAGAGCGTTGATGACAGCAGCGAAGCCGATAGCGGCGATGATTCGGGCAAATTACTGCCGGAGATGACCGAGGGTGAGTCCCTTGCCACCGGCGCTGTCACACCGGAACAGCATTTCACCCAGCCACCACCGCGCTTTACCGATGCCAGCCTTGTCAAACGTATGGAGGAGCTTGGCATCGGGCGGCCATCAACCTATGCGTCGATCATTCAGGTGCTGCAACAACGCAATTATGTGATCAAAGATAAAGGGCGTTTTATTCCGGAAGACCGTGGCCGCCTTGTATCGACATTTCTTGGCAATTTCTTTGACCGTTATGTTGAGTATAATTTTACCGCTCGTCTGGAAACCCAGCTCGATGATGTATCGGCCGGCAAACTGGACTGGAAACAGTTACTGGCAGCGTTCTGGCGTGACTTTAAAGCGGCCATCGATGGCACCAAAGATCTCACCATAACCAATGTTCTTGACGTTCTTGATGAAGAACTGGGGCCGCATTTTTTCAACGCCGATGACAATGGCGCTTTGATCCGAACCTGCCCGAATTGTGCGAATGGGCGTCTCGGTCTGAAACTTGGTAAATTTGGTGCCTTTGTCGGTTGTTCAAATTACCCGGAATGTAAATTCACCAGACAATTGTCAAATGCTGATGGCGATAGCGCCGGCGCTGCTGTGACCGACACCGAATTGGGTGTTGACCCGGCCACTGAACTGCCGGTGTTTTTGCGCAATGGCCCTTATGGCCCGTATGTGCAAATCGGCGATCCAGAGACGAAAAAGCCAAAACGCGCCTCGCTTCCAAAAGGGGCGGATGCCAGCCAGCTTGATCTGCAGGCGGCGCTTGGGCTGCTGGCATTGCCACGCGACATTGAAACACACCCGGAAACCGGCGATATGATTCAGGCCGGTATTGGCCGGTTTGGCCCTTATCTCAAATATCAGGGGCGCTATACCAGCCTGCCAAGCGAAGATGATGTATTGACCGTTGGCATCAACCGCGCCGTTGATCTGCTTGCCGAATCCGCAAAAAAAGCCGGACGATTGCTGGGCGACCATCCAAATGGTGGCCAGGTGCATGTCAAAGCCGGGCGTTTCGGCCCCTATGTTGAACATAATAAATTGCGCGCCACTCTGGGCAAAGCGCATGATATGGCCGAAATCACACTGGAAACCGCTTTGGAACTGCTGGCCGCTAAATTAGCAAAAGGTGGCACCACAAAGAAAGCCGCCAGCAAAAAACCCGCCAGCAAAAAGTCAGCAACTAAAAAGACTGCCACTAAAAAGTCAGCCAGCAAAAAGGCGGCCAGCTAATTGCCGTCACGTGATGATAATGACGGCGATGCTGCCCTGCCCGATGATGATACGCTGATTGACTATATTAACAGCTGTCCGCAGCCACCCCGGCCACGCGATATTGCCCGCGCCTTTAAACTTGATGCTGATTTACGGCCAGCTTTGCGACGGCGGCTGCGCGCGCTTGCCGAAACCGGAAAGCTCAATAACAACCGGCCAGAATCCGGGCAAAAGACTGGCGCGTTACCCGAAATTAGCGTGCTGGAAATTTTGGGGTTTGATGATGATGGCAACGGTCAGGCACGTCCGGTCGATGATAACGCCCCAGCCGTCAGTGAAATCTGTGTCAGGCTGAGCCGCCGTTCAGGCCGCGCGCCAGCCGTCGGACAGCAGATTCTGGCACGTCTGACACAGATTGGCCCGACGCAGTATGAGGCCGCAATCATCCGGGTTCTGGATCGCCAACCAAAGCGCCTGTTTGGTATTGCTGTGGCGACTGGCAAAAAATTTCTGATAACCCCCGCGACGCGCGGCAAGCGTGACCAGCTAAACCTGATCATGGCAGATGGTGAGACAGTTCGTGATGGCGATCTGGTTGAGGTGGCGGTGCAGTCCGGTCGCGGTGCGATCAGCAAATCCGCACGGTTAATCGCCAATCTTGGTAACCGCAACCAGTCCGGCGCCTTTAGCGCCCTTGCGCTTGCCGAATTTAATATCAGACATGAATTTCCCGAAACGGCTCTGCGTGAGGCCGAGGCGTTGAAAACACCGCCTGTCACAACCCGCCGTGATCTGCGAGATACCCCGCTTGTGACCATTGATGGGGCCGATGCGCGCGATTTTGATGACGCGGTTTTTGCCGAACCAGCAGATCAGGGCGGCTGGCGCCTGCTGATCGCCATTGCCGATGTATCGCATTATGTCCGGCCCCAGACGGCGCTTGATCAGGAAGCCAGATTGCGCGGCAACTCGGTATATTTACCCGACCGCGTTGTGCCGATGTTGCCAGAAATAATCTCGAATGATTTATGTTCGCTCCGCCCGCATGAAGACCGTGCGGCGATGGTTGCCGAAATTTTCATTGATAAAGACGGCCAGCGGCAATCCTACCATATCGAACGTGCCATGATCAGGTCGCATGCACGTCTCACATATGATCAGGTGCAGGCGGTTTATGACGGCACCCTCGACGAGGCTGATTGTCAGGTGCCGCATGGCACATTGCATGCGCTATTTGCTGCCTGGCGTGCGCTGACAATTGCCCGCAAAGAACGGGCACCCTTGGCGCTCAATCTGAAAGAACGCCGCGTTATCATGGCCGAGGACAACACCCCGCTGCGTATTGAACAAAGATCACAAAACGAGGCACAGCGCCTTATTGAAGATTTTATGATCACCGCCAATGTGGCGGCGGCAGACCGGTTGATTGCGGCAAAAAAACTCTGCGTGTTTCGCGTTCATGACACGCCAGACCCGAAAAAAGCCGCCAATCTTGCCAAGCTGGCCGAGGCCATTGGCGCCAATTTCAATATGGGACAGGTATTGCGCCCGCATCATTTCAATCAAATTCTCGACGCCGCGACTGGCACCGCTGATATGACAACAATCAATGAAGCGGTATTACGCAGTCAGGCCAAGGCTGTTTACAGCATTGATAATATTGGGCATTTCGGACTGGCTCTGCGCAATTACGCGCATTTCACCTCACCAATACGTCGATATTCAGATCTTCTGGTGCATCGCGCACTGAACGATGCGGCGGTACCAAAACAGCAGCCAAAAGATGGTCTTGATGGGCTGCGGGCTGATCAGGTGGCTGAAATCTGCACGCATATTTCAGAAACCGAGGCCAATGCGTCGGCTGCCGAACGCCGCACCATCGATCGCTTTGCGGCGGCGTTATTTGAAACCCGACTCGGCGAAGTCGTTGATGGCGTGATTGTGGCCGTGACCAGTTTTGGCGCATTTGTCCGGCTTGAGGATGGCGCGGCAGATGGTTTGATGCCGATGCATGCGCTGCCTGATGATTATTATGATTATCAGGAAGCAACGGAAAGTCTGCAAGGCCGGCATAATGGCTGGCTATTCACCTCGGGCAATGCGGTCAAGGTCAAAATAACCGAAGTCACCGCGATTGCTGGCGGCATTTTGCTGGATTGGGTCGAGGGCGGCACGATCAACACGCAAAACCGCAAAAAACGCTCTGGCCACCAGCAACGCCCCGCATCCACAGCGTCACGCAAAAACCAAGCAAAGTCACGCACAGGCAAAGCGAAATCACGCACAGGCAGGGCAAAAAGACGCTGATGCAGGCTTGACATTTTGCGCGTTTTACCGCAGGTTGCGCGCAGATTTTACGGTGACCGCCTATTTCATCGGTAAATAAGCGTCACATTGCATTAAGGAGTATGTGTCATGGCCAAGCCAGCGACCCTTCAGATCAAGCTCATCAGCACAGCCGATACCGGCTATTTTTACGTGACCAAGAAAAACCCACGGACAAAGCCGGAAAAACTTGAGCTGAAAAAATATGATCCACGTGCGCGCAAGCATGTGATCTTCCGCGAAAGCAAAATTAAATAGCATTTTGCCCGCGCCGAAAGGCCTGCCATGTCAATTGGCATTCACATCGCAACTGATTTCATCAGCACCGCCACCTTATCCAGGGGCGGTGATTTTGTTTATTATGAACAAATTGAAACACCAATTGACGATATCAACGCGCTTTGCCGGGGCATTGCAGAGCTTGTAGAAAAATCATCTGGCGGGTCATCTGGCGCCGTCAGCGTCGCCGTCAATGCT
>JADHLR010000019.1 GCA_016780525.1 Candidatus Puniceispirillum sp.
CGCCTATCGCGAGATGGGTTTCCTGCCGGATGCGATGTTTAATTATTTGTTGCGACTTGGCTGGAGCCATGGCGACACTGAATTTTTCAGCCGGGCACAGGCCGTTGACTGGTTTTCGCTGGATCAGGTTGGCAAGTCGCCGGCCCGGTTTGACCTTGAAAAATTGCGCGGGGTGAATGCGCATTATCTGCAACAGCTTGATGCGGCCAGTCTGTATGATCTGATTCTGCCGCATGTCACATCAACCAGCCAGCACGCAAAAGACCGGGTGATCGCGCTGTTGCCATTGTTTAAAGAGCGCGCCAAAACGCATCTTGATATTCTGCCGCTGCTGGATTTTTTACTGCATGACGGCGCACCGAATATGACCGACGATGCAGCCGCGTTGCTCAACAGTGAGGCCAAAGACAGGCTGTTGAAGCTTGCCGAAACCCTTGCGAACAGCAGTTGGCAAAAAGCTGATTTAGAGCAGAATCTGCAGGCGTTTTTAGAGCATAACGGGCTGAAAATGCGTGATATTGGTTTACCATTGCGGGCCGCTGTAACAGGAATGAAACAAACCCCGTCTATAGTCGACATTATGGCGGCGTTGGGTGAGGATGAAACCCTTGGCAGACTTCGCCTAGCTTGCAAATAAAGTGAGTTTGCGGTAAATCATTGATCGACGCTGTTGATTAACGCCGGTTCAACAGCCTTCACATGAATCTATTCCAACTTTGCGCGAGAGGTTCGCTTATGGCCGACAGTCAAAAAACTGAGAAAACTGTTACTGTTACTGACAATAGCACAGGTAAATCAGTCACCCTGCCGGTCAGCAGTGGCAGCATCGGCCCGGATGTCATCGACATTCGCAAACTATATGCCGAAACCGGCATGTTCACTTTCGACCCGGGCTACGGCGCCACCGGATCATGCGTGTCCGGGCTCACCTATATTGACGGTGAAGAAGGTATTTTGCTGCATCGTGGTTATGCCATTGAAGACCTTGCCGAAAAGTCAGATTTTCTTGAAGTCGCTTATCTTCTGCTCGAAGGCAATCTGCCAACAGTGCAGGAAAAAGAAAAATTTGATGGTGCCATCACCCGTCACACAATGGTGCATGAGCAACTCTCGATCTTTTTACGGGGGTTCCGGCGTGACGCGCATCCAATGGCTATTTTATGCGGCGTCACCGGTGCCTTGTCTGCATTCTACCATGACTCGACCGATATTCACGATCCGCAACAGCGGATGATCGCATCGCGCCGGTTAATCGCCAAAATGCCAACCTTGGCGGCGATGGCGTATAAATACTCGCTGGGCCAGCCATTTAACTATCCACGCAATAATTTGTCATATGCTGAAAACTTTTTGCATATGTGTTTCGCCGTGCCGGCCGAAGAATATGTTGTTGATCCCATCCTGGCTGATGCCATGGATAAAATCTTTATCCTGCATGCCGATCACGAGCAAAATGCCTCAACCTCGACAGTGCGTCTTGCCGGATCATCCGGCGCCAATCCCTTTGCCTGTATCGCGGCTGGCATCGCTTCTTTATGGGGGCCAGCGCATGGCGGCGCAAACGAAGCCGTGCTGGACATGCTGAACGAGATTGGCCACAAGAAAAACATTCCTGAATATATTAGCAAAGCACGTGATCGTGATGATCCGTTCCGGCTGTTCGGATTTGGCCACCGGGTGTATAAGAATTTCGATCCGCGTGCGATGGTTTTGCGCAAGTCCTGCCATGATGTGCTGGACAAGCTGGGGATACATGACCCGCTACTTGAACTCGCAATGGAGTTGGAACGCATTGCCACCGAAGATAGCTATTTCATTGAAAAGAAGCTCTATCCGAATGTGGATTTCTATTCAGGCATTATTCTCAAAGCCATGGGATTCCCGACATCAATGTTTACCGTGCTGTTTGCTGTTGCCCGTACAACCGGCTGGATCGCGCAATGGAACGAGATGATCAAGGACCCGGCACAGCGTATCGGCAGGCCCCGGCAACTCTATACAGGCCCGGAACAGCGCGCCTATATTGATCTGTCGAAACGTTAAGCAGATGCCTTGGGCAGCAGCCAGTTGCCAAGTGCTGCCGCCACCAACTGATCAAAACCGTCAGCCTCGCGAACCAGACAAGAGCGCAGTTCCATGGCTGTGTGATAGGCTTTCATTTTTGCCTGCGGATCGTTCAGCGTACGGCTAACAGCCTCTGCCAGATGCGCCGCCGTCAAGTTTTCCTGAAACAAAAATGGATAAACCTCACGCCCTAAAATGGCATTTGGCAAAATCACTTTCTGCATATCAACAATCATCCTGCCGAGTGTGGCGCTGAGCCATGACGCCTTGTAACAGGCGACACCCGGCGCCCCAAAAAGTGCCGCCTCTAGCGTCACCGTGCCTGACGCCGCAATCACCGCGTCACAGTCGGCCAGCACCTCTGCCAGATGCTGATCACCATCGACAATTTCAATCGGCTGTTCAGCGCAAAGCGCGCTGATCATATGGTGGTATTTTGGCACCGCCGGCAAAGTGACAACGGCGTTTGGAAAATTCCGCCGCAATTTGCCCACCGCCCCCACCATAACAGGCAAAATCTGGTTAATTTCAGAATTGCGACTGCCCGGCAAAAGCGCAATGCGCGGCGCGAATGATGCTGTGCCAGAGGATCTTGAACCAGAGGATCTTGAGCCAGAGGGTGATTTCGGCTTTTGCGCCTGTATGTCAAAAGCTGCCGGATGCCCAATAAAGTGGCTTTCCAAACCGAGCGGCGCAAAATAATCCGGTTCAAACGGAAACAGGCAGAACAGCCCATCAAAGGCCCGGGCGAATTTATGCCGCCGCCATTTGCCCCATGCCCAAACCGTCGGGGCAACAGTGTGAATAATCGGGGCCGACCAACCATGACGCTGCATCTGCCGCCTTAAACGCGCTGCAAAACGTACCGAAAAGCCTTTCGCATCAACGGTCAATATCAGTTTCGGTCGCTGCTGCAGTGCCAAATCAACCAGCTCATCAGCAAACGCCGACAGCTGCCGATAATGCTGTATGGCCGCACCAACGCCGATCAGTGATAATCGGCTCATATCACCGACCGAGCGCAAGCCTTCGGCGGCCATATGCGGCCCGCCCAGCCCAATCCATTGCTGTTGACCATAATGCTGATGCACCGCCCGCATCATCCGGCTTGCCAGCACATCTCCTGACGCCTCACCCGCTAGAATGAAGATTGGCGCGGTCATTTTCGCGCCGTTGCTGATATGCCGACAAATGTCAGCCGGTGTTTTTCGCATAAATCCGAGATAAGCGGCAGATCATCAGCCAACATCACCGCACCAGCCTCAACCGCCAGAACATGAATGCCGGCCGCCGCCGCCGCTTGCAGCGTATCACCCCCGATAAAAGGAGTATCCAGCCGCTGATCCTGTCCCGATTTTTGCATTTTCACAAACACCGCCACCCCGGCATGGCTGTCGATCAGCCCGGCTGAACGCGCCAGCATTGCCGATGTGCCCTCGGCAGCTTCAATCGCCAGAATCCGCCCATTCTGAACGACAACTGCCTGACCAACATCACTGTTTCCCAAACGATCCAACAGATCGACACCGATCTCAATCATAGTTTCGCCAGCGGCGTCCAGCGGTGGGCCAGCAACATGCCCCAGCGGCATGGCACGGTCTGTCAGAAATTGTGAAACAGGCAAGGTGGTGATGCCATGCTCGGCAAAATATTGGGTGATGACCCGCAAAACCGAATCATCGCCACGTCGCACTAATTTGCTCAAAAGTTTGATCGCTGCGGCATCGGGGCGAAGCGCCGCCAGCGATGGCCACGCCACCTTACCGACCATCACCAGCTCGCTACAGCCACATTTATTCAGCTGGCGCTGGATATGGCCAATCGCACCAAGCCTGACGGACTGTACCGTAAAACCGTCAAAGGCAGCATCCGCCTGCCCCTCGATCGCGAAGATAAACACTTCATAACCAAGTCCAGCGGCTGCCTTGGCAACCTGCAGCGGCAACACCCCACGCCCGGCAATAATGGCAAGATGCGTCATCACCTCTCCCGCTCCACAGCGTTATGGTCGCTTATAGGTCTGACATACCCCATTGCGGCCTGCGGTTTTGATAAATTCAAACACAGCATCATATTCGGCAGTGCCTGAAAACCGCTCTTGTACAGCCGCCAGCCGCGTCGCAAACAGCCCGTTACCACGAATAAGGTTACGGAATAAAGCGCGCAAACCGGCAATGATTTCGGGCGAAAATCCCCGCCGTTCAAGACCGATCACATTAATGCCACTCAAAGTGGCACGGTTACCCGCTGCGATGGTGAACGGCATCACATCTGCGTCAACCAGACTATGCGCACCAACCATCGCATGCGCACCAACCCGGCACCATTGCTGAACAGCCGCAAAACCGCCCAACATGACATGATCACCAATCTCCACATGGCCGCCAAGTGCAGCATTATTGGCAAAAATAACATGATCGCCGACCACGCAATCATGCGCCACATGCGCACCAGCAAAAAACAACCCGTTATTGCCAACGATTGTTTGCATCGCGCCAATCGCCGTGCCCGGATGCATCGTCACATGTTCACGGATCACACAATTTGCGCCGATATGTAATTCGGACGGCTCGCCGTCATAACGGGTATGTTGTGGGGTGGCCCCAAGCACGGCAAACGACCAGACCTCGCAACCAGCACCAACAGTTGTATAACCGTCAATCACGACATGGCTGTGCAGTTTGACCCCATCGCCAAGGGTCACATGCGGGCCAACAACACTGTAAGCGCCAATGGTAACGCCGCTACCCAGCTGTGCGGCGGCGTCGATAATCGCTGTTGGATGAATGGTTTGCATGGCTTAACGATCCGGATCGACGATCATCGCGCCAAAATCGGCCTCAGCGACAAGCTTGCCGTCGACTGTGGCTTTACCGGTAAATTTCCACAATGGCCCCTTGTTGGTGTTCTTGACCGCATGCAGTTTGATCACATCACCCGGCCGAACCGGCTGGCGAAATCTGGCTTTTTCTATGGTGGTGAAAAACACCAATTTACCCTGTGCCAGATCTGGCATAGTGGCCGCCACCAGAACCGCCGCAGTTTGCGCAAGCGCCTCGACAATCAAAACCCCCGGCATCACCGGAAAATCCGGGAAATGGCCGGCAAAATATGGCTCATTGCCACTGACGGCTTTAATGCCGGTGGCCTCGCTGTCCAATACAACATCTTCCACCCGGTCGATAAGCAAAATGGGTGCGCGATGCGGTATCATTTTTTTAATCTGATCAATATTGATGACCTCGATCACCTCTGCCATAACCACTACCCTCTTACCCGTCCCTAATCTTTATTATTTTTCCGCGCCGCTTTGGAGGCTTTCGTCAAACGCCGCAATGCCGCACATTCGCGCCAGAATTGCCCAGCGTCAATAGCCGGAAACCCGGCCATTTGACTGTGCGGCGCGACATCCTTGGTTACACCACTGCGGGCCGTCAGTATAGCACCATCCGCGATCGTCAGATGCTGTGCAATGCCCACCTGCCCGCCTATTTGCACATCTGCACCAATGGTAACGCTGCCTGATATGCCGCATTGTGCCGCCATTACCACCCGGTCTCCGAGCTGAACATTGTGCGCAATATGGCATAAATTATCGATCATCACCGAATTGCCAAACACCGTATCGCCAAGGCTGCCACGATCAATTGCACAATGGCTGCCAATACTGCATGCATCGGCGATGCTTACAATACCAACATGCGGCAGTCTGACCGCACCTTTTTCGGTCATCTCAAATCCGAACCCGCCATCGCCAATAATGGTGCCAGAGCCGATCACAACCTTGTTGCCAATGCGGCAATGCGACAACACGCTATTTGACCCGATATGGCACCCGTCACCCATGACAACACCAGCCTGAATCACAGCCCCGGCATCAATCCGGCACTCTGCGCCAATGATTGTGCCCGGCGCGATAGACGCATGCGGATGCACCCACGCGGTTTTATCAATAAGGCTTTTTTCGTGCGACATATCGGCGGGCTGAACAATCATCTCAAGCGCCGCTGCAAATGCTCTTCGCGGGTGCTTTACGACCAGATATATCAGTCCATTATCAGCGCGCTCAGCGTTTTCAGCCGTGGTGATGATAATGCTGCCTGCCTCGGGGGACACGCCTGCCGGAATAGCTGATGTCTGGAACGTCACATCGCCATTGCCGGCTTCTGCCAGTGGCGCCACGCCGGTGATCGGCTGCTGGCGCATCTGGCCATGCAGCACCGCCCCAAGCCGCGCGGCAAGATCGGTCACAGTGATGTCATCAACAATACGGAAAAATCTGTGATCAACCGGCATCAAACCACCGCCTATTGCGACTGTGGTTTTTGCACTTCAATCTCGATACGTGCATTTTTTGTGCGCTCATTCAGCCGCTTCAAAACTTCCTCAGAAATGTTCAGATGCGGCAGGAATATCAGGCTGGAATCCCGTTGCAAGACCAGGTCTAACTGCATCTCTGATGCGATTTCAGTGATCACGGAAATGGCCTCGGCGCGAATATCTGACTGGGCTTTTTGGTACGCGTTATCAATAGATTGTCGCTGCTTCTGAATGTCTTGCTGAAGCCGTGTAACACGCGCCTGAAAGGCTTTAATCTGCTTGTCATACTCCTCGGCAGAGAGCAATTCACGCTTTGACATCAGGTCACGCTCAGTTTGCTGTAATTCAGATTCAACTTTACTGAACTCGCTCTGAAATTTTTGCCGCTGCACATCCAAAAGCTCGCGCACTTTTACATTCGCATCGGCCGCCCGCAACACCCCATTCAAATCGGCAAGACCAATGCGTCGCACCTCCATCGATGGTGTGGTGTCTGGTGAGGCTGTTGTGGTCTGCGCCGAAACCATCGCCGTACCGCACATAACGCAGCCGATGAACGCCCCCAGAAAACTAGCGATATATGTTTTCATTTAAAGCCTCGTTCCAATTGAGAATTGGAAGGTTTTTGTGTTGTCGTGTTTTGCCTCATTAATTGGTTTTGCCCAGTAAAAGGACAGAGGCCCGATTGCGGTATTCCATAAAAGACCCACACCAACACTGCTCCGCATTGTTTGATCATTCGGCTCGGTCACACCAGAGGGAAAGTCAGTCTCCCAGACAGAGCCAAAATCAGAAAAAACTGTCCAGCGGATGCCGGCGTCTTTCGTCACCCCGAGATTAGATACGATTTCCACGGTTCCGTTATAAACATTGTTGCCGCCAACAGCCGCTTTTGACCCGGTGTCACGCGGCCCAATGCCGTTAGAGTCGAAGCCGCGCACGCTCTGGCCACCCAGGAAGAAACGTTCTGATTGTGTGACATCATCACCAAGACCGCTCACATTCCCGACCCGCCCCTTCAGGCCCAGCACGACTGATTTAAACAAAAACGGTTTGTAATATCCCGCGCGCAGATTGGTGCGCAAAAACGTTACGTCCCCGCCCACACCGGAAAATGTCTCAGAAATTTCGGCATACATACCCTCAGTCGGATCAAACCGGCTGTCCCGCGTATCCCTGCCAATGGTGTAAGACACCGCAGATTTCAGCAAAGACTTGCCGTTCTCACCGGTTAATGACGTTGCCACGGTTGAGGTATTGGTAATTTTTGAGGTGGCCAACTCGTAGGACACACGGTGATAGATGTCACGCGCCGCGGAAAACCTCACACCCAGATCGACACCGGTGCGATTGACCGCCGTGAGGTTCGCCGTTGATTTTGTTTTGAACAGATCAATGCTGCCCGTCAGGTCACGGCCAAAAAGATAGGGCTGTGACAGGCCTAAAACGAAATCCGTTGATGTGTCAGACGTGCTGATCGATGCACTCGCCCGGCGGCCGGTGCCCAAAAAGTTGCGTTCGTTTATGCCAAGCGTAAAGCTGGTCTTATCCAGCGACGAATAACCAACACCGATTGAAAAATCACCCGTTGATTGTTCCTCAACGGTTACTCTGGTGATGGTCTGGTCCGCGCTGCTACCCTGAAGATTTTGAACATCGACCTTGCTGAAATAGCCAAGATTACGCACATTTCTGACAGACCGGTCGAGCTTTAACTGATTAAACGCATCGCCTTCTACGAGTTCAAATTCACGTCTGATGACCCGGTCAAGTGTGCGTGTATTATCAATAAACTCAATGCGTTCAACAAAATTACGCCGTGCTTGGCCGATGCTAACCTCGATGTCAAGCAAGCCTGTTGACGGGTCTGTTACAATCTGCGGGGTGACGTCAACAAATGCATAGCCATACACACCGAGCTGATTGGAAACATCCAAAAGCCCTTGTTCAAGCTGGCGTACATCATACCATTGATCATCATCGAATTTCATCAGATCCCTGAGGGCCTCAAGGTCAATATTTTCAATCTGACTTGAAATTTTGATATCGTTGACTTTATACCGCACCCCCTCGTTAATCAGAAAGGTGAGAGCAAAACCACTGCGGTCGGGTAACAAGCCGCCACGGGCACGCGACACATTGATGTCAGCATAGCCCCGCGACAGATAAAATTGACGTAACAGCCGCACATCATAATCGAGCCGCCCTTCGTCATATTTGTCGTTTGGTGTTAAAAATGCCCACCAGCGTCTCTCACGGCTAACAATCGCTTGGGTCAGCGCCGCGTCAGAAAAGTTTTTGTTACCGGAAAACACAATCGTTTCGATTTTGATCAACGGGCCTTCATCAACCTCAAAAACAAGGTCAACACGGTTTTCATTCAGCTCAATGATTTTCGGTTCAACAACCGCACCGAAGCGTCCGCCGGCGCGGTACACGTTAAGCAGTTTGGCGGCTGCATCCAGCGCCAGCTGGCGGTCATATACGCGCCGTGGCTGCACATCAATGACCTCTAGCAACCGTTCGTCGCTGATCACATCATTACCCTCAATACTGACCCGGTTAACGATGGGGTTTTCAACCACAGTCACCAGCAATACCGAACCATCAAGATCAAGTTTCAGGTCTTTGAAAAGATTGGTCGCAAATAGCCGCTCTAAAGACTGGCTCAAAGCCCCTTGCGAAACCAGATCACCGACCTGAACGGGCAGATATGACAACACCGTGCCTTCGGCAACACGGCGATTACCGGTTACTTTTATGTCAGAAATCCTCACCTGTTCAGTCGCAGTTTGCGCCTGAGCTGGTATCACATTGTAATGGCTGGAAAATATCCAGAGGGCTATAAGGGCTAATGATAATATACGCATCAAATGTCCTAAAAAACTGTGAACGGCCGAGCATTATTAAAAACTATAGTCTCGCTAAAACATTCGCGAAAGCCAAACTTGCGAAAAGGACATACTTTTCGCTTTGTTTTCTTAAAAGAATCCGGCCTGCCCGCTATTCAGCCATTAAACAGACGCATTACATCTGCGACTATCAAAAACATTGTTAAGCCCAACAAAATCGCGATTCCACCGCGCATTAAGCCGGCTTGCACAGCCAGCGGCAATGGTTTCCGGAAAATTGCTTCCCACAGAAAGAATGACAGATGCCCCCCATCTAAAGCAGGAACCGGCAGTAAATTAATTAGACCCAAATTGATTGAGATGACCGCTGTTAATAGAATAAACGGCACAATGCCCTGATTCAGAACCGTTCCTGATATTTCCGCAATCCGCACCGGCCCCCCAACCTCGCCTTTCTGCATATCGCCAGTGATGGCACGGCCAAGACCACGCACAATCATAACTGACATATGAAAAGCATCTGACGTTGCCGCCACGGCAGCGCTGCCCGGGCCAAGTCGGTTAAACTCACCAACCGGCATCGATTTGACGCCCAAAATGCCAACATTCATTTGCAGCTGTTCATTGAACTGTGATTGCGGTGTTACATCCACCGTCAGTTGCTGCCCGTCACGCAACAGCACAAATTGCAGGGTTTTGTCAGGGCTCTCGACAATAAGACCCCGCATATCGTCAAAATTCCGAATACCGATCCCATCAATTTCAATAATCTTATCACCGGGCTGCAAGCCAGCCTCGGCGGCAGGCATATCCGGGATGGTTTCGCCAATAACAGCCGGAATAACCTGTTTTCCGACAGTCATGTAAACCGCCGCGAACAACGCAATGCCAAGAATGAAATTGGCTGCTGGCCCGGCGGCGACGATCGCCATGCGCCAATACAGGCCAGCCCCGGCAAAGCTGCCGATTTGTTGATGCGCCGATGACGCGGGCGTGCTTGCGGCGTCATCGTCGCCGCGCATCTTGACAAAACCACCAAGCGGAATGGAAGCGATGCGCCATCTGGTGCCGGTTTTCGAGGTCCAGCCGAAAATTTCGGGGCCAAAACCGATAGAAAACACGTCAACAACGACACCGGCTTTGCGTGCCACCCAGTAATGCCCCAATTCATGGATAAACACGACCGGCGTAATTAACAGCAAAAAACCAAGAAATAAGTCGGCAGCACCCAGATCTGGCATTACAATATTCCTTTTAATTCGTCTCTAAACACGGCTTAAATCCGAGAGATTTAAACTTAGAAGCATTAATCCGATAAGTAACTCTGGTTTTTTGTCACAGCGGCAAGCGCCAGATCACGCGACGCCGCATCAATCGCCATCACCGCTTCAAGACTGTCGATTTGCGCGCTGGCAGACTGGTCAAGAACCGTATCCACAACAGCCGCGATCCGGGTAAATCCTATTTTTCCCTGTAAGAAGGCAGCAACCGCCACTTCATTGGCAGCGTTCAAGATAGCGGGCGCTGCACCCCCGTCACGCAAGGCCTGTCGCGCCAGTGCAAAACAGGGGAAGCGCTGCATATCAACCGCCTCAAAAGACAATTGGCCAATCGCCGAGAGATCAAGCCGTGTATCTGCCCATTGCAAACGCTCTGGCCATGCCAGCGCATAGGAAATCGGCGTTCGCATGTCAGCCCCAGCAAGCTGCGCCAACACCGAGCCGTCGCGGAAATATATCATGCCATGAACGGCTTGCTGTGGATGGATCAGCACCTCTATCTGATCTGGCTGCAGGCCAAACAGCCAGTAAGCCTCGATCACTTCCAGCCCTTTATTCATCATCGTCGCGCTATCGACAGAAATTTTCTGACCCATCGACCAATTTGGGTGGCGAACGGCTTGCTGCGGTGTCATCGCTGGCAAATCATCTAGTGGGGTGTGCAGAAACGGCCCGCCGGATGCGGTCAGACAAATATGGCTGAGCAGGTCTGTATCTGCCTGCCCCAACTGCTTGCTGGCATGCCCGTTCCATCCCTGCCAGCACTGAAACACCGCATTATGCTCGCTATCAACCGGCAAAATATGTGCGCCACAACGTGCCGCTTCCCGCATCACCAGACCACCAGCAGACACCAGCGCCTCTTTATTCGCCAGCGCTATGGTTTGCCCGGACTGTACCGCCGCCAAAACCGATGGCAGCCCGGCAATACCGACAATACCGGCGACAACCATATCAACCGGTGACGCGGCAATCTGTGTACAGCCCGCCTCGCCGACAATGATTTCAACATCAATATCGGTAAGCGCCGAACGCAGCTGGTCTAATTTTGTCAGGTCATGTAGCCCGATCATTTTGGGTCTGAATTCGCGGGCTAACGCAGCCAGCCCCTCGGCATCACTGCCAGCGACCAAAGCCTGAACAGAAAAAAGCTCAGAAAATTGCCGTACCAGCGCCAGCGTGCTTTGCCCAATGGATCCGGTTGCCCCCATCACAGTTATGGTTTTTGTCACGCTCATATAGCGGCGCCCTGGATCACAAAAAGAAAAATATAAAAGCCGGGAACAGTTAAAAGATAACCATCAAAACGGTCAAGCAAACCACCATGACCCGGCAAAATAGAGCCGCTATCCTTCACATCAACACGCCGCTTTAGCGCCGACTCAAGCAAATCACCAATTTGCGACAAAACCGCCAGACCAAACCCCAACAGCAAAGCCATCACAAACCCCAACTCGAACAAAGGTGCAATCGCAAGCATCACAGCCATGGCGGCAATAATGCCACCAACGCTGCCGGAAATTGTTTTATTCGGGCTGATCGCCGGTGCCAGTTTCGCCCCGCCGATAAACCGGCCGACAAAATAAGCCGCGCTGTCACAAGCCGCAATGACCGCGGCCAGCATCAAAAGCTGCCAATGACCACTCGGTTCACTGAGCAATAACACCGTAAAATAGAGACAGAGCGCCAACACCAGCGCAAATACACTTTCTAAAAGCTGATGGTATGTCAGCGTGATACCAAAGGCCAGACATGCCAGACCGGCATGCCACCATGAGCCCAGATCAATCACCCAGATCGGCAATGCCTGTAGGATGATACAGAGACAAAGTGTTAGTTTAGCCAGCATCGGCATTGTGACCATTTTGCCGAATTCATAGGCCATACCAATTGCAATAAGCGCGATAACAATGCTGGCGATCCGCGCGTCGAAGAAAACAGCTGCAATGATTGGCAGCAGTACCAATACCCCAATGCAACGCCGCGCTGTACCAGATATGTTTGGAAACAGCATATAGTCAATCACTCACAACAGCATGAAGCTGATGCTTGTCATCATACCGGCCGCCACCAAAACGGCGTTGCCGCTGCTCAAACCAATCCAACGCCGCAAAAAAATCCGTGGTGCTGAAATCCGGCCACAGTTTGGCACTGAAAAACAATTCGGCGTATGATAAATCCCACAACAGGAAATTTGACAGACGTTGTTCACCGCCTGTCCGGATGAGCAAATCTACCGGCGGCAGAATTTTCGTCTGCATGCGTGACTTTAACAGATCATCATTGATCTCAGCCGCGGTGAGCATGCCAGATTCAAGCTCTTCGGCGATACGCGTTACCGCATTGCTAATGTCCTGACGCCCGCCATAATCAAGCGCCACTGTAAGATTGAGCCCGGTATTTGTTGATGATTGCTGTTCCAGATCACTCATTGCGACGCATAAATCATCGGAAAATCTGTCCCGCCGGCCAATGATGCGTAACCGCACATTCGCCTCAAGCAATTCTTGAGCCTGCGTCTTGATAAAACGGATGATCAACCGCATCAAGCCCTGCACCTCATAGTCCGGGCGCGTCCAATTTTCTGCTGAAAAGGCAAAAACCGTCAGCCAGTTGATATGCGCATCCACACTGTTTTGCGCAATCATTTTAAGAGTTTCGGCGCCGCGATCATGCCCCAACAAGGTTTCAAGGCGCCGTGCGCTCGCCCACCTGCGGTTGCCATCCATAATAATCGCTACATGATTTGGAATATTTGGCATCAACCGACTCCAAGCTGCTTAAAAGAGCTCACTATACCTGCGTGATTTCTTTTTCTTTATGCGCCAAAGAATCATCAACCTTTTTAACATATAAGTCAGTTACTTTTTGCACCTCAGCTTCTTGCTGATGCCGGTCATCTTCCGAGATTAACCCGTCTTTTTCGGCCTTGCGCGCGGTTTCGATACCATCGCGGCGGATATTGCGCATAGCAACCCGGCACGCCTCGGCATAGCGACCGGCGACTTTGACCATATCTTTGCGTCGTTCCTCTGATAAATCAGGAATCGGCACCCGGATCAGCCCGCCTTCAGCCATAGGATTCAATCCGAGGTCTGATTCGCGGATGGCTTTTTCAACAGCCGGTGCCATAGATGCGTCCCATACCGACACAGTCAATAATCTGGATTCGGGTGCGGATACATTGCCAACCTGATTAAGCGGCATTTTCGACCCATAAGCATCCACCATGATGGGTTCCAGCATCGCCGGATTGGCGCGCCCGGCCCGCAATCCCATAAATTCGGTCTGCAAGCTCGACAAACTTGCTTCCATGCGGCGCTTGATATCTTCGATGTCCATTTCTGGCATAACCGTCCCCTGTAATCTAAGTGAATGATGACCCCGGTTTTCCTAGCGTACGACGGTAAACCGACCTTCATGTTTGACAACACGTTGAAATTCACCGGGTGTTTCTATGGAAAATACCAAAATCGGGATCGCATTTTCGCGTGCCAGTGAAACGGCCGCAGCGTCCATGACCCGCAAATCTTCGGTCAACACCTGCATATAGGTCAATGATTCATAGCGTGTCGCCGTTTTATCTTTTTCGGGATCAGCTGTATAGACACCATCAACCCGGGTGCCCTTGAGAAGCGCCTGGCAATTCATTTCAGATGCCCGCAACGCCGCCGCTGTGTCCGTTGTAAAGAACGGATTACCCGTGCCGGCTGCGAAAATAACCACCCGGCCCTTTTCCAGATGACGGGTGGCACGCCGGCGGATATAGGGTTCGCAAACCGCGCTTATTGTCAGGGCTGATTGCACCCGAACCGGCACATCAATCTGCTCAAGTGCATTTTGCATGGCCAGCGCATTCATAACCGTGGCCAGCATGCCCATATAATCGCCGGTAGCACGTTCCATACCAGCCGCCGCCCCGGACACACCTCGGAATATATTGCCACCACCGATCACCAGGCAAACTTCAACACCCGAGGCAACAACATCCTTAACCTGTTGCGCCACCGTGCCAACCATTTCCGGGTCTATACCATAGGGAAGTTTTCCCATAAGGGATTCACCGGAAATCTTCAGCATAACACGTTTATATTGATGCTGAGGTTGGCCTGCGGTCGTGTCGTTCACCTTACTTACGCTCCCCTTTTGAATTCGCCCTTCTATGCCCTAGGACAATTGCGCTGCCACTTCAGCGGCGAAATCTGATTCCTCACGCTCAATGCCCTCGCCTAGATTAAAGCGAACAAAACCGGTCAAGGCAATATCTGAACCGGCATCTTCTCCGGCCTTCGACACCACATCTGCAATGCGAGTTTCACCATCAATGACCGATGTCTGTTCAAGCAGAACAACTTCCTGATAATATTTCTTCATCCGGCCTTCGACCATTTTTTCCGCAATTTCCTGCGGCTTGCCCGACGCTTTTGCTTGTTCAATCAGCACTTCACGCTCGCGATCGACAAGCTCTGCGTCCAGATCATCGACAGACAGGCTGGCAGGCGAAGTCGCGGCGATATGCATTGCCAGCTGCTTGCCAAGACCGGACAAGCTGTCGGCATCGGCCTCTGACTGCAAACCGACCAATACACCAATACGGCCTAAACCATCGGCAGTTGCGTTGTGCATATAGGGCACGACAACACCAGATGAGACCTCAATTTTATGCATTCGGCGCAATGACATATTTTCGCCGATGGTGGCAATTTTCTGGGTCAGTTCTTCAGACACAATGCGGCCAGTCCCGGGGAAATCAGCGCCATTCAGCGCGTCAAGATCGGCGACCTCAAGCGCGATGCTAGCCAATGCGGATGCAAATTCCTGAAATTCAGTGTTACGCGCCACAAAGTCAGTTTCCGCATTGAGTTCAACAACAGCGCCTTTGGTGCCGGAAACAGCTATCGCCACGAGGCCTTCTGCCGCGACCCGGCCAGATTTTTTGGCAGCCGTTGCCAGACCCTTTGTCCGCAACCAGTCAATAGCGGCATCCATATCACCGTCGGTTTCGTCAAGCGCCTTTTTGCAATCCATCATGCCGGCGCCAGATTTTTCACGAAGCTCTTTTACCAGAGCAGCAGTCACACTCATCACAAATCATCCTTGTTTCCAATTTCAAACTGCCGGAATCATACAACCGACAACGAAAATCCGCCAATGCCACCTTGCACAGCAACATCGGCGCGTTAGCTTTAGCCTTGCGCGGCGCCGTCGGCAGTTGCGTCACCTGTCGCTTCAACTGTCGCTTCAACAGCCGCCTCAGCCACTGCCTCAACTGGTGCCGCTTCGGCGACAATTTCCGCAAGCGCCGGCTCAACCGGGGCATCTATCGCCGCGCCGGCGTCACCACCACTTTTCATCAGTTCGGTTTGCAAACCATCCAGAACCGCAGCCTGTACCAATTCACAATAAAATGTAATGGCCCGCATCGCGTCATCATTGCCGGGGACAATGTAATCAACGCCGTCCGGGCTTGCGTTACTGTCAACGACGGCAACAACCGGAATACCAAGACGGTTGGCTTCCTGCACAGCGATCGCTTCTTTGTTGGTATCGAGAATGAACAGCATATCGGGAATG
>JADHLR010000020.1 GCA_016780525.1 Candidatus Puniceispirillum sp.
AGGATCTTGTTACAAAGGCGCTCAAAGGTGTCGCACCGGACAGCTTGCATCATCTGGACGAAGATGGCCTTGATATTGCCGCGCTCTATCAGATTGATGCAGTATCGCCAGCGGCATCTGATCAGGTGCCGGTACATCGGCTAACCGCGCATCCGGCGCAGCGGCTGGCATATGGCTGGCGGGTCTGCCAGCCGGTCGAAACAGACGCCGCACCGGAAACCGTCAATGCGGCCATTCTGGACGAACTTGCTGGTGGTGCGATGGGTATTTATCTGAACCTTGGGTCGGCGGCGGCGACACAGCTTGAGCAGATGTTGCATGATGTTGTTTTGGGGGCGGCTGATATCGTGCTGGATGCTGGCCCGCATGTTGGTGATGCGCTTGCCGTTTTTGCAAAAATGGCGCGCGGTCAGGGTAAAAACCTGTCCGACATCAGCCTTGATCTGGCGATAGATCCATTTGCCCCGCAGGCCGACGCCGCGCTTTTGGCAGAAGGTCTGCACTTAATGGGCGGGGCTGGCGATGCCGACATCACCGACGGTGTGTTCCGGCTGAATGGCTGGCAGTGGCATAATCATGGTCTCAGTCAGGTACAGGAGCTGGCCTATTTGCTGGCGGCGGCAACGCAGATTTTCCGCTCTGGCACCGAAGCCGGATTGCCGGCAGAGCTGATTGCGCGCAAGACATCGATGAGCGTCGCACTGCCAGCCGATATGTTTGATGGCATCGCCAAATGCCGCGCCTTGCGACGTGGCTGGGCCGGGCTGGTGACGGCTTTGGGGTTGCGTGCCGACAGTTATCCGTTGCACCTGCAGGCATTGCCGTCGATGCGTATGTTCAGCCTTGCTGATGCCGATATGAATATAATGCGCACCACTACGGCGTTGCTTGGCGGTGCTATGGGCGGTGCCGATATGATGACCGCCTATGCGCATGACGTGTTGACCGGCGGCAGTGCGATGGGGCGGCGTCTGGCGCGGATGCAGCAAATTATGATGATTGAGGAATCGGGTTTGGGGCGCAGTCTTGATGCGGCTGGCGGTGCGGCGTTTATTGAGGCGCGTACCGAGGCGCTTGCCGCAGCGGCATGGGCTGGTTTTCAGGATATCGAGGCGGCTGGCGGCGCGGCGGTGGCACAGGCTGAACAGAGATTTGCGGCGATGGCAGAGGCCGCCGCCCGCCGCCGTGACCAGCAGTTGGCACAAGGCAAATTGCCGTTGCTTGGGATAACAGTGCAGCCTGACAGCAAGCCGGTTGGCGATCTGGCACCGCGCTGGCAGATGATCGCGCGCCCGGCAGCGGTGATTGAGGCGATTCGCCGACAGAGTGCAAAAACACCGCCGCGTATTTTGATTTTGCAGCAGGGCGATGCGGCAGATCCGCGGCGAGAGGCAATCCGGCGGGTGCTCCGTATTGGCGGCATGTCGGCGGTGCATTTGACATTACCGGTGGCCCCTGTTGATGCGGTGACAGTTGATTCCGTGAGAGTTGCGCGCCCGGCCATTGTTGTTTTGCTCGATCTGAAAATTGACAGGCTGAACCCGCAGGTGCGGGAACAGCTTGATCATAGCATTCTGCTGGGTGGCATTTTTGAGGCTGATGATATTTTGCCAGATACTGCGCAAATTGCGTGGCTGATAAAGCTGGCAGATATGACAAAGGATCTGGATTAATGCAGGGGTTTCCTGACTTCACCAAAATCGCCCTGCCTGCTGCCGACCAGATCACCGCCAGCCTTGGCGAGATGCCAGATGCCATTAACCCGGGTGCTATCGATAATGCCGAGCAATTGCCCCTGCCGGCACTGGCATCTGGCGATGCGGAAACACAGGCACGGCTGGCGGGCAGTCAACCGGGCATCGCGCCATTTTTACGTGGCCCTTACCCCAGCATGTACGCCACCCGCCCATGGACAATCAGACAATATGCCGGCTTTTCCACAGCCGAAGAATCGAATAAATTCTACCGGAAAAATCTGGCGGCAGGTCAGATGGGATTATCAGTGGCATTCGATTTGCCAACACATCGGGGCTATGATTCGGATAATCCGCTGGTGGCTGATGATGTCGGTCTGGCGGGTGTGGCGATTGATTCGATTGCTGATATGGCGCTGTTGTTTGACTCTATCCCACTTGATCGGATGACCGTATCGATGACCATGAATGGCGCGGTTTTGCCGGTGCTGGCTTTATTTATTGTTGCCGCCGAAGAACAGGGTGTGCCCGCCGCGAAATTGGCTGGCACCATCCAAAATGATGTTTTGAAAGAATTTATGGTGCGCAACACCTATATATATCCGCCGACGCCCTCAATGCGGATTGTGTCGGATATTTTTGCTTTTTGCGCCCGGGAAATGCCGAAATTCAATTTTATTTCGGTGTCGGGCTATCACATGCAAGAGGCCGGAGCATCGGCCGATCTGGAACTTGCCTATACATTGGCTGATGGCCTCGCCTATATGCGTGCCGGTGTCGCGGCTGGTCTGAAGGTTGATGATTTTGCCCCGCGGCTGTCATTCTTTTTTGGCATTGGCATGAATTTCTATATGGAAGTGGCAAAATTACGGGCGGCGCGCATTCTCTGGGCGGAATTGATGCAGGCGCATTTTTCACCGCAAGATCCAAAGTCATTGATGCTGCGGACACATTGCCAAACCTCGGGCTGGTCATTGGCCGCTCAGGATGTGTTTAATAATGTGCCGCGCACCTGTATTGAAGCGGCCGCAGCGGTGGCGGGTCATACGCAATCGCTGCATACCAACTCGCTTGACGAGGCCTTGGGGCTGCCCACCGATTACGCCGCCCGGATCGCCCGTAACACGCAAATCCATCTGCAAAATGAAGCGAATATGGCACATGTGATTGATCCGTTTGGTGGCAGCCATCTGATCGAGCAACTGACCCAACAGCTGGCGGACAAGGCGCGCCAGCATATCGCTGAAACCGAATCGCTTGGCGGTATGGCGGCGGCGATTGAGGCTGGCATCCCGAAATTACGCATTGAGGAAGTGGCGACAGCAACTCAGGCACGCCTTGATTCGGTCGAGCAGGTGATTGTGGGTGTGAATAAATATCAGCCTGCCACCAGCGATAGCAGTGCCGAGCAGGTCGAGGTGCGCCGGATTGATAATGGCGACGTGCGCGAGCAGCAAATTGCGCGGCTGCAAAAGCTGCGTAAGAGCCGCGATCAGGCGGCGGTCGATGCGGCACTGGCGGCATTGTCACAGGCAGCGGCCGGCACCGATAATTTGATGCCGCTTGCCATTGAGGCGGCACGGCATCGCGCCACGGTAGGTGAAATGTCAGATGCGCTCGCCGCAAATTTTGGCAGGCATACCGCCAAAATTCAGGGTGTTCGTGGCGTCTGGCGCAAGCATGTTGTGGCAGATGCCGATATCGACATATTGAAACAGCGGGTCGCGGCGTTTCGTGATGCGGTTGGTCGTCCACCCCGCTTTTTAGTCGCAAAGCTGGGTCAGGATGGGCATGATCGCGGCCAGAAAGTGATTGCCTCGGCGTTTGCTGATCTTGGCTTTGAGGTGATCACCGGGCCGTTATTTCAGACCCCGGACGATGTTTATGATTTGGCGATTGATGGTGAAGTCGACGCGATTGGCGTGTCAACATTGGCTGCCAGCCATCTCAGTCAGGTGCCGTCATTGCGCCGTAAACTGGATGCTGGCGCCGGGCGTCATATTGAACTGGTTGTCGGCGGGGTGATCCCGCCGGGTGATATTCCGGCATTAGAAGCGGCTGGTGCTGGCGCGGTATTTCTGCCAGGCACAAAATCAACAGATGCGGCGATGCGCCTGCTTGATCTTTTGGCGCGGCGGCGCAATATCTCAGCATGAACCAGCGTTTTTGGTCATTTTTTCGATAAGAGGTAAACCCGTTTATGCCCACACAAACCGCCGCAACGGCACAGGCTGAAGCCGCCGCGATCGTCGAAGAATTTGGATTTTTTGATGATTGGGAAGACCGCTATCAGCTATTGATTGATCAGGGGCGCAAGCTGGCGCCATTTCCCGGCCATCTGCGTGATGATTCGCACAAGTTGCGTGGCTGCCAATCGGTCGTTTATTTTGCCGCCGAACGCGATGCCTCGGATGTTGTCACATTTACTGCCGAGTCGGATGCGGCCATTGTGCAGGGTCTGGTGGCGCTTTTACTGCGCGTCTATTCGGGACGCCCTGCCACAGAAATTCGCGATACAGAGCCGAGTTTCCTAACCGAAATTGGTCTCGATTCACATCTTTCGGCCACCCGCAAAAACGGCCTTGCCAGCATGCTTGGCGCGATTAAATCTGCGGCAAACTAATCCGGGCTTCGTTCAGCCCGCGGTGTCCGGTCGTAGCATTCGCGATAGCATTTTGAAAAATGCGAAGCTGAAACAAAGCCGCAGGCTAGCGCAACTGACAGAATTGACATTGATGTCTGGCGCAGCAAATGGCGGGCACGTGCCAGCCGTAAATTCAGATAATAACGGGTTGGCGTGGTATTCAGATATTTGCGGAACAAGCGTTCAAGCTGGCGTGTCGACAGCCCGGTTTGGCGCGCAATGGCTGTCTGTGGCAGCGGTTCTTCCAGATTATCTTCCATGGTTTTCACCACAGCCAGCAATTTTGGATGGCTGACGCCGATGCGCGAGCGTAGTTCCATGCGCTGCCGGTCGGTGGGTTCGCGGATGCGGTCGTGAATGAACTGATCCGACACTTCAGCCGCCAATTGCGCCCCATGTGACTGCGAAATCAGATTGAGCATCATATCCAGCGCAGCGGTGCCGCCAGAGCATGTCACCCGGTTGCCATCAATTTCAAACAGATCAGTGGTAATCTCCAGTTCCTGAAACTCTTCGGCCAGCCCGTCAATATTCTCCCAGTGAATGGTACAGCGACGCCCAGTCAGCAATCCGGCAGCCGCCATTACATAGGTGCCGGTACAAATGGCCCCAATAATAGCCCCGTTTCGGTCAAGCCTGCGGATCAGGTTCAAAATAGCTTTGCTGGTGTTGCCGCGAACATTGACGCCGGCGCACACAAACACCATGCGGCATTTCTGCAAATTTTCTGGGTCGTTGTTGGTGTGCACTTCAACCCCATTGCTGGCGATGCTGCTGACACCATTGGGGCTGGCCACCATCCATTCAAAAATAGGTCTGCCACTTTGTCGGTTGGCGGCGCGTAATGGTTCGATGGCTGAGGAAAATGCCAGTAACGAAAACTCATTGAGCAACAGAAAGCCGATTTTTTGCGCATTTGTATCAGCTTCATTATTCAACAAATGTTTTATCGTGCTGCTATCCATCTGTTTCTCTTACGCAAGCGCCGTTGAATGGCGGCCGTTTCACTTGTCATTAAGCGTCAATTTTGCGGAAATGAAACAAAAAAAATGCACCGGTGATGAATTTTTTCCCGGCGGCTGGTCGCGTTCAGCTGTGGCGCTGCGGCCTGTTGTGGCTTTTTGGTGTCAAATAGCCGCGAAATTTGCTATCACCCTGCCGCGATGACCCAGTTGCCGATTCCGATTCCTGACCCGATTACCAGCGCGGCGAATGCCGAGGTTAAATTTCTGCGTTCTTTGCATGAGCGTAAATATCGCAAGAAGTCGGGCTGGTTTCTGGCAGAAGGCACGCGCATTTGTCGTGAGGCTGTTGCGCTTGGGTGGGATTTGCATCGGCTGGCATTTTTGGCGGGCCGTGAGTCGGACGCGGTGATGGCGCCGATTTTAGCGGGACTCGCCGCGTCTGGTGGCCGCGCCCTGCCGGTGACCGAGGCCTTGTTACAGCGAATCAGCCGTAAAGATAATCCGCAAATCCTGCTTGGTGCATTTGCCCAGCGCTGGCATGATTTGCAGAGTGTCACCCTGCAGACCGACAAAGTTTGGGTGGCGCTCGACCGGGTGCGCGACCCCGGTAATTTGGGAACAGTTATGCGCACGGCGGACGCCGTTGGTGCCGCTGGCATCATTCTGGTCGGCGATTGTACCGACCCGTTTTCGGTTGAGGCTGTGCGGGCGTCGATGGGCGCCGTTTTCAATGTGCAGATTGTGGCCTGTAGCGAGGCCGAATTTATGGCGTTTGGAGCGATCTGGCCGGGCCGGATCATTGGCACCGCATTGCCAGCCGCGGTTGATTACCGAAGCGCCGATTATGATGGGCCATTAGTGATGCTGATGGGCAACGAACAATCCGGCTTGAGCAAACCGCTCATTGATTTGTGCCATCAGCTGATTAAAATCCCGATGCTTGGCCGCTCGGACTCGCTCAATCTGGCTGTGGCAACGGGTGTTGCTCTATACACAGCCCTCGATAAGCGGCGCTAACCGGCCAGCCATCGGGCAAAATTTGCCTGTGCGACATAGCGTCTTGGCTGCGGGTCAGACAGGGCTGATTCCAGAATGGCAAGCTCGCCTGACTCGATTTGGCCGGGCCGCCCGGCAAGATGGTCGGCGAGTGCGTAATGCGCCGCCAGTGACGATGCGCGGATCGCATAAATTGTCAGCACAAGAAACATCGCATCGGCACTTAGCAAACGGGCGGCTTGCTGTAATAAGGGCGACAAATCCTCTTCGATGCGCCAGGTTTCGCCTTTTGGGCCGCGGCCATATTTCGGCGGATCCAGAATGATCCCGTCATATTCACGTTGGCGTCTGATCTCGCGCGCCACAAAGCCGCTGGCATCATCGGTGATAAAGCGGATTGGTGCCGCCTCGAGGCCGCAGGCATCACGGTTTTCAAAGGCCTGTGCGATGGCTTTTTTGCTGGCGTCGACATGCGTGACTTCGGCACCGGCTGCGGCGGCATGCAGACTGGCCAATCCGGAATAGGCAAACAGGTTCAGGATGCGCGGCGGCCGTTGGTGTTGCTGGGTAAATTTTTCGATATGCTCCGCACACCAGTTCCAATGCGCTGCCTGTTCCGGGAAAAATCCGAGATGGCGAAATGGTGTCGGACGCGCCAAAAAACGCAAGCTCTGATAATGCATCTGCCAGCTTTCAGGAAGCGTTTTCGCTAGTTGCCAGCCGCCGGATTCATGATCCTCGCTATCGGCTTTGCCAGGCTGGAATGTGCCATCAGCTGTCCAGGCATCGGCGGCAAGGCGCGGCCGCCACATGGCCTGTGGTTCAGGCCGAATAAAGCGAAAACTGCCAAATCGTTCCAGCTTTTTCAGATTACCGCTGTCAAGCAATTCGTAATCATGCCAGTCGGTGCTGGTTAGTAAAGTCAAATGCCGTGCCGTCATGTCGGCGATACTGACATAGATGTTGCAGATTGCAATCCACAATCTGCCGGGGGTCTCGCCGGGTTGATTTTCTGGCCGGTTTGGTTATCTGGTCTTGGCTATCTTTGTTTATTCCTGTAAATTTGTAAAAATCTTGCTTAGTTTGCCGGGTTAATGCCAAGCACCTGCACTAAATATGCGAAAAATTTCAGATTTGTAGAAATAAGATGCGTGTAGCAGAGCAATATGTTAAACGGCGCCGGCGTGAATGTCCGGAGTGAATTTTGGGTGTTTTCTATGGATCGAATTGACAAGCTAATCTTGACGCAGCTTCAGCATAACGCGGCGCAGCCAGTGGCGGATATCGCGCGCAAGGTCGGGTTGTCGGTAACGCCATGTTGGCGGCGCATTCAACGGATGGAAGAATCAGGCCTCATTCGCAAGCGCGTCGCCCTGCTTGACCCAAAAGCCATCGGCGTCGGCATGTCGGTGTTTGTGGCGGTGCGCACTGACCAGCATAACGCTGAATGGTTGAGTGATTTTGCCAAGATGGTCGCGCATATGCCAGAGGTCGTCGAATTTTACCGGATGAGTGGAGAGGTTGATTATTTACTGCGGGTCGTGGTGCCTGATATGGCGGCCTATGACACATTTTATCGCAAGCTGATTGCCAATGTTCAGCTCACCGATGTCAGCTCGTCATTTGCCATGGAAGAAATTAAATATACCACGGCATTACCCTTGCCAGAGCTTGATGATGACGTCTAACGACAGCTCGGCAGCACAGCCAAAAACACCAAACATCATCGTGTTTCGGGATAAATTGTTACTGCCAAGCGAGGGCTTTATCAAAACCCATTACACGGCTTTTAATGCGGCGAATCTGGTCTATCTTGCCAGTCATTTTGGCTGGCGTGCTGCTGAATTAGACGGGCAGATGATGGCGACGGCACCCGATAGTCTGCGCCGATTGTGGTTCAAACAAACCGGCCGTACCCGTATTCTGCCGGATTTAAAAGCGCTGGCACCGCAGTCTGTGCATGCGCATTTTGGGCGGGGCGGGGCGCTGGCGCTGCCTCTGGCAGAGGCGTTGGGGGTGCCGCTTTTTGTGACATTTCATGGTGGCGATGCGACCAAGGAAACGCATCAGCGTCGTCGGCTGATCCCGACCATTTATCAAAGGCGTCTATCGCATTTGCAGGCTTATGCCAGCGGGTTTTTATGTGTGTCGCAATTTGTTGCCGACAGATTGGCGGCGCAGGGCTTTCCCAAAGCCAAGCTGATAACCCATTATATCGGCATTGATGTGTCCCACATGCAGCAGCCAGAACAGCGTCAGGGGCGGCTGTTATTTATCGGCCGGCTTGTCGATAAAAAAGGCGTTGATATTTTGCTGGCAGCGATGCGGCGCTTGCAACAGTCAGACAGTAAAACTGTGCCGGGGCTGGATATTGCCGGCAGTGGGCCGCTCGAGGCAGAATTACGCGCACAGGCAGCTGATCTATCTTCTGTCCGGTTTTTGGGATGGCAGACCCCGGAACAGTTAAGCCGCATTTTGCACAAGGCACAGGCGGTTGTTGTGCCAAGCCGGATTGCCGCCGACGGGGATTGCGAAGGTTTGCCGACAGTTGTTCTTGAATCGATTCGCGCTGGTGTGCCGGTGGTGGCATCTGACCATGCCGGTATCCCGGAAATTATTCGGCATGAAGAGACCGGTTTTCTGGTGCCTGAAAATGATCCGGATGCGCTGGCTGCGGCGCTGTTGGCGGCCAGCCAGACGGGCGACCAAATGCGGCAAATGGTGGCCCGGGCACAGCAACGGTTGCAGCGTGATTTTAACGCCGCCACACAGTCGCAAAAGCTGCAACAATATTTGCTTGGCAATGTCACGGCTGATGCTGCGGCATCGGACTACAGCGTGATGTGAACCGATTTGACCTCGCTATAGGCATCCAGCGTATAGATCGAATTTTCCCGTCCAAAGCCGGAATGTTTGGCCCCACCAAAAGGCAGACCCGGCGGCAAAATATTAAAGCTGTTGACCCAGACATTGCCGGATATCAATGCATCGGCCACGCGGTGTGCGCGTGACAGATCGGTTGTCATCACCCCGGCACCGAGACCAAATTCGGTACTATTGGCACGCTCGATGGCGTCTTGCTCATCATCAAAAATCAGCACCGACATGACCGGGCCAAAAATTTCTTCGCGCGTGACGCGCATTGAGTCGGTGCAGTTGGTCAAAATGGTGGGCTCCATAAAATATCCATTTTCAAAGCCCTGTGGATGGATTTGTTTGCCACCAGTGGCAATCTGCGCGCCTTCCGCGCGGCCTATCTTCACATAGTCGAGCACTTTACCAAGATGTGATGCTGATATCAGCGCGCCCATATTGACATCGGCCGCCATCGGGTCGCCAACAACCATGCGTTCGGTTCTATCAACCATGGCAGCGATAAATTTATCGGCAATCGAACGCTGCACAAATACCCGCGTTGCGTTTGAACATACTTCGCCGGCGGTATAGAAATTGGCATCAAGAGCGGTCTGAACCGCCAACTCAAAATCACAATCATCAAACACCAGAAGCGGTGATTTGCCGCCAAGCTCAAGCGTGATTTTTTTCAATGTGCTGGCAGATTGCGACATGATCAATTTGCCGGTTGCCACACCGCCAGTCAGCGAAATTTTGGCAATGCCGGGATGTTCGCAAATCGCCCGGCCAATCTCTTGCGTACCATGGATAATCTGAAACAGGCCGTCGGGCAGCCCGGCTTCGGATAAAATATCGGCCACCTTATGCGCCACCAGCGGGGTCATTTCAGATGGTTTCAAAATAAACGCGTTGCCAGCCGCCAGCGCCGGCGCTGATTTCCAGCAGGCAATCTGCATCGGGTAATTCCACGCACCGATGCCGGCACAAACCCCAAGCGGCACCCGGCTGGTATAGCTAACAGCGCCATCCCATTTATTATAGTCACCCGATTGTGTGGTGATCGCAGCGGCAAAGAAATCAAAGGCGTCGGTGCCGGATGGAACATCGGCGGTTTCTGCTTCGGCATAGAGCTTGCCGACATCCATCACTTCAAGCTGTGCAAGCTCGGCATTGGCCTCACGCATCAAGGCGGCGGCGCGGTGCAATATACGCGCCCGTGCCAGCGGTTCATATGCGGCCCAGCTGCGCTGTGCAGCCGCCGCACAAGCCACCGCGTCATCCAGCATATCAGCAGTGGCGGGTTCAATTTTCGCGATGGTCTCGCCGGTTGCCGGATAAATTTTGTCGATGGCGGGCAGCGCGCTGGCGACCAGTTGGCCGCCGATAAGTGATTGGCAGATTTGCATAAGGAAAAGGCCTCGTTATGAGTGATGCTTTGAGGATGCGGCTGTGCCTATCTTCAATTGCATGTTGGCTATAGGTTACACCAGAAGAGTCAAAAAATCATTTGCGCAATCAAGCGCGATTCATGCAAGATTTTTTCAGCTTAACGGATGAGGTCAAAATGTCAGAAATAATTGTTGATCTGGATGAGGCGCGACGTGATTTGGCAGCGGTATTTCGCTGGATAGCGCGCGAAGCGATGCATGAGGGGATTGCCAATCATTTCTCCTTTGCCGTGTCGGATGATGGTCAGCAGTTTTTGATGAATCCCTATGGTGTGCATTTTTCACGGATGAAAGCCAGTGACCTGGTGTTGCTCGATGCGCGCAAGACCCCCGATGATTATGGCGAAAATATTGACCCCACGGCCTGGTGGATTCATGGTGCGATGCATCGCAATAATCCACAGGCGCGCTGTATTATCCATCTGCATTCAAAATATGCCACCGCATTGAGCGCGCTGAAAGACCCGTCATTGCCAGCTGTCGATCAGACCACATGCCGGTTTCATAACCGCGTGGCGATTGACACTGGATTTGATGGGATGGGGCTGGATGACGAGGCCGAGCGTTTGTCGCAGTGCCTTGGGAATAAGCGCATGATGATGATGGGTAACCATGGTTTTATGAGTGTTGGTGAAACACCAGCTCTGGCATTTGATCTGGCATACCATTACGAACGTGGCTGCCGCACCTATATCACCGCGCTGTCTACGGGCGCGCCATTGTCATTCTTGCCCGATAGCGTTGCGGAAAAAACCGCCCGCCAATGGGAACAATATGAAAATGCGGCCGAAAAGCATCTGGCGGCGATTCGTTCAATTCTTGATGATGATGCGCCCGATTACCGGCATTAACCGGTGTTATAATGAGCCATGCGATGTCGCCTCAGACAGACGCAGTTTTTGCCGGTGCAGCCACTTGACGGCTTCAAAATTGTCTTATTTCCTCAAAAAATGTCGATTTTGAAGCATTAGGGCTGGATAACGGCTCGTAACGTTGTCATGATAAGATTATCAATCAGCCTTTTCGGGCATCCTTTATGGGCGGCCTTCACGGGTTTCCAATTGATAAAAAGCAAATCTGAGCTAGGGGAGTTATCCTATGAAGAAATTACTGATCTCAGCAGCTATTGTTGCTGGAGCGTCATTTGGTATGCAAGGACAGGCAAACGCAGCTTGTGGTGAATTCCAAATGTCAGACATGAGCTGGCCATCAGCAACACTGATGGCAAATGTTGACAAGATTATTCTGGAAGAGGGCTATGGCTGTAAAATTGAGCTCATCCCCGGTGCAACAACAGCCACTTTCGCCACGATGAATGAAAAGGGCGAGCCTCATGTAGCGGCTGAACTCTGGACTAATGCTGTTTCAGTTGAACTTGAAAAAGCAATGGACGAGGGGCGTCTTCATTCTGCAGTCAGAGGTCCAATCACTGAACTTGGCGAAGGCTGGTGGGTTACCCCCGGAACATTGAAGCGACATCCAGAGTTTAAAACAGTTCTGGATATTTTGGAGCGACCAGACCTGTTCCCAGATAAAGAAGATCCGTCAAAAGGCGCGTTTATCGGATGCCCGGCTGGATGGGGTTGTCAACTCTCGAACCAGCAACTCTTCAAGGCGTTTGAGATGGAAAAAAAGGGCTGGGTGCTTGTAGATCCTGGTTCGCAAGCTGGATTGGATGCCTCGATGGCAAAAGCTGCTCAGCGAGATGAAAATTGGTTGGGTTATTACTGGTCGCCTACTGCTCCTGTTGGAAAATACGAAATGGCGCTGATGGACTTCGGGGTGCCTTTTGCTGGCGCTGAAAACTGGGACGGTTGTATCGCTGTTGGCCCAGAGAAGTGTGCTGACCCAAAGCCGTCTGCTTGGACAGAGTCTGTGGTTCAGACGATAGTTACGCCTGAAATTAAAGCTATGTCAGATGTTATGAATTATTTTGGTAATCGTATTTACCCGGGCCCAATCATGAATGGCATGCTGGTGTACATGGAAGAAAATCAAGCTACCGGACCTGATGCGGCTCTAGAATTCCTAGAAAAGCATGAAGACATCTGGACTAAGTGGGTGTCTGGGGATGTTGCCTCTAAAGTGAAAAAATCTCTTTAGAAAAATAACAAAGCAAACAGCATGACCCACTATTGGGTCATGCTATTGCATCATGGGGGGGATTATGCTCGAGTTTTTAACCGAATTCCCAGATATGTCTCGTCGTGATCTGCGAGATTTCAAACTGGCTATCGATGGTGCATTCCGTGATTTTTCGCGCGCCAACGGGGAGGCCATTGAAGGTTTTTTTGATCCCCTGTTGTGGTTTTTGATCTGGCTTGAAAAGCTGTTAGTTGCCACACCATGGCCATTTATTTTAATTATCGTTGCCGGATTGGCTTACCTTGGATCGCGCAGTTGGAAACTGGCTATTGGGTCGATGTTGAGCTTCGCGTTAATCGGCTACTTTGGGATGTGGGAAGACACTATGTCAACCATCGCCCTCATTTCAGTTGCTACGTTGCTGTGTGTAGCAATCGGTATGCCGCTTGGTATTTGGATGGCAAAATCCGACCGAGTGCAATCTGTGATTACCCCTATTTTGGATGTGATGCAGACCATTCCAATTTTTGTTTACCTGCTCCCGGTTTTGATGTTGCTTGGCATTGGCAAGGTGCCGGGACTGATTGCAGTGTGTGTTTATGCAATGCCGCCAATGGTGCGTCTCACGAACCTTGGCATCCGCCTTGTTGACAAAGATGTCCTCGAAGCCGCCAATGCTTTTGGAGCAAATGATAAGCAAAAGCTTTTTGGTGTGCAGATTCCTCTTGCTCTGCCGAATATTTTTGCCGGCATAAACCAGACAATTATGATGGCACTGGCCATGGTAGTCATTGCCTCAATGATTGGGGTGCGTGGATTGGGCATCCCGGTTTTACAGGCCATTCAAAACCAGTATTTGGCGCTTGGTTTCATGAACGGTTTGGCAATTGTCGGTCTGGCCATCATTTTTGACCGTGTATCCCAGAAATACGGTAAGCGGTTGCAGGAGCACCGCGGAGGGCATGACCATGGCTAAAGCCAAAATTAAAATTAAGAATCTGTATAAAATTTTTGGTAACAAGCCGGATCAAGCGATAGCTCTAGTTCGTCAAGGTATTTCAAAGCAAGAATTACTAGATGAGCATAAGCATGTCTTAGGCTTGTCTAACATCAATATTGACATCCCGGCAAAGCGCATTCATGTGATCATGGGTCTGTCTGGATCTGGAAAATCAACTTTGATCCGGCACATTAATCGTCTGATCGAGCCAACAGATGGGCAAGTAATTGTTGATGGTGATGATGTAATGGAAATGTCATCCGACCAATTAATTCAATTTCGTCGTTTCACAGCTTCAATGGTATTTCAAAAATTTGCTCTGTTGCCGCATCGAACCGTAGCGCAGAACGCAGCTTATGGACTGACCATTCAGGGTATTAACGAGCGTGAAGCTGTTGAGCGAAGCCAACGCTGGTTGGAACGTGTTGGGCTGGGTGGGTTTGAAAAACACTTTCCGGCACAGCTTTCGGGCGGCATGCAGCAACGTGTCGGTTTGGCACGTGCACTGGCGACGGATGCCGAAATATTGTTGATGGATGAAGCTTTTTCTGCACTTGATCCGCTGATCCGAAATGATATGCAGGGCATTTTGCTCGACTTGCAAAAAGAACTACACAAAACCATTGTCTTTATCACGCATGATCTTGATGAGGCGTTGCGGATTGGTGATCAAATATCGATATTGCGTGATGGTGCGGTGATCCAGGATGGTGACCCGCAAGACATCATCATGCGACCGGCAGATGATTATATTGCCGATTTCATCAAGGATATTAATCGTGGCCGGGTGATCAAAGTATCGACTCTAATGAGCAAAGCGAGCCGGGTGGCGGGGCCAAAATTTGAGTCCACTGCACTGCTTGAGGATGTTTTGACAGTCTTGAACCAGTCAGAAACTGAGAGCGGTGCGGTTGTTGATGACAAAGGCAAGGTCGTTGGTAAAATCACCATGAAAGATGCCATTCAGGCGATGGCACGTCCACAGCGGGCAGAAACCGGGACGCGCTACAAGTGAGTATGGTTACCCTTGAACTGGATGATATTTACCAGCTCGCGTATGACGTGATGCTGGCCAATGGCTGTGACCGTGATAATGCGGCCGCACTTGCCGATATTATTTGCCGGGCAGAACGTGATGGGTCGCATTCGCATGGGCTGTTCCGGGTGCCGGGCTATGTCAAAGCCTTGCGCAGCGGCAAGGTAGACGGCAAGGCCAAGCCAACGGTAAAACATGTCACCCCAGCGGTGATTCAAATTGATGGCAATGGGTGTTTTGCACCCTTGGCGCAAGCTGTCGGTTTGCCGTTATTGGCAGATGCCACGGGTAAAATTGGTATCGCCGCTCTATCGCTTGTTGGCATCCATCATTTTGCCGCGCTATGGCCGGAAACCGAATATCTCGCAGATCGTGGGTTTGTCGGGCTGGCTTGTACGGCCTATATGCCGATGGTGGCACCGGCAGGAAGCAAAGAGGCCCTGTTTGGCACGAATCCGATCTCATTTGCCTGGCCGCGACCCGGACATGGCCCGGTGGTGTATGATATGGCAACGGCGGCGATGGCGATGGGTGATGTGCAGATTGCGGCACGTGATGGTCACGATGTCCCACCCGGCACCGGGCTTGATGCGGACGGCAATCCCAGCACAGATCCGGCGGCGATTGCCAAGGGTGTCTTGCTGCCTTTTGGCGGCTATAAAGGTTCGGCGATTGCGCTTATGGTTGAATTACTGGCAGCCGGTCTGACCGGTGAACAATTCAGCTATGAAGCCCGCGCAACCGACAATAAAGATGGCGGCCCGCCGCGTGGTGGCGAGATGATTATCGGCATGTCGCCTGATATCATCGCCGGGCCAAATTGGCAGGATCATGTCGAGGCATTTATGCAGAAAATGACCAGCCTTGACGGCGTCCGCATGCCGGGGGCTCGCCGCCATAAAAACCGCCTCGATACCGGCCCGCGGCAGATCAATGCGGCGCTTGTCGATACCATTAAAGAACTAGTTTGACCGCTTGTGAGAGCCGCTGTTTGCCGCGTGGGATGATGTGTTGTCTGGCGGGTCATTTCCATCAATGACGGTGATTAACGCATCTGCACATATGGCGTAGTCGGAACCAAGCATCATTGGGTTGATTTCGATTTCCACTATATCTGACCGGGCGTGCATAAGACGCACCAACGCCTGTATTTGATCCAATATCGCCTGCCGTGAAACAGCTGGCCCTCCACGAAAGCCACCAAGCAGACGGGCCATGCGCAAACTATCCAGGGCCGCCAGCACGGATAGATCATCGGCCGGGACAAACAGGGTCGATGCATCCTGTAAAATTTCAGTCAAAACGCCGCCACTGGCAATTGTCAATATCAGTCCAAATTGCGCGTCACGCCGCAGGC
>JADHLR010000021.1 GCA_016780525.1 Candidatus Puniceispirillum sp.
GCGAAGGTCGTGCGTAGCTTATTAAATATCTGCGCGTTGAACAACCATCACCGCCGCCGTTCTGGCACGATTCCTATGATGCGGCCGAAAATACCGCCGCCGAGTTGGGGCAGGGTGGTGCTTGCCCGTAATCTGGGTTTCTATGCAAAATTGAAAATTGTAAAAATTTACAATTTATTTATTTTCAATTTTTAATTTGCGGCCGTCTGCATCTTCGGTACAGTGGTTTTGGGAATTTTTTCACCCACGTGTCACAGGCTGTAACTGTCGCTAGGTAATGGATTGGTGTGGCCAGACAAGTGTGGAACACCGTTCTTGACGTAGTTCTTGACTTGGCTGGTAAATGTGGCTGAATAAATTTTCAGTTAGTTGTTGCTTTGTATGGCATCTGGTATACCATATAACTCACAGGGGGATTTATATTAGCTAAAACAACTACAAAAATATCGACCATCTTCTCTTGCTAAGGTCTAAGAACAGTGGGTGTGGGCACAGTGCCGTGCGCCTAATAACAGGCCTCCCTCAAAGAGTCGATAAACGCTAGTGTAAAAATTGTGGAGGAACATAATGCGATTTTTAAAATCATTGTTGGCAGGTGCTTTAGCCCTTGGCATGACAACTTCAGTTGCCGTTGCAGGCGGCCACGGTTGGCAACCAAAAAAGCCAGTTGAATTCATTATTATGGCGGGTGCCGGTGGTGGCGCTGACCAAATTGCCCGTTTGCTGCAAGGCATCATTGATAAAAAGGGCTTGTCACCACGTCCCTTTATTCCAATCAACAAGCCTGGTGGTTCAGGTGCCGAGGCATTGCGCTACTTACAAGACAAGACGGGCGATGATCACACTGTGATGATGACCCTGAACAGCTTTTACACAACACCGATCATTCAAAAAGATCTGGGTGTCGATCCAACGGCATTTACCCCAATCGGGCTGATGGCGATGGACACATTCTTGTTGTGGGTGCATTCAGACCAGTCATCCATCACCGACATTAAATCATACGTCAGTGCGGTGAAAGCTGCGGGTAAAGATTGGAAAGTGGGCGGCACCGGCTCAGGCCAGGAAGACAGCGTCCTGACAGCAATGATGGAAGCCGAGTTTGGTTACAGTGTAACCTACATCCCATTCCCTGGGGGCGGTACAGTTGCCAAAAACCTGGTTGGTAAGCAGATTGACTCAACAGTCAACAACCCGTCAGAGCAAATGGCTTTTTACAAAGCCGGTAACTCAAAGCCACTGATCCAGTTCACTGGTGAGCGGATGGCTGCATTCCCTGATGTGCCTACCGCAAAAGAGCTTGGTATCAACATCGAGTATTACATGCAGCGGTCAGTAAATGGCCCTCCAGGAATGTCTGACGGTGCGGTTAAGTTCTACACCGATCTGTTCCAGGAGGTCTTTGACTCAAAGGAATGGCAGGATTTCTGCACCAGCGATGGTCTGACTTGTGACGCGATGACCAAAGGTGCCGACCTCAGTAAATTCCATGCTGATCAGTATGATGCCCACGTAAAGCTAATTGCACAAGTCGGTGCAAGCGCTATCACAGGCGAATAAAAATAGCTGACTCCCCGGTCGGTGAGCCGGCTGGGGAGCTCCATCTTTTTTGATTTTATCCGAATTTTCGAACACCTCGGCTGTTCATGATGTCTTAATGGCTTTGTGATGTTTTGGGTGTGGAGGGAGAGTGTGATGTCAACCCGAAATGCTGAATTATTAATGGCCATTGGGATGTTGGTGTTTTCACTGGGTTTGATGTGGAACATCCACAGCGATGGACTGGTTATTGGCTGGATGGAAGAGCGCGGGCCGGGATCTGGGTTATGGCCATTCTGGCTAAGCCTTGGCATGGCGTTATGTTCGGTCTGGACGATGGTCCGATGGTTCAATGGTACAACCGCAGAAAGCAGAGATGAATCGCCCTATATGGACCCGGAAAGTTTTGGTCTTGTGGTTATTTCGTTTGTTCTGCTGACGGCGATGATATTCCTTGTCCAATATATTGGCACCTATCTGTCGGTAGCGCTCTTTCTTGGTGCTTACATGCGGTTTGTTGGTCGCCATAAATGGCCGCAGACACTCGCACTGATGGGCGGGTCAATCGTCTTTATCTATTTTCTGTTCGAGTGGCAGCTGGCGAAATACCTGCCAAAAGGTTTGCCTATTTTTGAAGATGCTTTTCTCTGGATAGATAATTATCGCTGGGAATATTTGATGTAGACCCCGGTCAGGAGACACTGATGACTGAAGTTATGACTTTACTCGGGAATGGGTTGTTACAGGCGTTTGAGCCATTGAATCTTTTCATGATTTTTGCCGGCTGTCTGGCAGGGCTTTTTATTGGGGCGATGCCTGGCTTGGGATCGGTTAATGGTGTCGCCATTTTGCTGCCAGTGACTTTTCTGGTGCCACCAACATCTGCCATAATCTTTCTTGCCGCCCTGTATTACGGGGCGATGTATGGAGGCGCGGTTTCCTCGATTACGCTGGGGATACCGGGGGCGTCTACCGCCGTTGCGACGGTGTTTGACGGCCGGCCCATGGCGCAAAAAGGGATGGCTGATCAGGCACTGATGGCGGCGGCGATTGCCTCGTTTATTGGCGGCACTGTATCAATCGTCTTATTCACCCTTTTTGCTCCGCCACTTGCTAACCTTGCGCTGAAATTCGGGCCTCAAGAAGAATTTGCCCTAATGATTTTGGCCTTTGCCACCTTCATCGGGCTTGGCGGTGACGATATTCCGAAAACGATTTTTTCGATTTTGCTTGGTCTTGTGATGGCGGCCGTTGGGTTTGACATTATAAGTGGCAAGCCTCGCATGATCTTTTTTGATTTGGTCGAATTTCAACGCGGCATCGGGTTTTTGGTTCTTGCTATTGGTATCTACGGTATCGGTGAAATGCTGTGGACGCTTGAGACCACGAAAGGCTCGGTGCAGGTCCAGAATGTGAAGACCACCTGGGCGCGCTTTTTTGACAATTTGACAAAGATTAAATCATATATCGCGACAACCAGTCTTGGCTCGATATTGGGCTTTTTTGTCGGGACATTGCCAGCTGCTGGCGCGACGCCAGCCTCGCTGATGTCATATGGGCTGGCCAAAACCTTCTCCAAAGATCCCGATAGTTTTGGGAAAGGAAATATCGCTGGGGTCGCGGCGCCAGAAGCGGCGAATAATGCGGCCTCGACTGGCTCAATGCTGCCAATGATCACTCTGGGCATCCCGGGGTCGCCAACAACAGCTATTCTGCTTGGCGGCATGATTATTTGGGGATTGCGGCCTGGCCCGCTTTTATTTGCCGAACAACCAGACTTTGTATGGGGTCTGATTGGGTCAATGTATGTTGCGAATTTGGTGACGGTGATGCTGAATTTGGCACTGATCCCGATTTTTGTTCGCGTTCTGGCGATGCCGTTTACCATTCTGACGCCAATCATTTTCATCCTATGTTTTGTCGGCGTGTTTTCGACCACAGACCGGATGTTTGATGTCTGGCTGATGATTGCGCTGGGGCTTGGCGGGTATCTTCTGCGCAAGTTGAACTATCCGGTTGCGCCTGCTGTTCTTGCCATCGTTCTGGGGCCGTTGGCCGAACGTTCAATGCGACAGTCATTGATTGGCAGCCGCGGTGATGCCACCACCTTCATTAACCCGGTGGAGCACCCCATCTCGCTTGGATGTATAATCATCGCGATATTGCTGATGCTGTATCCATTGATTTTAAGTATGCGTAAAAAACGGGCGGCAGCGAATGCCTGACAAGGGTAACGTCAGGGCGCTTATCAGCCCCTAAAAATATTACCCGGCAGTCTGCAATCAGGCTGCCGGGTTTTTTAATGCACCAGCCGATAGCCCTACCAATCGGCTGTATTTGCCGGCTAATCATCGTTCGGATTTATCGTGTTTGAGCTGACGTATCACAACGCCCATACCAGCCTTATGGCAATGCCAATCAGGATCAATAAGATAATTTTGTCAAACAGCTCTGCCGAGGCATGACGCAGCATGCGGGCGCCAAGCGGCATGCCTGCCATTAATGGAATGATCGCCAGCGAGCCCAGAACGATATGTTCGGTCTGTATCAAACCAAGATAGCTGAGGGTGGGCAGCTGGATAATCGACATGGTGGTAAAAAACGCAGAGACAATGACGATAAATTCTGACCGTTCAAATCTGATGGCATTGAGAAAGGTCAGTGAGGCTGGTGCTGAAATACCGACGGCGCCTTGCAGAAAGCCAGCCGCAAATCCAACCGGCGGATACAGTTTATGCGCTGTTTTTACAGATAATTGCCAGCCTGGCTTGGCAAAGCGGAAGGCAACATAAAACACGATCAGCCCAGCCATCATCATTTCCAGAACGCCGCTTGCGGCTTGATACAGCATCAGACTGCCGGCAAATGAACCGGCGGCGGCTGATAGGCACAGAACCAGTAAAAACAATCTGTCTTTGAGCGCGTGGCGATAGATCAGCCCTTGATATAAATTAGTGATGAGATTAGGTAGAACAAATACCGCCACGGCGAAGCGAATATCGAAAAAACTTGTCATCACCGGCACCGCAATCAGCGGCGCACCAGCGCCGGTGGCACCCTTTATGACACCGCCCATGGCAAAGGCTAGCCCGACGATGATCAGGGTTTGCAAATCAATAAATGCCATCAAATACCAACAACCAACCGGCCAACCAACCGGCCAACCAACCTGCTCAATAACCCGCATGTTTTCCACCGGATTGCGTCTCGCAAAGGGCGCGGCAATGTCATATCGTCAGCAGAATCTTGCCATGCTGGCTGGCCGACTCCATCAGCGCATGCGCTTGCCCAGCGTCAGCCAGCGCAAAGCTGGTGAAAGTGGTGGCGCGCAGCGATGAATTTTGTGCGTCGAAAAGCGGCCATACCCGGCTTTTCAGATCAGCCGCGACATCGGCTTTGAAACGATCCGGACGCGATCGCAGGGTTGAGCCGGTAAAGCTCAGCCGTTTCAGCATGACCGGCATCAGATCAATTTCAACACGCGAACCCGCATTAAATGCCAGCTGGATCATGCGGGCATCATGCCGTGCGGCCTTGATATTGCGGGCGATATAATCGCCGCCAATAATATCTAAAATAATGTCAGCGCCGCCGGCCTCACGCAAAATCGAGACAAAATCATCTGTATTGAAATTGATCGCATGATGCGCGCCAAGTGACTCGCAATAGGCGCAGGCGTCGGCATCGGCGGCGGTGGTATAAACAGATAATCCGAGCGCCGCGCCAAGTTGGATGGCGGTAGAACCGATGCCGCCAGCGCCGCCATGCACCAGAAAATTGCCGTTTTCTGGCAGTGTGTGATTAAAAAATACATTGCTCCAGACGGTAAAATAGGTTTCCGGCAAACCAGCCGCATCGGTCAGACTGATGCCGGCGGGAATGGGTAAACAATGGGTCGCATCAATCGCCACATATTCTGCGTAGCCGCCGCCATTCGTCAGGCCGCACAGCTTGTCGCCGACAGCCCACAGCGTTTGTTTTGCCCCGACCGCAACCACTTCGCCGGACACTTCAAGACCCAACAGGTCAGACGCGCCTTTTGGCGGCGGGTAATGACCGCGCCGCTGCACCAGATCAGGGCCGTTTACGCCAGCTGCAGCGACTTTTACTAAAATTTCGTGATCATGCAAAACAGGCAGCGGGCGAGCGGCAGATTGCAGAACATCGGGGCCACCTGGCTCCTGCATTTCGATCACTACCATGGAAGGGGGTAGGGTCATAAGACTCCTCACGCGAATAAACTCACAGGTGCTTAATTGGATGTAGTTATCAATGGGAACAAATTTCGTCAATCAAACTATGTGGCGGTTTTTAGTTTCTCGAATATTTTAGGACTTTTTGTATAGTTAATTGTTTCTATCTTTCTGGTGATAGTTGCTGTCTGGTATACCAAATAATTTGTTTGACGTGAGGCCCGTCGGTTGAAAGACTAAGTTACTATCTTGAGGAGATTTACGAGTGGATACTGGAACTGTGGACGCGGGTGTCTGGAAATCGGCACCAGGTAAAGGACGGAAAACACCTAAGGGCCGACAGGTCAGCGATACCGCTATCACTGAAGTGCAGTTGCTGCTCGGCGATCGTCCGCGTGAACGGCATTTGCTTATTGAATTTCTGCATCTTATTCAGGATCGATACGGGCATTTATCGCTGGCGCATATGGCGGCCCTGGCTGAAGAGCTGCGCCTTAGTCAGACCGAAGTGTATGAGGTGGCGACCTTTTATGCGCATTTTGACGTGGTGCACGAAGATGAAACGCCACCGCCTGCATTGACCATTCGGGTGTGCGACTCGTTGGCCTGCGAACTGGCTGGTGCCGATGCGCTGAACAAAGCCTTGCAGGACGGGCTTGACCCGGCCGAGGTGCGGGTTTTGCGGGCGCCATGTATGGGCCGGTGTGACACGGCGCCGGTGCTTGAGATCGGGCATAATCACATTGACCATGCGACAAAAGACAAGGTTGATGCAGCGATCGCGGCGGGAGATACGCATCCACATATCACCGATTATCAAAAGCTGGACGCCTATCGTGCCGATGGCGGCTATGTGCAGCTCGAATCCCTGCGCCGTGATGGCGATTGGGAAGCTGTTCAGGAGCTTGTCTCTCAAAGTGGCTTGCGCGGGCTTGGTGGTGCCGGATTCCCGTCTGGCAAAAAATGGGGGTTTGTGCGGGCTGCTGAAGGGCCACGCTATCTCGCGGTGAATGGCGATGAGGGCGAACCGGGCACATTCAAGGATCGTTATTACCTTGAGCGCACACCGCATCTGTTTCTCGAAGGCATGTTGATTGCCGCATGGGCTGTTGAGGCTGACATATGCTTTATCTATATGCGGGATGAATATCCGGTTGTTCTGGAAATTTTGCGGCAGGAGATCGCCAGCCTCGAAGCGGCTGGTCTGATCACCCCCGGTTATATCGATCTACGGCGTGGCGCGGGTGCCTATATCTGCGGTGAAGAAAGCGCCATGATCGAGTCAATTGAAGGAAAGCGTGGCTTGCCACGCCACCGGCCGCCATATGTTGCGCAGGTTGGTATTTTTGACCGGCCAACGCTGGTGCATAACATCGAAACCTTGCACTGGATCGCACGGGTCTGCCGGGAAGGGCCGGAAATTTTATCTTCGGTCGAAAAAAATGGGCGGCGCGGGCTGCGCAGCTTTTCGGTATCCGGACGTGTTGCAAATCCGGGCGTGCATCTGTTGCCAGCCGGATCAACCATCACCGATATCATTGAGGCGGCTGATGGCATGGCTGACGGGCATCAGTTCAAGGCGTATCAGCCCGGCGGGCCGTCTTCGGGTATTTTGCCAGCAAGCCTGAGCGATGTGCCGCTTGATTTTGATACCTTGCAACCGCATGGCAGCTTTATTGGATCGGCGGCTGTTGTGGTGCTTTCGGATCAGGACCGGGTGCGCGATGCGGCGCTGAATATGCTGCGGTTTTTCGAGGATGAGAGCTGCGGACAATGCACCCCATGCCGTACCGGCTGCAGTAAAGCTGTGCAGCTCATGCAGCAGGATGTATGGGACCAGACGCTGCTGACTGATCTGTGCGATGTGATGCAGGATGCATCGATCTGCGGCTTAGGGCAGGCGGCGCCAAACCCGATCCGTTTGACCATGAAACATTTTCCTGATGAAATCAGTTGAGGTTGATAATGCTTGATTCAACGCCACAAAAGACCGTTACCTTTGAGCTTGATGGAAAAGAAGTTACCGTCAGTGAAGGCACCACCATCTGGCAAGCGGCGCAGGCCGAAGGTCAGGTGATCCCGCATTTATGCCACAAGCCGGAGCCGGGCTACCGCTCCGATGGCAACTGTCGCGCCTGCATGGTCGAAATTGAGGGCGAGCGCGTGCTAGCCGCATCATGTATACGCACAGTTCAAGAGGGTATGGTGGTACGCTCAAACAGCGAGCGTGCAACCAAATCGCGTGCGCTTGTGGTTGAATTGCTGGCGGCGGATCAGCCTGCTACAGCTCATGACGCGTCATCGCATTTTATCGAAATGGCGAAACTGAACAATGTTGATGGCAGCCGGTTCCCGGCAAAAGACCCGTCGCATGTGCCGCTATTGGATGACAGTCATGTGGCGATGCGGGTGAATCTTGACGCCTGTATTCATTGTAATTTATGCGTTCGTGCCTGTCGTGAAGTGCAGGTTAATGATGTGATTGGCATGTCAGGCCGTGGTAATGAGGCGCAGATCGTCTTTGATATGGACGACCCAATGGGCGCATCGACATGTGTCGCTTGTGGTGAATGTGTGCAGGCGTGCCCGACCGGGGCGTTGATGCCAGCCACCGTTCTTGATGATGCACAGGCCGGCGACCGCGCCGATTATGACCGCGAAGTGCAGTCGGTTTGCCCCTATTGCGGGGTTGGCTGTCAGCTGTCGTTTAAAGTGAAAGATGACAAGGTTAAATATGTCGAGGGTGTGAATGGCCCGGCGAATGAAAACCGCTTATGTGTCAAAGGGCGGTTTGGCTTTGATTATGTGCATCATGCGCACCGGTTGACGGTGCCGTTGATCCGCCGTGATGATGCGCCGGCAAAGGGCTTGAATGTCGACCCGGCATACCCGCTGTCGCATTTTCGTGAAGCCAGCTGGGAAGAGGCACTGGATGTCGCCGCGAATGGGCTGGCAGCGCACCGTGATATTGCCGGAACCCGGGTCGCGGGTTTTGGATCGGCGAAATGTTCGAACGAAGAAGCCTATTTGTTCCAAAAGCTGATCCGGCAGGGATTTGGTCACAATAATGTGGATCACTGCACACGCCTGTGCCATGCGTCATCAGTTGCGGCGCTCCTTGAAAATGTAGGGTCAGGTGCCGTTACCGCCACCTTTAATGAAATTGAAAATGCCGATGCGGCAATTGTAATCGGTGCCAACCCAACGGAAAATCATCCGGTGGCGGCGACCTATTTCAAGCAATTTGCGAAACGTGGTGGCAAGCTGATCGTGATGGATCCGCGTGGTCATGGGCTGAAGCGTCACGCCACGCATATGCTGCAATTCCGTCCCGGATCTGATGTGGCGATGCTGAACGCCATCATGAATGTGATTGTTGAAGAACAGCTTTATGATCAGCAATATATTGATGGTTTCACCGAAAACTGGGATGCCATGAAGGCGCACCTGAAAGATTTTACCCCGGAAAAAATGGCAGAATTCTGCGGTATTGATGCGGACAGCTTGCGGGCTGTGGCGCGTGATTTTGCCACCGCGAAATCAGCTATGATTTTCTGGGGCATGGGTGTCTCACAGCATATTCATGGCACCGATAATTCGCGTTGTCTGATCTCGCTGGCGCTGATGTGTGGCCAGGTCGGACGCCCTGGCACCGGTCTGCATCCGCTGCGCGGGCAGAATAACGTGCAAGGCGCGTCAGATGCCGGATTGATCCCGATGTTTTTGCCGGATTATCAGAGTGTCACGGATGAAGGTGTGCGCTCTGCCTTTAATGAAATTTGGCAGTCTGACAATATTCTGGATCAAAAAGGCCTAACCGTTACCGAAATTATGGATGCGGTACATGACGGCGATATTTCTGCGATGTATATTTTGGGTGAAAACCCGGCGATGTCAGACCCGGATGTCGGGCATGCGCGTGACGCGCTGGCAAAGCTGGATCACCTTGTCGTACAGGATATTTTCCTCACCGAAACAGCAAATTATGCTGATGTGATTTTGCCAGCTTCAGCCTGGGCGGAAAAGACCGGTACGGTGACCAACACCAACCGTCAGGTACAGATGGGGCGGCCGGCGATTGCCCCGCCCGGTCAGGCCAAAGAGGATTGGTGGATCACCGTTGAGCTTGCCAAGCGGCTTGGGCTTAACTGGGCATATGAAGGTCCACGCGAAGTATTTGCCGAGATGAAACGCTCGATGAAATCGCTTGAAAACATCACCTGGGAACGTCTGGAAACAGAAAATGTTGTGGCCTATCCGTCGCTTGACGAGACCGACCCGGGCCAGCCAATTGTGTTTGGTGACGGGTTTCCAAGGCATGAGGGCCGCGCCCGCTTTACCCCGGCCAGCATAATCGCGCCGGCGGAAACCCCGGATACTGAATATCCGATGGTGCTGACGACCGGACGCCAGCTCGAACATTGGCACACTGGTTCAATGACCCGGCGAGCGCATGTACTAGACACTGTCGAGCCGCAAGCGAATGCCTCGTTGCACCCGCGGACAATGCATAAATTGGGCATTGTCGCTGGCGAAATGATCACAATTGAAACACGTCGTGGTTCGATTTCGATTATGGCGCGTGCTGATAAAGCTGTGTCGGATGATATGGTGTTTGTGCCATTTGCCTATGTTGAGGCGGCGGCGAACATTCTGACCAATCCGCAGGTTGATCCCTATGGCAAGATCCCGGAATTCAAATTTGCCGCTTGTCGGGTTAGTAAACCGAGCGCTGTGGCGGCTGAATAAGCACCATCTGGTTGCATCCCGGCTCGCAAGATTAAAACGCAAAAAATATGACGGCGCCGTTATGGTGCCGTCATTTTTATGCGGCAATCATCGCCGCGTCAGTTGATATCCAGATCGAACATGCCCGCCCGCCGCATATGGCCATCAAAGCGCAATTCATGCCCAATCGGCGGATGCGCCCGTTGGGTGCAGTCCATACGTTCACAAGCGGCACAGCCAATGCCAATCGGTTCCAGATTTTTTGGTTTGCCGGTATCGATGTGATCGGCATAGATAATGTCGCGCGCATGATGCAATTCGCATCCCAACGCCACAGCAAATTCGGTGGTTTCTTCTGATACAGCTGACCACAAGGGCGGCACCGTTCTGGCAAGGGTGAAAAATTTCTGCCCACCGGGAAGCTCCACCGCCTGTGTCAGAATTTTTTCAGGGGTGCGGAAAGCCTTATGCACGGCCCATTTAGGACAGGTGCCGCCATGTGTGGCAAATTGCATACCGGCAGCAGCCAGCCGTTTGGAAATGTTGCCGGCATCATCGACCCGCACAAAAAAGAACGGTATGCCGCGCATATGCGATGCGTTCAAAGTGGTCAGCCGGTGGCAAACCTGCTCTAGCGATGTATCGAAACGACGACCAAGCAAATCCAGATCATAACGCAGATTTTTGGCTGATTCGAGAAATGCGTCATAGGGCATCATGACCGCGCCAGCAAAATACGCCGCCAATGTGACCTTCAGCAATGACACGGTCTGCTGATCATCGCTGTCCAGTGTGGCGCAGATCTCATCCAGAATCGGCTGCTGGCTGAGCAGCGCATATTGTACCAGCAAATGAAACTGTCGCTGTGGCCGGCGTAACGCTTCGCTGAGCAGAATTTCGCGGCGATGCTGGTCGTAGCGGCGCAGCTGGTTTTGCATCACCTTGACCGGTAACACCCGAACCCGCAAGCCAGCCGTGCTGTTGATATGGTTGGCAATATTGGCCAGCGGATTTTCCATGGCGGTTTTCTCGCCGCTATTGCCCTGAAACATAATGCCCGCCTTTTCGCATAATGTTTCGGCGGCATCTTCAAGCACTGCAAAATAATTATTTTGTGACTGTAAAAACTCGCGCACCCGCTCAACCGGGGCATTGACCTTGGTCATCATCCGGCCATCGCCAGTCGTCACCTCAATTTCATCGCGTACTTTTCGATAGGCCTGAAACAGCGTGTAGATGGCACGCGCGGCGCCCGGGGCAGCGGTGATCATGTCCTGAATTTCGCGCCGCGGGACACGTTCATCCGCCAATAGCGGGTCGGTAAAAATTTCGGTAATTGAGGTGTTTAATGCGGCGCTGTCATCCTCGGCAAATTCCTTAAGGTCAATGTCAAAGCTATTGCCGAGGCGTAATAAAAGCGCGACGGTCAGCGGGCGCTGGTTATGCTCGAGAAGATTCAGATAGGACGGGCTGATATCCAGAATTTCGGACATTGCCGTCTGCGACAGCTCCATTGATTGGCGCAACCGGCGTAATTTGTGGCCAACCAGAATTTTTTCCTGCACACTATGCCTCCTGCGGAATAGGTCTCCTAAATGCCCGTTATGGCTCAGTTTGCTGAGGCGTTACGGGTTTGTTACCACAATATTAGGGAGGTCGCGGGCCTTTGTAAAATGAAAATGTAAAAAATTTACAATTTTCACATTTTCTCTTTTTTCCTCGCTTTCGTGACCCTTTTAGATGATTTTAGTGTTGTGTTTTGGCGGTTCCGCGTACGCAACGCCAAACCAAAATGCCGCAGATGCGGATCTCCAACCGTTGGAGTGCCCATCAAACTGGCAGAATGCGTCGCAGATATTGGGCAGATATTGCTAGGAGATTGTCAGATGAAGATGCTTATTTTGGGTGCATCATATGGGTCGTTATTGTCCACAAAACTGCTGATGGCAGGGCATGATGTCACATTAATCTGTCGGTCTGCCTCGGCGGCGCTGATCAATAGCGAGGGCACCGAAGTGCGGATCAAGCTGCGCGATGAAGACGCGCACCGTGCCATTCGCTCGGCTGACCTGCCTGGCAGCTTGAATGCGGTGACACCTGAACAGGCGCGCCCGGAAGATTATGACATGATCGCGCTGGCCATGCAGGAGCCACAATATTCAGCGCCGTCTGTGCGTGGCCTGATGGCGCGGATTGCGGCGAGCGGTAAGCCATGTCTGTCGATCATGAACATGCCGCCCTTGCCATTTTTGCGCCGGATCGAATCGCTTGAGAATATGGCGCTGGACAGTGCCTATGATGATGCGTCTGTCTGGCAGGGTTTTGAACCCGGGCTGATGTCTTTATGCAGCCCTGATCCACAGGCGTTCCGTCCGCCCGAGGAAGGCACTAATATTTTGCATGTTGGCCTGCCAACAAACTTTAAAGCGGCGGTTTTTGCTGACCCGGCGCATACAGCATTGTTGCGGCAGCTGGAAGCCGATATCGCTGCGGTCACAATTGACGGCAAAGATGTGCCGGTTAAATTGCGTGTATATGACAGCTTGTTTGTGCCGATGGCAAAATGGAGCATGCTGCTGACTGGGAATTACCGCTGTGTTGAGGATGACGGGGTGCGCGCCATTCGCGACGCTGTGCATGGTGACATTGATGCGTCATCACAGATGTATGCGTGGGTTGATGCGTTGGCCCGCCAGCTTGGTGCGGACGCTGCCGATCAGGTGCCCTTTGAAAAATATGCGAATGCGGCAAATAGCCTGTTGAAGCCGTCTTCGGCGGCACGGGCCATTGCCTCTGGCGTCGCCAATATTGAGCGTGTTGACCGGCTGGTGCAATTGATTGGCAAGGGTCTTGGGCTGCACAATGCCGAGCTTGACCAGATTGTGTCAATCGTTGATGCGCGGCTGCATGCAAATGCAAATTTTGATAAGGTCGCCAGCGTCGGCTAACGCTGCGAAAGCCATCCGGGTGTAAATCCATGACATAAAAAAACGGCGGTGATATGTCACCGCCGTTTTGCTTTGGAGGAAATTGGTTTAGCCATTTAGCAGAGATACTAATGTATCGCCGAGTTTGGCTGGCGATGGCGATACCCGCACACCGGCCGCTTCGAGCGCGGCGATCTTGTCATCGGCGCCACCTTTGCCGCCTGAAATGACCGCGCCAGCATGACCCATGGTGCGTCCCGGCGGTGATGTCAGCCCGGCGATAAAGCCAACCGTTGGTTTGGAGCGGCCTTTCTTCGCCTCGTCAATCAGAAACTGCGCGGCGTCTTCTTCGGCGGAGCCACCGATTTCACCAATCATGATAATGGCTTCGGTCGCATCATCCGCCAGAAACAGTTCAAGCACGTCAATAAATTCAGTGCCTTTGACCGGGTCGCCGCCGATGCCCACAGCAGAGCTTTGGCCAAGTCCAGCCATTGATGTCTGATAGACAGCCTCATAGGTCAATGTGCCGGAACGCGATAGCACGCCGACTGACCCTTTTCTGAAAATGCTGGCTGGCATGATGCCAATTTTGCACTCATCCGGTGTCATCAGCCCGGGGCAGTTCGGCCCGATCAGCCGTGATTTTGAGGCGTTCAGCTTTTCCTTCACGCGCACCATGTCAAGAACCGGAACGCCTTCGGTGATACAGGTAATCAGTTCGATGCCGGCATCAATAGATTCCTCAATCGCGGCGGCGGCACCGGCAGGTGGCACATAAATCACCGAGGCATTGGCCCCGGTTGCATCTTTGGCCTCGGCAACCGAACTGTAGAGCGGCAGGCTTTGTCCCGATGCGCTGGTCCATTGCTGGCCACCCTTTTGCGGATGCGTACCGGCAACCATCTGCGTGCCGTGATAGGCGAGTGCCTGTTCGGTATGAAAGGTGCCGGTCTTGCCGGTCAGGCCTTGGGTGATAATTTTGGTATCCTTGTTGATCAAAATAGACATGTCTTTAACCCTTCACGGCTTTAACAATTTTTTGTGCCGCATCATCAAGGTCATCAGCAGCGATCACATTAAGGCCACTCTCATTGATGATGGCCTTTCCTTCTTCAACTTTTGTGCCTTCGAGGCGCACCACTAACGGCACATTCAGGCTGATATCCGAAGCTGCCTGTACAACGCCTGTTGCGATAACATCACAGCGCATGATACCGCCAAAAATATTCACCAAAATGCCTTTGACATTCGGGTCGGCAGTGATGATTTTAAAGGCGGCTGTCACACGTTCGGTTGTTGCGCTGCCGCCGACATCAAGAAAATTCGCCGGCTCAGCACCGTAAAGTTTAATGATATCCATGGTGGCCATGGCAAGGCCGGCACCATTAACCATACAGCCAATTTCGCCATCAAGCGCGATATAGGCAAGGTCATGTTTAGACGCTTCGACTTCTTTTTCATCTTCTTCGGTTTCGTCCCGCAATTCCATGATGTCGGGATGACGGAACAGCGCGTTGCCGTCGAATGACACCTTTGCGTCAAGCACTTGAACATCGTTGGATTTGGTAATGATCAGCGGGTTGATTTCGAGCAGGCTCATATCTTTGGCGACAAACGCATTATACAGATTTTTGAACAATGCCGTGCCCTGCGTGCGGGCAGTGCCGTCCAGCTGCAGCGCATCAGCAAGCTTTGCCGCATCGCTGTCGGTGCATCCGGCGCTGGCTGTGATGCCAATCGAATGGATCAGTTCTGGCGTATCATGCGCCACGGTTTCGATATCCATGCCGCCCTCGGTAGAGGCGACAAATGATGTTTTGCCGGTTTCGCGATCGACCAATATCGATAGATATAATTCACGGTCGATGTCGGCGCCGTCTTCGACATAAATCCGGTTTACAGCTTTGCCTGACGGGCCAGTTTGCTGTGTCACCAATGTTTTGCCAAACATTTCACGAATATTTTCAAGCGCTTCGTCAGCCGAGAAGGAAACCCGTACGCCGCCTTTTGCATCAGCTGGCAGCTCCTTAAACTTGCCTTTGCCGCGGCCACCAGCGTGAATTTGGCTTTTGACGACCCAAACCGGGCCGGGCAGCGCCGCAACAGCGGACTCGGCCTGCTCAATTGCGGTTATCGCGGCACCTTTTGCGATCGGCGCGCCAAACTCCTGCAGGATTTGTTTGGCCTGATGCTCATGAATATTCATCTTTGTTCTGTTCCTCTCTATGTCTTCATGCCGCCGCTACCGTGACGACATCTATCCATCCCACTGCTGACAAAATCTGAGATGCTGGTGCAAATCAGATCGGTTATGACCGGCGGCGAGCTTCCCCATTTTTGGCATTATTTCGACAGCGAATCTATGCCTAATTGCGTGCCATTGGTGATTGTGCTGCGCGTTTTGACAAGCCAAAATAATGAAATTTTTTTCACGAATTTCGACCTGATTTCAAACAGAGCGCTTTGTGTCTAATATCTCCAACAACATG